>WLWL01000219.1 GCA_012103605.1 Candidatus Nanopelagicales bacterium
CGAAAGCATGCGGAGGCGAACGAATGAACAAGACAGAGCTGGCCGAGCGGCTGATTCGAGCCGCGTCCGACCGGGTCGCCACCACTCCCCTGACCGACGACTTCCCGGACCTGGACGTCGATACGGCGTACACGATTCAGGACTCGGTCGTCGAGGCTCGGCAGGCGTCGGGTGCAGTGATCGTGGGGGCGAAGCTGGGCTTGACCAGCAAGGCGAAGCAAGAGCAGATGAACGTGGACGAGCCGCTCTATGGCTGGCTCAGTCACGACATGCATATCGACACGGGCGAACCTTTGGTCTGTGATCGATTTATCCAGCCGCGTTGCGAGCCCGAGATCGCCTTTCTTCTCGGGGAGGATCTATCCGGTCCGGATGTTTCGGCTGCGCGGGTGATTGCGGCGACGCAGTTGGTGTTTCCGGCAATCGACGTTTTGGATTCTCGCTTCGCGGGGTATTCCTTCACTCTGCCTGACGTGGTCGCTGATAACTCCTCGTGCGCCGGTTTCGTTCTCGGTGGGCAGGGGTCGAGCCCGACCGACTTCGATATGCGCCTGACCGGCTGCGTGTTCGAGAAGAACGGGTCGTTGATTGCGACCGCATCGGGCGCCGCGGTTCTTGGTCATCCGGCCGCGAGCGTTGCGTGGCTCGTACGCAAGTTGGCCGAACGTGGTCAAGGGTTGACGGCCGGTCATATCGTCCTGGCTGGCTCCATGACCGAAGCTGTGGCGGTGGAACCCGGCGACGTTGTCACCGCGCGCTTTGATCGTCTCGGCACCGTCGAAATTTCGTGCATTTAGGAGGACACATGCCGTTTGTGCAGGTAACCATGATTGAGGGGCGAAGCGACGAACAAAAGCACGCCCTCATGGCGAAGATCACCAGTGCCGTCGAGGAGGCCGTGGGCGCGAAGCGTGAAAGTATCCGCGTCGCAATTTACGAAGTCTCACCCGATGACTGGTCCATTGGCGGGGAGCCCATATCCCAGCTTCGGCCGTGATGTCGCCATGTGGATGACCGTCGGCCGCGTTTCAGAACTCTCCACAGACTCGCCCAACGCGCGGCTGGTCGGCGGTCATTCTGTGCTGCTGTCTTATCGGAACTCGTCCTGGTGGGCCATCGCCAACATCTGCCCCCATCGAGGTGAGGTACTCAGTGGCGGCCTGGTGCAGGGTGACTGCGTCACGTGTCCCGGGCATTTCTGGCGCTTCTCTCTCACCGACGGTGCGAAACAGGGAGATGAGCGCGTGCGGGTGGCGACCTACCCGGTCCGGTTGGTCGACGACGTCCTCGAGGTCGAGGTACCCGATCCAGCGCCGGCACCGAGTTTGCGCGAGATCCTGCTGGCCCATGCGCGGGCCGAGGACACGAACGACTGAACCGCCCGGAGGTCTACGCCTCGTCGTCTCCGTTGATCTGCATGACGACCGCCTTCGGCTCGGTGAAGAACTCTCGACTGAAGTCTCCGCCTTCACGGCCCACTCCGGAGTCCTTCACACCCCCGAAGGGTGCCCGTAGGTCCCGGATGAAGAAGCAGTTCACCCAGACTGTCCCGGCGTTCAGCTTCCGCGCGACCCGATGCGCGCGATGCACGTTCTCGGTGAAGATCATCGCGTTGAGTCCGTACCGGGAGTCGTTGGCCATGGCGACGACGTTCTGCTCGCTGGAAAACGGATGCACAACGACAACGGGACCGAAGATTTCTTCGCGACATACCCGAGCGTCTACGGGTGCGTCGACGATGACGGTGGGCTTGACGACCCAACCGTCACCCACTCCACCGGTCACGACTCGACCGCCATCTTCGTCGAGTGTCTCAAGGTAACCGCTCACCTTGGTGAAGTGTTCCTCGCTGGCGAGAGGCCCGAAGTCGGTATCCGCGTCTTGCGGATCACCGATCTTCATCTGCTCGGCTTTCTCGGTAAGCAAGCGCACGAACTCGTCGTAAATCGATTCTTGAACGTATAGACGACTTCCCGCAAGACAGATTTGACCCGCATTGCGGAAGATGGCTTGTGCCGCCCAGTCGACAGCATTGGCCATGTTGGCATCGTCGAAGACGATGTTGGCGCCCTTGCCTCCCAACTCTAAACTGACGGGGGTCAAGTTCGCCGCGGCAGCACCGGCAATCACTTTCCCCGTCGAGCTATCCCCGGTGAAGGTGATCCGGTCGACGCGTTGGTCACGCGTCAGTGCCTCTCCAACGGAATCGGGGCCGTAGCCGTGAA
>WLWL01000220.1 GCA_012103605.1 Candidatus Nanopelagicales bacterium
TCGACGTTCTTCAAGACGCGAAACCTGAACATCCTCAACACGGCGGCATCCGCGTACGCGGACCTCGCGGCGCTTAAGGCGGCGCAGCCGTCGGCCAACTCTGGTGACGTGTACTACGTGGTCGCAGGTGAAGACGACAAGATCGCGTACCCCACTCTCCTCGTGGCTGACGATTACCTCCTGTACCGATACACGAACAAGCAGGGTGGCAGCTGGGACCTTGCAACGCTGGAAGACTTCGACGAATGGACGGACACGCCAGAAGAGCAATGCCGCAACGGCCACGTGTACCTCGAAGCACCCGCTGAGGACGGCGGGTACACCGGCCGCTACACCATCGCGGCCGACGGAGACATCGTCATCACCGACGACATCTACGAGAACTCCGCAAGGCTCCGCACCTACGCGTCCACCTCGAACGGTGGGCCTGACTGGGGAGTGCCCGATGCAGCGTCGGATAACCAACTCGGCCTTGTGCCCGATCGTTGGCTGTATGTCTACAAGCTCGACAGCAAGAAGGGCGGAAACCAAAACGGAATCAAGTCCAGCCTGGAGAATCTTCTTCTGAACGTCGCAGTCTTGGCCAAAGACAAATGTCTTGCGCTGCAGGACTACTCATCGACTCCCGCATTGGGAGATATCAAGGTGGTCGGGGCGCTCGCTCAGAACTCGAGGTGTCGCTTGACGGATAAGAGCTCCGGTTACAACGGGGTCTTTTCCATCATCTACGACGATCGCTACAAGCGCCTCGGGCCGCCGCCTTTCATGCCTGTGTTGTCGCAGGAGCCCTGGCAGGCGAAGGTCTGGTCCGAAACGACCGTCCGGCGAGACTTCGAAGCCAAGGCGAACGTGCCCGCCTTGACGACCGCGAACGCGACGGCGACAGATGGCAGCACTCTGACTTGGTCTCCAGTTCCGGAGGGTGGTCAGTTGTTGTATGTGCGGATGTTGACCGGCGCAGGAAGCGTGACGGCAGACACGAGTGCGGGCACCGTTTCGTACACGCGACCAGGCGGATTCGACGAGGCAGTCATCGAGTTCGTTATCGAAACAAGCGATGGCCTCACCGTCGGTCAGACGATCACCGACACTTCCACCAACACGTCCACGTGATGTTCGGAAAGAGATCCGCCAGACCCTGAAATCTTCACGGACGCGCGAACCTAAGGAGCTCGAGTTGCGATGCGCAGCACCGCGCTCGGCTAGTCTGACGGGTCATCACCAATGAGAAATGAGCGTTGATCCCCGTGCCGTTGTCCGACGAAGAGCTCTATAGCCGCTTCCAGTCGAACGTGGCCATCCTGTCGTCCGGGATGAAACGTGAGGCCGCGGCTGGGAATGTGGTCGGAGCGATCTCGCTCGCGTGGGGCGCGGATACGAGTGTCGTTGAGGCGGTGTTGTGGGAGCACAGCACCGTGTTGGCCCGGTATCCGACGCGGAAGTTCTTCCAACTGGGGGAAAATCTCGTCGAGCAGCTCCCAGCTGTTCTTGCCGGCGCTGGGCCATCGGAGACTGCTAGCTCTGTCATTGAGCGTGCACGCTCTGCCATCGTGGCCGCAGCCGACCCGTCGTTGCGCAATTCGCTGTCGTCGGCATGGACCAATGTCGCAGACCTGAGCTCCTTGCCCGCCCCCTCGGACAAGGACCTCCTGGACAGCGTGCGACGGCGCACCGGGGGACTGGAAATCGAAGCGTTCATCACCCATCGCCGGCAAGAATCCGTCGAATCGATGACCGCCGCACTGGGGGCAGAAGCATCCGGGGAGACCGCGACGGCCATCGAAATGGCGTACGCCTCGGATCTGTACGCCCTCGAGGGCTATCTCGTGGAGTCAGCGATCGCACTCGGGGACACCTTTTTGATGACCGTCACCATCCGGTGGGAGCTCATCACCGAGGCCATTGCCATGATGGCCGACCTCCCCCAGGAGTTCGCTCCGGCCGTCGAGGCCATCAGGGCGGCCGTCGCAGCAGCCGTCGGTGAGGCCGAGTGGTCCCGGCTCAGCGACACCCTCCAACCGCACGTGTAGAGGCTCGCCCAAAGGCCTCGCACGTACCGACCCCGTCAGGTGCGCCAGCCCTTGGGGATGCCCCCAGGAACAGGCACCCCGAATGACGTCGGGGGCGACAGATCGGTCCGATACCCCTCGGAGACCGACCCGAACGCCTCCGAGGAGTGAACGATGAGCAAGAAGTCATTCGTGGGGCTCGACATTGGCGGAAGC
>WLWL01000221.1 GCA_012103605.1 Candidatus Nanopelagicales bacterium
GCTCTGGGTCGTGAGAACGACCGACGGCACGCTCTTTATTCGCGAGGTGGAATCACGTGACGGAAGCCCGACGAGCGCTCATTACTGGAGTGACCGGCCAAGACGGCTCGTACATGGCCCAGCAACTCCTGGACAAGGGCTATGAAGTTCACGGACTTGTCAGGCGGTCCAGCACGTTCAACCGCGGTCGCATCGATCACCTGCACCACGATGAACATCTGCCGGGAAAGAATCTGCATCTCCACTACGGCGACGTGACCGATGCCGCGCGCATGCATCAACTCGTATCCGAACTTCGACCACACGAGGTCTACAACCTCGCCGCGCAATCTCATGTCCGTGTTTCTTTCGACGAACCCCTTTATACGGCGGGAGCAACGGGGATCTCTACGTTGAATTTGCTGGAAGCCATCCGAAGTGTGGACACCAGTATTCGCTTTTACCAGGCAAGCACAAGCGAGATGTTTGGGGCGAGCCCACCTCCGCAGAACGAAGACACACCGTTTTATCCACGTAGTCCGTACGGTGCGGCAAAGGTGTATAGCTACTGGATCACTCGGAACTATCGCGAGGCGTACGACATGTTCGCGGTCAACGGGCAATTGTTCAACCACGAGTCACCTCGTCGGGGAGAGACGTTCGTGACCCGCAAGATCACTATTGCGGTGGCCAACATCGTCCAAGGTGAGCAATCCGAGTTGTGGATGGGGAACCTTGATGCCGTCCGCGACTGGGGCTACGCACCGGAATACACCGACGGTATGTGGCGAATGCTGCAAGCAGACGTCCCCGAGGACTTCGTTCTGGCGACGGGTACTGCCCACACAATTCGGGACTTCCTCGCTTTCGCCTTTGAGCACGTGGGTCTTGATTGGCAGAAATACGTCAAGTTCGACGCAAAGTTTCTCCGGCCGACCGAGGTCGATGAGCTCATCGGTGACGCGTCGAAAGCCAAGGAGCGATTGGGCTGGGAAGCGACGGTGCTTCCACCGGAACTGGCCAAGGTCATGGTGGATGCAGACATCGCTCGCCTAGGAGGCGCCCCCGAAGGTCAGTTTTAGGCCCGCGTATGCGCGTACTGATTACCGGTGCGGCGGGGCAAGACGGCACCATCCTCGCCACGCAGCTTGCTCGCGAGAATCACTATGTCCTAGGCCTGATCAAGCCAGGAACTCCACACTCCCGGCTCCTTCGGTACGTCCCCGACATTCAGATCGCGGAACTAGACCTGGAAGACCTCACTGCCCTAGGTGGCGTGGTCAAGGATTTTTCCCCAACCCACATCTATAACTTTGGCGGATTCACGGCTCCAGGTGAGTCCTGGGGCCACGAAGATGAGGTTCAACGGATCAATGTCGACGCGGTGGCGGAGCTATTGGGCGCCGCAGGCGGACTCCGTCGTCCTGCTCGGTTCTTTCAAGCCTCCAGCAGCCACATTTTCGAGGGAACGGACCGCTCACCACAGGATGAAACCTTTGAGTTGTCCCCAAACAGCCCCTACGCCCGTTCCAAGGCAGAGGCGCTCCAACTCGTGCGACAGGCGAGAGAGGACGGGCTTTTTGCCGTTTCCGGGATCCTCTACAACCACGAATCTCCACTTCGAAGTGACCACTTCGTCACCCGCAAGGTCACTCGTGCGGCGGCCAGAATCGCCGCGGGATTGCAAGAAACCCTCGAGCTGGGAGATGTTGAAGTAGCCCGAGATTGGGGTTGGGCGCCGGACTTCGTGCGGGGCATGCGGCTGATTCTCGAGGCCGAGGCTCCTCATGACTATGTGTTGTCAACGGGCATTTCCCACCGGCTCTCGTTCTTCATCGAGAAAGCTTTCACTGCGGCGGGTGTTGGTGACTGGCGAGAACGGGTGGTCACGTCGAGCGCCCATCACCGAGTCTCGGATACGAACAAGATGGTGGGCGACTCGCGTGCGGCTTACCTCAACCTCGGGTGGCGCCACACCGTGGACTTCGACGCAATCGCGACCGCGATGGTGGACAGTGATCGGACACTTCTCAACGACCCCACTCATTTGTGGCAAGGCTTCTGATGAAGACGACCATTGCGTAACGTAGCGATGCAGACGATGAAGACCCAGGCAAGTAGGCGCCTAGATGTCCAGGGATTGAGGGCGCTTGCTGTTTTGGTGGTGGTTCTCTTCCACGCTGGGTTGCCAGTCCCTGGTGGCTTCATCGGTGTCGACATCTTCTTTGTCATCTCTGGGTTCGT
>WLWL01000042.1 GCA_012103605.1 Candidatus Nanopelagicales bacterium
AAAGTTCCGCCACACCGCCATCAGGGGCACGGTCGCGAGATCCTGGAACACGGTGGCGATACCCATATCCAGAGCCTCACGCGGAGAACCGAACGTCGTGGGTTCGCCGTTGACGTACATCTGACCGTCCGACGGCGTGTGGACGCCACTGAGGATCTTGATCAGCGTCGACTTTCCGGCACCGTTATCTCCGAGAACACAGGTGACCTGATTCTTCGGCACGCTCATCGAGACATCGGACAGGGCGATGACGCTGCCGAAGCGCTTCCCGACGTTCTCGAGAGCGAGAGCGGCTGGTTCGTGTGAGGAAGTCTCGGTCATTTTCGAGCTCCTTGGAATCGGCGGCGGATCAAGGAATTAGTGAGAACGGCCACGAAGAGAATCAAGCCGAGGAAGAGCCACGTCCAGTCGGTGTTCCATTGGGCGTAGGCGATGCCGATGAAAGCCATTCCGATGATGGCAGCGCCGATCGTCCCACCGATCGCCGAACCGTATCCTCCGGTCAGCAAACAGCCGCCGACGACGGCCGCGATGATGAAGATGAACTCTTGGGTCACACCCTGACCGGCCTGCATGGATTTCAGGCGCATCAAGCTGATGATCCCGACCAGGCACGACGACATGGAGACGTACATGAACAGCATGATTTTGGTGCGACGCACCGGAACACCGACGTTGCGGGCGGCGTTCGAATCCCCACCGACGGCGAAGATCCAGTTGCCGAATCGTGTGCGGGTCAGAACCAGGGTTGCAACGACGGTGAGGGCGAGCCACCAGACCACGGCGATGCGGAAACTGTAGGCAGAGAAGTCGGAAGCAAAGACGGCCTTGGCGCTCTCGTAACCCGGTCGAGGGGAGCCGTCGGGCAGTTCAGCTATTCCGGCGACGCGGACGGTATCGGTGAGCAGTTTGGTCACGCCGAGGTTGATTCCCCGAAGCGAGAAGAACATGGCCAGGGTCACGATGAAGGAGGGCAGCCCCGTCGTGACGACCAACCATCCGTTCGTGAAGCCGATGGCGGCGGCGAAGAGGAACGTCAGGAAAATGGATGGCCAGACACCGATGTTGTACTCGGTCATCAGCAGGCCCGCGAACAGGCCCGACGAACCGATCATGACTCCGCTGGAGAGATCGAACTCTCCGCCGATCATCAGCAGTGCCACGGCGATGGAGATGATCCCGTATGTCGAGGCGACGTCCGTCCATCGAGCTGTGCCGTCGAGGGAGAAGAACGTTCCGGTCTGGTCGGCGACCGCGAAGAAGATATAGACGACGAGGGCACCCATCAGGGCGCCGATTTCGGGTCGACGCATGAGGCGCGTCAAGGGGCTTGCCTTGTTTACGCGCTCGTCCACGGCTGTTGCTGTCGACATCTGCCCTCTCAATCAGTGCTGAGTGCTGGGAAGAAAGTACCGGCGCTGGACCCATCCGTCGGGGAAACGACAGAAGTGGCGCCTAAATGCGGTGGAGGGGTGGAGCCTTGCGGCTCCACCCCTCACCAATGGTTCTAGCGAGTGCCGTTTGCTGCCAGTTCCTGGACCAGCTCGGCGTTGTCCTGAAGAACGAAGCCAGGACCGGTGTAGACGGGCTGTCCACCACCGAGCTCATGGCCGTTGATCAGGTTCAGGTACAGCAGCACAACGGACATGTAGCCCTGCGCGTACTGCTGCTGATCGATGGCGAATGCGAGATCTCCATCGGCGATCGACTGAACGGCTTCGCCGGACAGGTCGACGGTGCCGATCATGATGTCGCGACCGACTGCTTCGGCGGCCGGCTGTGCGGCCTGCGTGGCGATGTCGGCGTTGAGAGCGAACACCGCGTCGATGTCCGGATCAGCCTCGAGCTTGGCCTGGATCTCGGCCTGGCTCTGGGCGATGTCGGCGAGTCCAGCGCTGAGCTGCAGGTTCTCGACGTTGCCGAACGTGTCAGCGGCGCCGTCGCAGCGCTCCTGAAGACCGATGTTGTTCTGCTCCTGGATCGGGCAGAGCACCTTCGACTTGCCGGCTTCCTTGAACTTCAGGCCAGCCTCCTGGCCAGCGATGAACTCGTCCTGGCCCACGTGAGTGAACGCACCGAGGTCCTTGAAGACCTTGGAACCGGAGTTCATGGTGACGATGGAGATTCCTGCCTCGTCGGCCTTGGCCAACGCGTCAGAGATTGCGTCCGGGTTCGGAGCGGAAACCGCGATGCCCTCGCAGCCCTCGGAAATGAAGGACTCGATCAACTGCGCCTGCAGCTGAGCATCGTTGGTCGTCTCCTGGTAGGTGAACTGAACGGGAAGATCCTCGCCAGCCTTGTCGGCACCAGCCTTGGCGACCGACCAGAATCCGCCACCGTCACCGTGGGTGACCATGCAGATCTTGGGACCGGTGCCACCGGAATCACCGGAGTCCTCGGAATCACCGGAGTCGCCGGAATCTTCGCTTGCTGCGGCGTCGTCCGTGGACTCTGCCGCGCTATCGCTGTCGGAGCTCGAGCACCCCGCCAGCACAAGTGCCGATGCCGCGACCGCGGCGATGGCAAGCTTGCCAACCTTCATGAATGACCTCCTAGGCGCCTGTCAGGCGCATTGCTTTGAACAGCGTTGAGCCGAAACTACAGACCACTGAATACCCCCGCGACCTAAGTTTTGGAACGCTCCAATCCCTGGAGTGTTCTACGTCACGCGGTCGAAGGGAAGCCCCGACGCCCATGCGTTACCAAGTCGTTACCGCCCGTTGTCGGTGCCGAGATTCTCCCCCAAGGACGCCCACGCTCCGAGCACGCTCACCAACGACGTCTTCACGGAGCCAGGTCAACCACCGGCTCCCAGCCCCGCGAGGTCCACGAATCGATCAGGGCCTGCTGCACGCTGACGACATCGACGGCTTCACGAAAGCCCGGGCTGAAACGCTCGCCACCAGCCAAAGACTCCAAGAACACGTGATCCTCGATCGCCACAAGATCTTCGAAGCCGATCGCGTTGGCCTGGCCGGGAACGAAAGCTCCATGGTAGGGAAAGCGGTCGCCGCCGTAAATGGTTGTGTATCCCGAACTTGGATCGTCCGTGAGCCGGTAGAAGCGCAGTTCATTCATGGTCTCGAGGTTCCATTCCAGAGCACCCTTGGTGCCATACACGGCGAAAGAATTCTGACTCTCGGGCCCGACCATGGTTCGACTCGACTCGAACGTTCCCGTCGCTCCATTCGCGAACGTGCACAGCATCGAAGCGAAGTCCTCGTTTTCCACTTCGCCCTTGGGATCATCCGGAGCTCCTCGACCGTAGTGACCGGCAGCGCCTTGGGCGATCGGCCGATGGGTGATGGTGTTGTTCTTCATGCCCGTCACTTCGGCGATCGGACCGACGAGGAACTGCGCCATGGACACCGAGTGACTGAGAATGTCGCTGGTGACTCCATAGCCCGCCTGATCCATGAAGAAACGCCACGTCAGCAGACCCAACTCGTCGCTTCCGTACATCGACAGGAAGTGCCCGCGGTAGTGCGTGATGTCACCGAGTTGACCTGAATCGATCAGGGACTTCGCGTGGATGACCAAGGGGGCCCACAGGTAGTTGTAACCGACGCCGGTGGCGACCCCCGCCGCCTGAGCAACCTGGTACGCCCGAACCGCCTGCTCGGGTTTGCCGCCGATGGGCTTCTCGCTGAAGACAGCCTTACCGGCCGCGGTCGCCGCTTCGATCATCGGAATGTGCAGCATGTTGGGAGCGGTCACCCACACCGCATCGACGTCGTCTGCGCTGACCGCCTCCTCCCAGTTCTCCACCGACCGCTCGAACCCGAAGTCCTCGACCGCGCGGGCCCGCCGAGACTCCTCGGTGTCCGCACAGACCACCAGCCGGGGATCGACCGATCGCTCTGGAAACAGCGAGGGAATACGCAACATTGATCTGCTGTGCGCCTGGCCCATCCACCCGAGGCCGAGAACAGCAACGCCAACGTTCTTCTTCATGGCTGCAATCACCTATTTCTTCACTCGTCCGGTGGCCGAGGTCATCGGCAACCGCGCGTCTTGTTCCACTCCGGCCCACGATTCCCGGATCCAATGTTGGTCGGGGTCGTCGCAGAAAGCCATCGTGCGATCCTCCCCGGGACCGGCCAGAACGTTCAGGAAGTACATCGGGTATTCGGGGTTGGCAACGGTCGGTCCGTGGTAGCCCTCGGGCACCAGGTACGTGTCCTGATCGGCGATGCTCAGAGTCTCGTCGTGGCTGCCGTCCACCGTGTACAGGCGGAAGAGGCCGGTACCCGTGGGATCGCCATGCGGGCCGTCTTCCCGGCCGATGCGGAAGTAGTAGATCTCCTCGTTCATCGTCACGCACTCGCCGATGCCGTCATGGCGGTGAGGAGGCCATGACGACCAGTTGCCTCCCGGCGTAATCACCTCGCACACATTGATTTTGTGGGCGCCGTCGAAAGAGTCCGGGGTCGCGTAATTGGTCACCTGCCGCGTGGCGCGGCCGGCGCCTCGGACCTCGACCGCAACGCTGTCGGCTGAGCCGTAGTGCACCGGGAACGCCTGCGAGGCTCGGGCGGTGACGATCGCGACCTCGCCGGAGGCGCCAGCGATAGCAACCTGCGAGCCAACCGGGAGGTACATCCAGTCGGACACGGCGGCGAAAACACCTTCGCGTCCTTGCATGTCGAAGGCCGTGCCGTCCACCGTGACGGTGAAGTTCTGCGCGGACAACGACACCAAGACACCCTCTTCGCCATCGAGCGTGAACTCGGCAGGGTCACCCGCCCGTAGCGTGAAGACATACATTCCGCAGTAGGTCCATCCGGCAGATTCCGGCGTGATCCGACAATCGGCTCGGCCGTCCGGAGCACTGCCGGCGGGAATGAACCACGTGCGATCGCTGCTCATGCTGTTGCTCCTTGCTTGGGGTGGACGATATTTGCCGCCATCGTTACGGCACCTTCGACGTCGCCGTCTTCGGGATATACCAGCGCACGGCCGGCAACCAGGCCTCGCACGTTCGGCTCGTTCATGGCGGCCCTCCATCCGGCGAAGGTGCGGGCCGCGTCTGCCCCCGGGTCGCCACCGAGCATCACGATCGGCATGGACGTGGCACCGGCCACTTGACGCATATCCGGGGACGCGGGCAACTTCAGCCAGGTGTAGGCAGATGATGATCCCAAACCCGACGCGATCGCGACGACCTTGATCAGCCGCTCCGTCGATGAATCAAGTCGTGCCCGGCCGGCGTCGTCGATGACATACGGCAAAGGCTCGATCATGTTCAGCAGTTTGCGGTCCGCGAGTTCGGTCGACAGTGCCGCCACCATTTCGAGGGTTCTTGCCACGCCCGCATCGGTGTCCTCAATGCGCAGCAGTGTTTTGCCGCCATCGAGACCGAATTCCTCGATGTGGTCAGCGTCGTACGCGGTGAGTCGGTCGTCCAACTCCCAGCGAGCCCCGATGATGCCACCGCGATTCATCGTGCCGATGGCGACAACACCGTCGAGGGCTCCGAGCCACGCCAGCTCTTCCAAGATGTCCGCGCTGGCCATGACACCGTCCACGCCCGGCACCCGAAGTGCCCTCATCACGCGGTCCAGCAGGGTGTACCGATCGGCAACCGCCAGCGGATCTGACCCAGCAGCCAACATGCCGCGAGCCGTGTGGTCGACCGCGACGATCAGCAGATTGCCGTCGTCACCGACCAGTTCGCGACGGCGACGACCCTTAAGCGCCGACTGCAGCGACTCCGGTGCGCGCACACGTGCTTCAATAAGCGCCGCGTAATCCGCCCTGTCGAGTTGATTCTCCATCGCCCTCACTCCTGCAATCCCCGGGTGCCGCCGTGTTCCACGACCTCATCCACCATCGTTGTTGTCGGCATCGCATCCGCGCAGGTCAATTGCGTCGCCACGTACGCTCCCGCACCATTCGCGAAGCGACCGATGCGCTCGAGGTCCCACCCCGACAGCAGACCATGCACGAGCGCCCCTCCGAAAGCGTCACCAGCGCCGAGCCCGCACAGCACATCGATGTCGAGGGGATCAATGCGCACTCTGTCACTGTTGTCGGCAACGAGTACACCGCCACCGCCGAGTTTCACAATGGCCAATCGAACGCCACGCTCGAGCAAATCGTCGACTATCGCGTCCGGTTCGTCGAGACCGACAGCCATCTCACATTCGGTCCTATTGCCCACCACCACGCTGCTCTGCGCGATCGCGCGCTGGGCTGCAACTCGAGCTTCGTGCACCGATGACCACATCGTCGGTCGGTAATCCAAGTCGAGAACCGTGTCTCGATCGTCGGATCTACCGCGCAGTTCCAGCCACGCGAAGGACGACTCCGCTGTTGCCCCGAGCGCGAGGGCCCCTTGGCTCATCCACAGCACCCGGCACTCGCGCACATCGTCGACGGGAACCTCGCCTTGGGTCACCGTTGTGTCCGGTGCAGCCTGACCCCGGTAGAAGATGATCTGGGGCTCCTCGGGTGGCGCCAGGGCGGCGAGCACGACGGGAGTCAAAGCCGAAGCGTCGCGGCCCACGTACCGGGTATCCACCCCCCACTCGCTGAGCAGCGCGATGACGTAGTCGCCGAGAGCGTCCGTTCCCACCTTGGTGACGACGGCGGCGTGGTGGCCGTGGCGAGCCGCCGCGACGGCCACGTTGGTGGGGCTGCCGCCAATGGACTTTCGGAAGGTCTGCGGGTCGGTAAAGGAGGCGTTCACTTCCTGGGCATACAAGTCAACGCTCACGCGCCCAACCGTGATGACGTCGGGGACGTCGGTAGACCTATGGGCGGGCATGCGGACTCCTTGGAACGCTCCAAAATGCGCAGTGATCGTGTCACACTATGGCCTCTACCGGCAAGCGACGAACACCTACCCACCGCGACCGCAAAGCCCCGCCCGCGATCGAAAGGAACGCACGTGGCAACACCAGGATGGACCGTTGTCGTCGTCGGAGCCGGCCGCATGGGCGACATTCGCGCAACGGACCTCGCGTCCGACCCGCGCGTATCCGAGATCGTGATAGCGAATCGAACACCCGCGCGGGCAGACGATCTTGCTCGTCGCATCAACGGCCGCACCGTCGACTGGGAGAAAGCCGCGCAGACTCCGGCGGACGCGTACGTCATGGCGCTGGCCACCGACGCACACGGCGACATGCTCGACCAACTCCTCGAACGCGGACGCCCGATCCTGTGCGAGAAGCCCATCGCCCTGACGATCGCCGATACGCAGCGAATCTGCGATGCGGTCGAACAATCGGGCGGACCCATGCAGATCGGATTCCAGCGACGCTTCGACGCGGGCATGGCGCGTGCACGCAATATGGTCGCCCACGGCGATCTTGGCGACATCTACGACATGGTTCTCGCGTCGCGCGATCACGTGCCGCCGGGCCGCACCTTCATCCCCGGAAGCGGGGGCATTTTCCGCGACCTCCACGTACACGACCTTGACATCGCATCGTGGATCGCGGACTCCCCCATTGAGTTCGTACAGGCCACACGGGCGATCCGCGGCGCAGGTGACTTCGCGGAGTTCGACGATGCCGACGTCACCAAGATCATCGCAACAACCGAGTCTGGGATCCCCGTGTCGATCTCCGGAGCACGCCACGATGCGCGTGGACAAGACGTCCGGATCGAGGTTTTCGGTTCCAAGGACTCGGTAAGTGCCGGCATCACTCCGCGCACGCCGCTCGTCGCACTTGACGGTCCGGAAATCGGTATCAACACCGACGTCTACACCGGATTTATCGATCGATTCCGGGAGGCCTTTCGCGCCGAAACGACCGCGTTCGTCGATCTCATCGGCGGCGCCCCCAATCCGTGCCCTCCGCAGGCAGCCCTCGAGGCCCTCCGGGCATCGATCGCCTGCGAGCGCTCCGCCCTGACCGGTGAACGAGTAGAAGTCGGGACCATCACCGATGAATGAGCGCCGCCCCACTATTCACGACGTCGCCGCACGGGCGGGGGTTTCGAAGTCTTTAGTTTCTCTCGCGATGCGTGGCTCCCCGAAGGTGAGCCACGCAAGCCGGGAGGCGATCGAGAAGGCAGCGGCGGAGCTCGGGTACCGACCCAACGCAACGGCGCGCAGCCTCGCAGACCGCCGAAGCCGCACCATCGGCGTCAACATGGCCGAGTTGGACAACCCCATTTTCCCCGACATGCTCGGGGGCGCCCACACCGTGATTCGCTCCCGCAACTACAACACGATGCTGGTGTCCGGGGAACGCGATCCAGAGCTCGAAACCATGGAGCTGGCCAAACTGCTCGAATTCCAGGTCGAGGGGCTCATCCTCATTTCCCACCGCCTGCCCGCCGAGACGGTGCGATCACTCGCGGACGAAGTTCCCATCGTCGTTCTGACGTTGAAAGATCTCACCGGTCCCGGGATCGATTCGGTCGTCACCGACGACGAAGTGGGGACGCGCATGGCTATGCAGCACCTCTTCGATCTCGGTCACCGCGACATCGCCCATGTCTCGGGTGGCTCCCTGGAACCCGCCGTCGTCCGCGAGCGCATCTACCGATCAGAAATGCAGGCCGCCGGCCTCGATTCGCTCACCCGGGTCATCGAGGGTGACCTGACCAACCTTGGCGGTCTCGAAGCGGCGCGCGCACTCTTACGCGACGGAGAACCACCCACCGCCATCTTCGCCAGCAACGACATTTCCGCGCTCGGCGTGATGGCCGCCTGCCAAGAGTTCGGCCTGAATATTCCCGCAGATATTTCGATCATCGGCTACGACGGCATCGCCCTCGGCGCTCTGCGCACCCTGAGTTTGACGACCATTGCCCAACCGCTGGATCGGATGGGGCAAGTGGCGGCTCAACGACTCTTCGATCGCATGGCCGGCGCGCAGATCGACGATCGCTTGATCGTTCTCGAACCCGAACTGCTCACCAGGGGCACAACGGCCCCGCCGCGGGTCTAGGGCTCACGGCTCCTCGATCAGGGCGCCGGTGTCAGGACACACGGCCCACGAGTAACGACTCAGCCCGCCGTCGGTGAAGTCTCGTTACCAACCCAGACTCGAAAAGCCTCCAGCGCGGAGGGGTCGATCAGGCCACTGGTGTTGCGCACTGGGTCCCCATTCACGATGTCCGTGACGGCGAGTTCCGCCAATTTGCCGGTAACGGTGCGCGGAACGCTGGGCACCGCGACGATCTCAGCCGGTACGTGGCGAGGGCTTGCCGCCGACCGCAGGGCTTGACAGATCTGTTGGTGCAGTTCTTCGTCGAGGTTCGCTCCTTCGCGCAGGACAATGAACAGCACGATGCGGGTGTCGAGACCGTCGCGTTGGCCGACCACGATGGACTCCTCGATATCCGCAAGAGCGTCCACCACGCGGTAGATCTCTGCTGTGCCGATGCGAACGCCACCGGAGTTCAATGTCGCATCCGAGCGACCGTGGATGACGAAGCCGCCAGCGTCGCTACGAGAAATGAAGTCGCCGTGCGCCCAGACTCCGGGGAAACGCTCGAAGTACGCCGCGCGAAAACGCGATCCGTCGTCGTCCCCCCAAAAACCGATCGGCCGCGAGGGGAACGGCGTCGCGCACACCAATTCACCGCGGACCCCCACAGGAACATCGGCTCCAACATCGTCGACCGCCCGCACGTCCAGGCCGAGGGCTGGTCCCTGAATTTCCCCGCGACGCACCGGTTCGGTGGGCACTCCCAGAACGAAACATCCGCAAATATCGGTGCCCCCGGAAATCGAGGCGAGGTGCACCGACGGACACACGTGCTCGTAGACGTAGTCAAACAATTCGGGGGCCAAGGGTGATCCCGTGCTGGCCATGGTTCGCAGCGAGGTGAGTTCGTGTGGTGCCATCGAGACTGAGTGCTGGCGCAGCGACTCGATGTACTTGGCCGAGACACCGAGGAAGGTCAACTTCTCGTCCGCCACGAGCCGCAGGAGCCTGTCCGGCTCCGGATACATCGGTTGCCCGTCAACAAGGACGACGGTGGCGCCCGTGCCCAGCGCCATGACCAGCCAGTTCCACATCATCCACCCGGCGGTGGTGTAGTAACAGACACGATCACCCGGTGTGATGTCGAGATGGATGCGCTGCTCAGCGAGATCCTTGAGTAGCACCCCCGCGGCGCTGTGAACGATGCACTTCGGTGCACCGGTGGTGCCGCTGGAAAAAAGAATGAACCCCGGTTGATCGAACCCGACCCGAATGCATTCCAACGGCGGTGAGTCCGACACCCACGAGCTCCAGGAGTGATGGCGTGGGTCGGAGGCGTCACCGATGACAACAACGTCGATCACGTCCGGCAAACCTGCGAGCACATCATCGATGGATCCGCGCATGTCGAATTGCCGACCGCCGTAGGTGTAGGTCGAGCCGACGAGAAGCAACCGCGGCGTGATTTGACCGAATCGATCGATCACCCCCGCGGGTGCGAAGTCCGGTGACGCAGTGCTGACGACAGCGCCGATGGATAGTGCTGCCAGCGCCCAGATGACCACCTCGGGAACGTTGGGTGCCCAAGCAGCCACCCGATCGCCCGGTTCGACTCCCGCGCGTCGCATTCGCGCTGCGACGGACGCCACATCCGAACGAAGTTCTCCACGCGTCCAGGACTGGCGTGATCCGGCTTCATCGATACCGACAAGCACTTCGGCCGCCAGCTCACCGGCCAGCAGCGTCTCGACGATGTTGAGTTGGGCATCAGGAAAGAATGTCGCTGCTGCAGGGTCGTCCGGCCCGACAACCGCACGACTCCCGCGCTCCCCGACGACTCCGCACTCGTCCCATGCCCACGACCAGAAGGCGTCGAGGTCGTTCAGGCTGGCCGCGTGAGCGGCAGAAAAGTCGGAGGTGCCCGATGCTTTGAACCACCGCTGCATCGCCGCGCCCGACTCCTGGTCCGGCGACCAGACAATGCTCGAGGTCATGCGCGAAGCCTGCCAGAACTCACGAATAGCGATAGACGCGTGGCCTACTCGTCGTACCTACCGATCATCCGTGCGTCGCATCCAAGGAACGGGTATCCACGGCACCGCCTCGTGCGCGTGAACTCCCTGTGGCGGCACGACGGCCCATCCGTCCGCGTGTGCGATGCCTCGGAGCATCGCTGATGAGACTCGTTCTACCTGTCGAAAGCCACCGAGTTCTCGGCGCCCCACCATGAGGCGTGTCAGCGGTCTGCTCGACGGGGCGACACCTTCGGCCATCGCAACTTTCGGTAGGTCTCGTTGCGCTCTGCCGAACCATGCGTCGAAACTCGGTTGAATCAACGTCACCGTCGCCACGAGTGCGCTCAACGGATTGCCGGGAAGACCGACCACCGGCGTGCCGTCCAGCGTGGCCAACATCATCGGGTGCCCCGGGCGGACGGCGACGCCATCGACGATCATCATGGCGCCCAGAGCTTCGAGGGCCGAACGCAGGAAGTCCCGATGACCCCGGGCCGTTCCACCGGTCACGACGGTCATGTCCGCTTCGCCGGAGGAGGATCGAAGTGCGTCGGCCAATTCCTGCGGGTCGTCGGTGCAGGTGCGTACCGACACAACTTCGCCACCCAGCATGCGTATCCATCCGGGAAGCTGAACGCCCAGTGCGTCGCGCACCTGGCCGGTCGTCGGTACTCCCGCACGGATGACTTCATCGCCAAGGACCAGCACGGAAATCAATGGACGTCGGACCACGGCGACGTCGTCGATTCCTGCTGCGGACAGTGACCCCACCAGCGCTGGATTGATCACGTCTCCTCGCTGCGCGAGAACGTCGCCCACGACGCACTCCTCGCCCCGCACTCGAATGTGCGTCCGGTCGGAGGCATCAGCGATCACTCGACTATCGGTCACCGTCGCAGCTTCGAAGGGAATGACCGCTGTCGCACCAGCGGGAACAGCGCCACCGGTGCCGATCCGCATCGCCTCCCCGGCATCGAGATGCACCACATTGCTCGCGCCGGTATCGATTGTTCCCACGATGGTCCACGGGCCCGAGCCGCAGACCACCCACCCGTCCATCGCCGCTGTGGGGAACCCGGGCAGATCTGTCAGGGCCACAGCGTCGCTGGCCAAAGTCCGTCCGAGGGCATTGGCAAGCGGCACTTCCTCGCCAGAGGAATCGCCCATGGCCTCGCCCGCGAGAGCGCGCGCCTGCCACCAGGACACCTCGGTCATTGAACTCCTGTGTCATCGAACTCCCGGGCCAACCGGTCCACGATCTGACCGACACTGTGCGCATCGGCTCCGCGAGCAACGGCGTACCCCATCAGGTAGGTGGTCACCGGAGCAGCAGGACGCTCGACATTGTGGGCTGCGGCCTTCGCTGCATCCAAGACTGCCTCGACATCGGCGGGGTCCATCGTCGCCTCGATGGTCAGCTCTTCACCGAGGCGCTCGATCCATCGTTGCACTCGTTCGGACTGCTCGGGATTCATGCGTGTCATTCCTTACCCATTGTTGGTTCGTTCGCGAGCCCGCCGCAGATCGTCGGGGGTGTCAATATCCAGAAGGCTGATGCTGTCGTCGATCGGCACGTCGACGCACGCTAACTGACTAACCAGAGACGCGAACGATCGCCCGGACCACTCGTCGACACTGTCCGCGGCTGTTGCCAACGCCGAACTCCGGTACACGGCGCACAACCATTGCCGCCAACCCGAGCTATCCACCGGAACCCACACGTCCGCCGCCGGCTGCTCCATCACTGCGGACCGCGCACGAACGAGTGCGTCGGCGGCGAAGGGCATGTCGACGGCCAGAACTCCCACATGCGCGGACTTACATCGCGTCAGCCCCGCAACAACCGCCGCCGCTGGTCCCCCGGGGTACGCCTGATCGAGAACGTGGATCGTGGCCGTGTCGTCGACGGAGTCGATCGTCGCGCGGGCACGATCGAGCAGCGTGCGACCGTCGAGGGGT
>WLWL01000222.1 GCA_012103605.1 Candidatus Nanopelagicales bacterium
CGACGCGTACGGCGATCTCGCCGGCCGGTATTCGTTCTCCGCTGCGTTGCTGGATGACTCCGGCGACGGACTGATCATCACGTCCATCCACGGGCGTAACGAGAACCGCCTGTACTTGAAAGGCATCTCGCAGGGGAACCCGGACATCGAACTCTCCCCCGAAGAAGAGCAAGCGGTCGTCGCGGCGAAAGGAGACGGGCGATGAGCACAGCAGCTCCCCAGGATTCGGTCGCCTACCTCGGCCCGCGGGGATCTTTCGCCGAGGCCGCCGTGCTGGCGTGGCCAGGATCCGCCGACGCAGAACTACTGCCCTCCACCTCCGTCCCCGCCGCACTCGAAGCGGTGCGCGGCGACACCGTGGATCACGCCCTCGTTCCGATCGAGAACTCGGTCGAAGGATCGGTCTCCGCCACGCTGGATGAGCTCGGCAGCGGCCAGCGCCTCGTCATCGTCGACGAAGTCGTACTTTCGGTGCAGTTCTCGCTGCTGGTTCGACCAGGAACTACCCTTGACCAGGTCTCGCGTGTTGCCACCCATCCACACGCCCAGGCCCAAGTGCGACGGTGGCTCGCCGAGCACCTGCCCGAGGCATCGGTCATCCCCGCGATGTCCACCGCTGCGGCCGCCGCTGCGCTGCTCGAAGAGCCGGCCCCGTTCGACGGCGCCATCTCGCAGAAGATCGCCGCCGACATTTACGGACTCGACGTTCTCGCCGACGAGATCGCAGACACCGCCGACGCCACCACCCGGTTCGTCGTTGTCCGCAAACCCGGACCGATACCGCCGCCCACCGGAGCGGACAAAACCACGCTGAGCCTGTTCATCCACCAAGACCAGCCCGGCGCCCTGCTAGGGATCCTCAACGAGTTCGCGGTGCGCGGCGTCAACATGACCAGGATCGAGTCCCGGCCCACACGGAAGGCACTCGGCGACTACTACTTCAGTGTCGACGTCGAAGGACACGTCGCGGACGCACGGATCTCCGAAGCCATCATGGGCCTCCACCGCGTGTGCCTGGACGTTCGTTACCTCGGCTCCTACCCCCGCCACGATGGCCACGCACCCGTCTTGCGCGACGGAGTCACCGACGCGGACTTCGCCGAAGCGCGAGAATGGCTTGATCGATTGAAGGAGAACGGCTAGTGCGCTACCTGATCACCGGAGCCGCGGGCTTCATCGGCTCGCATTTTGTCCGCGAACTGATGGCCGGGTCCTACGACTCCCTCGGGCACGAATGCACCGGCGTGACAGTGTTCGACAAGCTCACCTACGCCGGAAACAAAGCGAACCTCGCCTCCGTCGCCGACGACCCGCGCTACACCTTCGTCCACGGAGACATCTGCGACGGGGACCTGCTCGACCAGGTGCTCCCGGGGCACGACGTGGTCATCAACTTCGCTGCCGAAACCCACGTCGACCGGTCCATCCACGGACCACAGGACTTCATCGTCACCAACGTGGTCGGCACGCAGACCCTGATCGACGCGTGCCTGCGTCACCAGATTCCCCGCACCGTCCACATCGGTACCGACGAGGTCTATGGCTCGATCGACGTTGGATCCTGGACCGAAGACGAGCCGCTGTTGCCGAACTCCCCGTACTCCGCGGCGAAAGCCGCCGCGGAGATGCTGGTGCGCGCTTACAACGTCACCTACGGGCTGAACGTTTCCTCTACGCGCTGCTCCAACAACTACGGCCCGTACCAGTTTCCGGAGAAGGTCATTCCACTGTTCGTGACTAACCTCATCGACGGAGCGAAAGTGCCGCTGTATGGCGACGGCCTGAACGTGCGCGACTGGCTGCACGTCGACGACCACTGCCGTGGCATCGCCATCGTGTGCTCCTCCGGTGCTCCCGGCCAGTCCTACAACATCGGCGGCGGACTGGAACTCAGCAACAAGGAACTCACCGAGCGGGTCCTGGAATCCATGGGTGTGGACTGGTCCATGGTCCAACCGGTGGAGGACCGCAAAGGTCACGACCGTCGTTACTCCGTCAACGACGGCCGCATCCGTGCACTCGGTTATGAGCCGCTGCACTCCTTCGACGAGGGCCTCGCGGAGACCGTGCAGTGGTATCGCGATAATGAAGACTGGTGGCGACCCCTGAAGGAGCGCGCCGCCATCGAGAAGACCCGGTAGCGGCGAAGAAGCCCCGTGCGAGTTCTCGTCACCGGAGCCAACGGTCAACTCGGCACCGAGTTGGTGGACCTCT
>WLWL01000043.1 GCA_012103605.1 Candidatus Nanopelagicales bacterium
CGTCCGTGACCTCCACGCCCTCGGCATGTCCGTCTTGCTGCTTTGCGGCGACGGCGTCACTCATCATCACCGAGCAGAACGGGCAGGCGACGGCAACCGTCTGAGCACCGGTGGCGATGGCTTCGTCGGCCCGTGTCTTATTGACCGCCGTGCCGATCTTCTCCTCCATCCACATCCGCGCACCACCCGCGCCGCAGCAGAAGGACTGCTTGCCATGACGCGGCATCTCGGTGAGCGAAGCCCCGGTGTCACCGATCAGTTCGCGTGGCGGTGTGATGACGTCGTTGTGTCGACCGAGGTAGCACGGATCGTGGTACGTCACGGTGCGAGCCACGGGCTTGACGGCCGTGATCTTTCCGTCGTCGACGAGTGAGTTAAGCAACTCCGTGTGGTGCACAACGTCGTAATGGCCGCCAAGCTGTGGGTATTCCCGGCCGAGGGTGTTCAAGCAGTGCGGGCACGTCACAACGATCTTCGTGGCCTTGATTTCGTTGAGCACCTCGACGTTCTGCATGGCTTGCATCTGGAAGAGGAATTCGTTCCCGGCACGACGAGCTGGATCGCCGTTGCAGGTCTCCCCCTCGCCGAGGACCATGAATTCCACCCCGGCCATGTGCAGAAGTTCGGCGACGGCTTTCGTTGTTTGCTTCGCCCGATCCTCGAATGCTCCAGCGCAGCCGACCCAGAACAGATACTCGACGTCTGCGGGAATTTCGTCTTCACCATCCATACCGAAGACGCGCACGGGGAAGTCGACCTCTTCGATCCACGCATTCCGATCGGAGGCGTTCATCCCCCAAGGGTTGCCCTTGTTCTCGATGTTTTTGAACAGGCCATTGAGTTCGTTCGGGAACTCGCTCGCCATCAGCACCTGATAGCGACGCATGTCGACGATGTGATCGATGTGGGCAATATCGACAGGACATTGCTGTACGCAGGCTCCGCAGGTGGTGCAACTCCAGAGAACATCGGGACTCATCACGCCACCGGATGTTTGCGCCCAGGGGTCGCCGTCGCCGTCCGCGATCAGTTGTCGCTCGGCGATCCCGAGGACGTCCTCATGGAGATCGGAGCGTTGGTCCGCCGCAGCTTGCAACCAAGGAGCCGCGGCGTGGGACTGCTCACGAAGAGCAAGAGTCAACAGTTTGGGGCTGAGTGGCTTCTCGGTGTTCCAAGCTGGGCACTGACTTTGGCACCGGCCGCACTCGGTGCACGTGTTGACGTCGAGCAACGCCTTCCACGTGAAATCACCGATCACGCCAACACCGAGGGATGCGTCATCGTCGAGCTCGTCGATGTTCTCGAAATCGATGGCCTCACCCTTGACGGCGATGGGTTGTAGCGGGCCGAGTGCTGGTTGTCCATCGGCATTGCGCTGGAACCACACATTGAAGAACGCCAAAAACCGGTGCCAGGCAACGCCCATCGTCGGCTGCGCCGCGACAGTGATCAACCAGGCCAAGGATACGGCGATCTTGATGAACGCCACGATGGCGATGCCGGTCTCGAGAGTGGCCTCGGGCGTCTGTGCGAGCCCTGATCCGATCCACGCCGTGAAGGGGAAGTGCACCGCACTGGCCCACGACGCACCCTGAGAAGAGCCGAGTGCGTACTCCATGGCTCGCAAGGCGATGACGCAGATGCCGACAAGGAGGATGGTTATCTCGACGTAGTAGGCCTGCCACATAGTTGAACCGAAGAAGCGCGAGTTTCGTCCTTTGGAGTCCGGTCGGTTGGACACGCGCAGTGCGATGAGGAACACGATCGACAGCACCATGAGCCAGGCGAGGCCTTCGACGAGCCACTCGAATGGGGGGAAGTGGCCGAGGAGGGGAATCACGAAATCGGGATTGAGAAGCTGGCCGTAGGCCGTGACGAGCGTTAAGAAGAGGACGAAGAAAGCGACCAGCACGATCCAGTGCGCGGTGGCGACGATGGCTCCCACCGGTTGCTGCTTAAGGCGACTGGCCAGGAGGGTTTCACGCAGCAGGGTGGCGGTGCGCAGCCCTGGATTGTCCGACCTGTGGGTGGGCTGCCCTCCTCGGTAGGTGCGCACCATTCCGGCGAGGGTCAGACCAAACAGGACGATCGCCACCACGGTGGCGATCGCGGCGATGACCGTCAAGGCCGTGGCGAGGGCGGTACTCACGCGAGAACGCTACTAGGGGCACGTGGCTGCAGCAGGGGACGCATATTGATCCGAGCCCCGTGGGCGGGTGATCTACATCACGCCGATCGGGCCCGGCATGGGGAATTTTCCCCGCTAATCGGGGGTTTTCATATATGAGTCCACCAGACTCAAGTATTATGCGCCCCAATTTGCAATTTGGGGTCATGATGAGTCACACTGGAGTCATAAGTCCACCCGGAGGGGAGAGTGGCGGGAGCACTCCCGCCCCGACCCTGGCCGGAGAAGAAGAGAGCAAGGAGTGAAGCCACCATGGCTCGAGCAGTAGGTATCGACCTGGGAACGACCAACTCGGTCGTCTCGGTCCTCGAAGGCGGAGACCCCGTCGTCATTGCCAATGCCGAAGGTTCTCGGACCACGCCGTCCGTCGTTGCCTTCGCCAAGAACGGCGAGGTGCTCGTCGGCGAAGTTGCCAAGCGCCAGGCCGTCACGAACGTCGACCGCACGATCCGGTCCGTGAAGCGCCACATGGGAACGGACTGGACCGTCGAGATCGACGATAAGAAATACACCGCGCAGGAGATCAGCGCGCGAACCCTGATGAAGTTGAAGCGAGACGCGGAGTCCTATCTGGGTGACACCGTCACCGACGCCGTCATCACCGTGCCCGCGTATTTCTCCGACGCGCAACGTCAGGCAACGAAAGAAGCCGGCGAGATCGCCGGGCTCAATGTTCTGCGCATCATCAACGAGCCGACATCAGCGGCGCTGGCGTACGGGCTCGACAAGGGTGAGACCGAGCAGACGATTCTGGTCTTCGACCTCGGTGGTGGAACCTTCGACGTTTCGCTGCTGGAAATCGGTGACGGAGTGGTGGAAGTCAAGGCCACCAGTGGTGACAACCACCTGGGAGGCGACGACTGGGACAGCGCCGTTGTCGAGTGGATGGTCACGCAGTTCAAGAACGCCCACGGCGTCGACTTGTCCAAGGACAAGATGGCGATGCAGCGCCTTCAGGAAGCTGCCGAGAAGGCGAAGATCGAATTGTCGTCGTCCATGCAGTCGTCGATCAATCTTCCCTACATCACCGCGAGCGCTGACGGGCCCTTGCACCTCGAAGAGTCGCTGAGCCGGGCTCAATTCGAGTCGATGACGGCCGATCTCCTCAAGCGGACCAAGGCTCCCGTGGAGTCCGTGATCAAGGATGCCGGCATCAACGTCGACTCCATTGATCAGATCGTTCTGGTCGGCGGTTCGACCCGCATGCCTGCTGTCGCGGATCTCGTGAAAGAGGTCACCGGCAAGGAAGCCAACAAGGGTGTGAACCCGGATGAGGTCGTCGCGATCGGAGCTGCCCTGCAGGCAGGTGTCCTGCGCGGCGACGTCAAAGACGTGCTGCTGCTGGACGTGACACCGCTGTCGCTGGGTATCGAGACCAAGGGCGGCGTGATGACCAAGCTCATCGAGCGCAACACCACGATCCCGACCAAGCGCAGCGAGATCTTCACGACAGCCGAGGACAACCAGCCCTCGGTGTTGATTCAGGTCTACCAAGGCGAGCGCGAGATGGCTGCGTACAACAAGCAGCTTGGCACCTTCGAGCTGACCGGTCTGCCGCCGGCTCCCCGGGGTATTCCGCAGATCGAGGTCGCCTTCGATATTGATGCCAACGGAATCGTGCACGTGTCCGCCAAGGACACCGCGACGGGCAAAGAGCAGTCGATGACTATCTCGGGTGGTAGTTCGCTGTCCAAGGAAGACATCGATCGCATGATGCGCGATGCCGAGCAGCACGCCGAGGAAGACAAGGAGCGCCGCGAGGAAGCAGAGGTGCGCAACAACGCCGAAGCCCTCGTCTACCAAACCGAGAAGTTCCTCGCGGACAACGCGGATAGCGTTCCCGAGGACGCGAAGTCCAATGTCGAAGAGCCCCTCAGCGAGCTCAAGGCAGCGATCGAAGCAGGTGACCTCGCGGCGATGAAGGCGGCGACAGACAAGGTCGCTCAAGCAAGCCAGGCGCTCGGTGCCGCGATGTACACCATGGCGCAGCAAGAAGGTGCCGATGGCACCGCCACGGCGGAAGGCGCTGCAGAGGACGCTGCTGATTCCGCGGAGGAAGAGGTCATCGACGCGGAGATCGTGGACGAGGAAGAAGCCAAGTGACCGACCCCGGACATTCGGAAGAGGAGAACGCCGGCGAGGGCGTGCGCGTCAGCGACAAGCGCCGTATCGATCCGGAGACCTACGAAGTCCGGGAAGGTGTCGCCCCATCGTCTGTCACTGATGATGCACTGGCCGCGGAAGAAGCCGCGGCCAGTGCCATCGAAGGTGATGTGGTCGGCATCGAAGCGAAGGTCGCCGAGCTAACGGCCGATCTGCAGCGCGTGCATGCGGAGTACGCCAACTACCGCAAGCGGATCGAGCGTGATCGAGAAGTAATGCAGCAGATGGCCGTTGCATCGGCCTTCGTGGAGCTGCTCCCGGTACTCGATGACATCGAACGAGCACGGGAACACAACGAATTGGACGGCGCCTTTCGTACGGTTGGCGAGGGACTGGAGTCGGTTCTGGCCAAGCTTGGGCTCGAGAAGTTCGGAGCCTCGGGCGAGGAATTCGACCCAACGGTGCACGAAGCACTGACGAGTGAGGACAGCGACGACGTTTCCACGCCGACGGTGACCGCCGTCTACCAGCCGGGCTACCGACTTGGTGACCGCATCCTGCGGCCCGCACGCGTCGCCGTCGCTGGCACCTGATTAGTCAGAGATCAACACTTACGAAGTAGGGGTTTGAGCGAAGGACAATGAACAAGGACTGGCTCGAGAAGGACTTTTACGCAACTTTGGGTGTGTCCAAAGATGCCAGTGCCGACGAGCTCAAGAAGAAGTACCGAACCCTCGCTCGCGAGAACCATCCGGATAAAAACCCCGGAGATGCCGCAGCCGAAGCCCGTTTCAAGGACGTCTCTGAGGCCTACGACGTCTTGTCCGACCCGGCAAAGCGTAAGGAATACGACGAAGCTCGTGCCCTGTTTGCCGGAGGAGGTTTCCCCGGTGGAGGCTTCGGCGGTGCCGGCGGCCCCGGAGGTTTCGGGGGCGGCCAATACAACGTCAACGTCGAGGACCTCTTCGGTGACAGCAGTGGCGGATTCGGCGACTTCCTCGGTGGATTGTTCAACCGAGGCAGTGGAGGGCGTAGCCGTCAGCCGCGACGCGGTCAGGACCTCGAGAGTGAACTGACCCTCTCCTTCGACGATGCGCTCGATGGGGTGACCGTTCCTCTGCGCTTGAGTAGCGATGCACCCTGCTCAGTGTGTAACGGGACCGGCGCGAAGGCTGGAACGGTTCCGCGCGTGTGCCCTACGTGTGATGGAACCGGACAGACGTCGCGGAATGCGGGCGGCTTCGCTTTCGCCGAGCCGTGCCCGTCGTGTCGTGGTCGAGGACTCTTCGTCGACGATCCCTGCACCTCCTGTCGGGGATCGGGGCGTGGAGTCAGCTCGCGAACGGTGCACGCCCGCATCCCGGAAGGCGTGAAAGACGGATCGCGAATCCGACTGAAGGGCAAGGGTGGTCCCGGAGAGCGCGGCGGACCGGCCGGAGACCTCTTCGTCGTCGTGCACGTGGATGACCACGCGATCTTCGGACGCAAAGGCAACAACGTCACGCTGACGGCACCGATCACCTTCAGCGAGGCGGCGCTCGGGAGCCAGATCACCGTCCCCACACCGCGTGGCAACTCCGTGACACTGAAGATCCCCGCGGGAACGTCCACGGGTCGGGTTTTCCGAGTGCGCGGCAAGGGTGTTCGGGGGAAAGACGGAAAGAACGGCGATCTTCTGGTCACCGTGAACGTTGCCGTGCCGCAGAACATGAACGACGAGCAACGCGACGCCCTGCAGACGTACGCGGATCTCGTGGCAGGTGAGGACCCCCGCAAAGACTTGAGCGCACTGGCGGGAAATTCCAATGGCTGAGCAACGAGAGTCGTTCTCGGTCGCAAGTGACGCTCCCGTGTACGCGATCTCCATCGCGGCGGAATTGGCGGGGCTCCACCCGCAAACCCTGCGTCAGTACGACCGAGCAGGCCTTGTCAGCCCGACCCGGGTGGGTGGACGCAATCGCTTGTATAGCGGGCAAGACATTGTCCGACTGCGCGAGATCGCTCAGCTGTCTGCCGAGGGCCTACCCCTCGAAGGCATTCGACGAGTGCTCGCGCTGGAAGAAGAAGTTCGCGAATTACGCCGCCGACTCGAGGAGTTCCGCGCAGATGCTTCGTCGCGCGCCCTCGTCGTCTGGCAGCCGCATAGACGACAGCGTCGCCGCTAGTCGCTCTACGCCATTCGATTCACAGAAAGGACACAACCATGGACATTCAATTCACCACGAAAGCCCAGGATGCACTCGGCGCCTCCGTGCGCATCGCGGCCGGCAATGGCAACTCACAGGTCCAGCCGATTCATCTGCTCGACTCGCTTGTGCAGATGGGGCCGGGAATTGCGACCGCGTTACTGGAAGCGGTGGGGGCAGACACGGCTGCCCTGACCCGTGATGCACGAAATGCCGTCCAGGCTCTGCCGTCCGCGCAGGGAAGCTCGGTCGCGCAGCCGACGTTGAATCAATCGGCATTGAAGGTGCTGAACGCGGCACAGAGCCTGGCCACAGAGCGCGGCGACGAGTACGTCAGCACGGAGCACCTGCTCATCAGCCTCGCCCAGGAAGGTGGCCCCGGAGTGAGCGACATGCTCGCCGCGGCGGGCGCGACGGGTCCCGCACTCTTGGAGGCCCTGCAGGAGATTCGTGGGTCTGCGCGCGTCACCAGTCAGGACCCAGAGAGCACGTTCCAGGCGCTGGAGAAGTACGGCGTCGACCTGACGGCTCGTGCACGCGAGGGCAAGATCGATCCCGTCATCGGCCGCGACAACGAAATTCGGCGCACGATTCAAGTTCTCTCGCGTCGGACGAAGAACAACCCCGTGTTGATCGGTGATCCCGGGGTGGGAAAGACCGCTGTTGCCGAAGGCTTGGCACGCCGCATTGTCGAAGGCGATGTCCCCACATCCCTGGCAGGGAAGACGCTCATTGCGCTGGATCTGGGGGCGATGGTCGCCGGCGCGAAGTACCGCGGCGAGTTCGAAGAACGATTGAAGGCGGTCCTTGACGAGATCAAACAATCCGATGGTCAAGTCATTACGTTCATCGACGAACTCCACACCGTTGTCGGTGCGGGCACCGGCGGTGACTCGGCGATGGATGCCGGAAACATGCTCAAACCCATGCTTGCTCGAGGTGAACTCCGCATGATCGGTGCGACAACACTCGACGAGTATCGAGAGTACGTAGAAAAGGACGCCGCACTCGAGCGCCGGTTCCAGCAAGTGCTCGTCGACCAGCCGTCCGTCGAAGACACCGTCACGATCCTTCGTGGGATCAAGGAGAAGTACGAAGCTCATCACAAGGTGGCGATCTCCGATTCAGCACTCGTCGCGTCGGCCACCCTGTCCGACCGCTACATCACCTCACGCTTTCTGCCGGACAAGGCGATCGACCTCATGGACGAGGCCGCGAGTCGCCTACGCATGGAGATTGACTCCTCTCCGGTGGAGATCGACGTACTGCAACGGCAAGTCGATCGACTTCGCATGGAGGAACTCGCGATCTCGCAAGAGACAGACGAGGCATCCAAGGAGCGACTAAAAAAGATTCGTGCGGAGATCGCCGATAGGGAAGAAGAACTGCTCGGCATGCGTGCACGATGGGATGCCGAGAAGCAAGGCCTCGATCGAATCGGCGAAATCAAGGTCCTCATCGATGACCTGCGAGCCGTCGCTAATAAGGCGCAGCGCGAAGGCGACTTCGAGCAGGCCTCACGAATCCTGTACGCGGAGATCCCCAAATTCGAAGAGGAACTCGAGAAAGTCACTCGGGAGACGAACGAGCGTGAAGCCACCATGGTGAAGGAAGAGGTCACCGCCGACGACATAGCCGAGGTGGTGGCCGCGTGGACGGGTATTCCCGCAGGTCGCCTCTTGGAAGGCGAGACGCAGAAACTTCTTCGGATGGAGGAAGAACTCGGACTCCGCGTGGTGGGTCAGTCCGAAGCGGTTCGGGAAGTTTCCGACGCCGTACGGCGCTCACGGGCCGGCATCGCCGACCCGAATCGACCCACCGGATCCTTCCTCTTTCTCGGCCCCACGGGTGTGGGCAAAACCGAACTAGCCAAGGCACTCGCGGAGTTTCTTTTCGATGACGAGCGCGCGATGGTGCGCGTCGATATGAGCGAGTACTCCGAAAAGCACTCGGTTGCACGGCTCATCGGCGCCCCTCCGGGGTACGTCGGCTACGAGGAAGGTGGGCAACTCACGGAGGCCGTGCGTCGCCGTCCTTACTCGGTGATTTTGCTCGACGAAGTGGAGAAAGCTCACCCGGAAGTCTTCGACGTGTTGTTGCAGGTTCTCGATGACGGCCGTCTCACCGATGGGCAGGGTCGCACGGTGGACTTCCGCAATTCGATCATGATCCTGACGTCCAACATGGGTTCGCAATTTTTGATCGACACCGACGTGCCGTTCGATGAACGCAAGGATCAGGTGCTCGCTGTTGTCCGGCAGCAGTTCCGGCCGGAGTTCGTGAACCGACTCGACGCGATGGTCATGTTCAATCCGCTGGATCGTGAAGAGTTAATGCGTATCGCTCGGATCCAAATCGAGCAGCTCCAGCGACGTTTGGATGAGCGCCGCATTTCGATCGAGTTGACCGAGGATGCCCAACAGTGGTTGGTCAACACCGGATTCGACCCGATCTACGGCGCCCGACCCCTTCGGCGGCTGGTGCAAACGGCGGTCGGCGACAAGTTGGCGGTGGCGATCTTGTCGGGTGACGTCAAAGACGGTGATTTAGTGACCGTCGGGGCTGACCCCGATGGGTCGGGCTTGACTCTGCAGTCCTAGGGGCAACGCCTCTGGGCCTAGAGCAACGGCGGTGTCAGGGTTGATGGTGCTGGGCTGGTCGTTTGCGCAGTCCCGCAGCGTGCAGGGCTCGCACGATCGTCCGAGAGTCGACCGGCTGCGCTCCCTCCGCGATGGCGCAATCCCTCAGTTCGTCGGTGATGTCGTAATGGTCGCCACCGAAGGAGCGCTCGGGTAACGCCAGTCGAGCAGCGAACGCGTGAAGCTCATCGAGAGAGGTGTCGCTGATCAAGTGCGCCCACAGTCGACCGCGCCACGGCCACACTGCGGAGTCAACCAGGATCGTCATAACATTAATGCTGCCGACAGTTGATCGAGTGCTTGTTCGAGGACCGCGGGCTGCTTGCAGAAGGCCCACCGCACATAGGGGAATCCGACGGTCGAGTCGTCGCACAGGAGTTGGTGCGGGATCGCAATGACCTTGGCTCGGTGCGCGGCGTCGCGACAGAACGTCGCGCCATCGTCGTATCCGAGCGGCCGCACATCGGTGGTAACGAAATAGGTGCCTTGGGAGGGGACGACACGGAGGCCACAACGGGCAAGCCCGTTGCTGAGTAAGTCCCGCTTGCGGGCGAGGTCCTGGCGAAACTCGGTGAAGTAGGTGTCCGGAAGGCGAAGACCGTGGGCAATCGCGTACTGAAACGGTCCCCCCGAAACAAACGAGAGGTGCTGCCGCACAGCGGACACTGCACGAATGAGCTCGTGGGGACCGTAAGCCCAACCCACCTTCCACCCGGTGAACGAAAACGACTTTCCACCCGATCCGACGGTTACCGTCCGTTCCCACATCCCCGGCAGCGTGGCGATGGGTATGTGGTGATGATCCTCGAACCACAGGTGCTCGTAGGCCTCGTCGCTGATGACGAGCAGGTCATGCTCAATGGCCACCTCGGCGATCGCTTCGAGTTCGTCACGGGTGAAGACGATGCCCGTGGGGTTATGGGGTGAGTTCAGTAAAAGCACCTTGGTGCGAGGAGTAATCGCCGCGCGAAGCCTGTCGATGTCCGGACGCAGCCCCGGTCCGGACAGGGGCACTCCCACGCGCACCCCATCTGCAAGCGATACCCCGGCCGCGTAGATGTCGAAGCGCGGCTCAAACATGACAACTTCGTCGCCGCGCTCGATAAAGGCGAGCAGGGTTGATTGCAGCGCCTCGGATGCACCAGTCGTCACGACGACGCCGGAATCAGAGTCCACTGACAACCTGTAGAAGCGTGCCGAATGCTCGGCAATCGCCTGACGAAGATCGGGAACACCGGGCGCGGGAGGGTATTGGTTCCCACGACCGTCCGCGATGCACGCCCGCGCGACCTCGGCGACCTCCGCGGGACCGTCGGTATCGGGAAATCCTTGGCCGAGGTTGATCGATCCGGTCTCTCGAGCGAGGTCCGACATCTCCGCGAAGATGCTGGTCGCGTGTTCGCGCATACGCGCGACCAGGAGCGGTGGCTGTCCCTGCACCTCCCGAACGCTAGTGGCCTTACCGTGGGGGCGTGGAGTATGTGGACGTCGTTGGACCTGACGAGGGGATAGGTGAGTGGCGGCTCAGTGCCGCCGCTGACGAGGTCCTCGCCGACATCGCCGACCGCGCCGCCGAGAACGACGCCCGGGGTATCGACCGCGCACAGATCGATGCGCTCGCGGCCGTGGGCCTGGTGGGCACGGCACTCGACCCTCCCGCGCGTCAGCGGGAGGTAGCCGAACGCATCGCGATGGTGGACGCGTCGGTGTGGTTCTGTTGGGCGCAGCACCAATCACCCTTGAGGACGTTGGCTGCCGCTGAGCCGGCAGACCATGCTCCCCTGGTCGATGAAATCCAGGCTCGCTGGTTAGCGGGGCTCTCGAATGGATCGAATGTGGGCGCGGTTGCTTTCGCTCACCTTCGGCGGCCCGGACCCGCCAACCCCGTTGCTGAGCGGGTGCACGGTGGGTGGTCGATCACGGGGACGCTCGACTGGGTGACGTCGTGGGATATCGCCGACGTGATGTTGTTGATGGTGCGTGGAGCGGGAGACTATGCCGATTCGATTATCTGCATGTATCTGGCGGCGGGACGAGATCCTGCTTACCTCGAGGGGCTCCACGTCCATGAGCCGTTAGAGCTTCTGGCCATGTCCGGGACACATACCCGCCCGATGACCCTCGATGGCGTCATGATCCCGGACACGAACGTCGCCGCCGTGAAAAATTTCCACGAGTGGGCCGAGGCGGATGCGAAGAAGACGCTTGACGCGAATCCAGCTACCTTCGGCATCGTGCGAGGTGCGGTGTCGGAACTACATGCGATCGCTGAGCGTCGCAACGACTCTCAGATGCGTGACCTGGTCGCCACCATGCGATCGAAAGCTATCCGACTGCGTCGTGACGTTTACGCCGCTGTGGAGGCTGGTGGGGCCGATCAAACCCGGCTCGCCATGCGTGCGGAGTCGTTGGATCTCGCAGCCCGAGCTGCAACCGCGGTGATCACTGCGAAGGCTGGAGCCTCTATGCAGCGCGGCTGCACCGCGGAGCGACGACTTCGCGAAGCGATGTTCTTACAGGTGCAAGCGCAGACGGCGGCGACGCGGCACGCGTCGCTGGCGTTGATCGAAGGGCAGATGTAGAACGACAACCGTCCAACCACGCCCTGTCTGCGCGACAATGCTGAATCCGTCATGCTGTGCGGATGGTTGAGCCTTCGGCAGCGACCCAGCCCCCACCCGTTGCCCTGGTGACGGGTCCGACGGCAGGAATCGGCCGAGCGTTCGCCACCCAACTCGCACGGCAGGGCCACAACCTTGTCTTGGTCAGTCGAGACCAAAGTCGATTGCAGAGTGTGGCGCGAGAACTCGAAGCGCAGTTCGGTGTCACCGCGACAGTCATCGCGGCCGATCTGTCGATCGCGGCCGATCTCACGCGGGTCGAAGAGTTCGTCTCGGAACATCGTGTGGACGTACTGGTCAACAACGCCGGGTTCGGGATTCGCGGTGGCTTCCTAGCAAACGACGTGGATGCCGAACAGCAACTGCTCGAGGTGATGGTGGTTGCGGTGATGCGACTCACGAGGGCCGCGCTTCCGGGGATGGTCGAACGGCGCTGCGGGTACGTCTTCACGGTGAGCAGTGTTGCGGGATGGATCGCCGGAGGGACCTACTCGGCGGCAAAAGCGTGGGCGACGGTGTTCACCGAAGGCCTCCAAGCGGATCTCGCGGGAACTCACGTGCGAGCTGTTGCGGTGTGCCCCGGCTACACACGAACGGAATTTCACGCTCGTGCCGGAATCAACATGGAGTCGATTTCTGATGCCCTGTGGCTTGATCCCGACGATGTGGTCTCGCAGGCCCTGCGCGATGCCCGTGCCGGTCGCATCGTGAGCGTGGCGGGATGGCAGTACAAGGCACTGAGTGTCCTGTTGGGTGTCCTGCCCCGCCCAGTCATTCGCCTTGTGGGTCAGTCCGGTCAGATCGCGGCTCGGTTCGGCCGCGATCGGTAGTTGCGGTGCGGTCTTTCAGCCACCGCGGAGAATCCGGAGTACCTCATCCTCTGGTGGTTGCGAAACCACCCACTCCCAACCGGAGAGACGGACAACCGAGGACACGTCCTCGGAGTTCGCGTACACAACCGAGACCGGGCAGTCGGGCCAGGTGTCCGAGGACGCCGGCAGATGAGGATCGATGAGCAGGT
>WLWL01000223.1 GCA_012103605.1 Candidatus Nanopelagicales bacterium
CATGTCGGTCTCAGCGCGAACGTCATCGTCGTAGTGCAGGTCGAGCCTGGGTTCGCCATCGATGATGCCCACGCTCACGGCAGCCACCGAGTCGATCAGAGGATCGGTGGAAATATGCCCCTCGCTTTTCGCCCACGACAGGGCATCGGCGAGCGCGACGTAGGCGCCCGTGATGGCCGCTGTTCTGGTGCCACCGTCGGCCTGCAGAACATCGCAATCGATAACGATGGAGTTTTCACCGAGCACCGACATGTCCACAACCGCCCGCAAACTGCGACCGATCAACCGGGAGATTTCCTGAGTCCGGCCTCCGAGCTTCCCCTTGACCGATTCACGCTGATTGCGCGTGGTGGTCGCCCGCGGCAACATCGCGTACTCGGCGGTGACCCACCCGGTTCCGGAGTCCTTCAGCCAACGGGGGACGCCGGGAGTGAAGGACGCCGTGCACAGCACCTTCGTCTTTCCGAAAGACACCAGGGTCGATCCCTCGGCGTGCTCCGACCAATGCCGCTCGAAGGAGACGGGTCGAAGTTGGTCTGAGGTGCGTCCATCGGATCTGCTCATGGGCGTGACACTATCCAGAACTCTTCGACATCGAACACGAGTGGTTGAGCTTCAGTTCACGACCGGCACTACAGCGAACTAACGCGCCCTATTTCCGGACCGAGGAATCGGCGACCATGGTCTTCGAAAGCATCCGGATCGCCGGTGACGAGAAACTCATAGGTCGGTGACCCCTCGCTCTCGCTGCGAAGAAGGTCCCCGGCCACAAGCATCCGGTAGACGTCTTTCGCTGTTTCTTCCGCGCTCGACACCAAGGTGACGTCGTCCCCCATGACGTACGCGAGCACACCGGTCAACAAGGGGTAGTGCGTGCACCCGAGCACGAGGGTGTCGACCTCGGACTCCTGGAGCGGAGCCAGGTATTCGCGCGCCACCGCGATGGCTTCATCGCCGCTCGTCACTCCCGCTTCCACGAGTTCGACGAAGCGCGGACACGCCTGCGAGTGAACGGTGACCTGCGGTGCCGCCGCGAATGCATCGATGTAAGCCCCGGATGCGATGGTGGCTTCAGTTCCGATAACACCGACACGGCCACCACGCGTCGCCGAGACGGCACGACGAACGGCTGGATGCACAACCTCTATGACGGGCACCTCGTACCTTTCGCGAGCGTCCCGCAGGGTTGCAGCGCTGGCGGAGTTGCAAGCAATGACCAACGCTTTGACTCCGTCGTCGACCAATCGATCCATAATTTCGAGTGAATACTCGCGAACCCGGGCGATGGGTAGTGGACCGTACGGACCTCGAGAGGTATCCCCAACGTAACGAAAGGACTCCGCAGGGAGTTGGTCGATGATCGCCCGAGCGACCGTGAGGCCTCCGAAACCCGAATCGAATACCCCGATAGGCGCGTTGTTCGTCATGGCCTGCTAAGCGTACGGCGCGCCGCAGCCACCGAAGGGGTCCTGGTCTCTACCCTCAAAGTCGCGTAGTCAAGGAGACTGCGCGACTTCCCCTGAGGAGGGAACATGTCGGACACCGCAATCAAGCGCCCCGCAGGCGTCACGATCGTGGGCATCTTGACTGCCATTCTCGGCGTCATCAACATCGTTTTCGGCGTGTGGATGTTGATGTATTGGCTGGGAATCAAGCTCGGGACGCTCTTCGAGGGCCAAACCGTATTCTGGCTCCTGTTCAACGGCTTCCTCGCCGTAGTGATGGGCCTGATCTACTTCTGGCTGACACAGTTGACATTCGCTGGAAGCCAGACGGCGCAGGTACTCATCTCAGTCTTCGCCGTCATCAACATCGTTTTCGGGTTCTTCCACTTCGACTCCGGTGGCGCGGCGCAGATCGTCATCAACTTGATCGTCGTCCTGATCGTCAACACGCATAAGGCGAAACTGTGGTTTAGCCAAATGGCCTAGCCCAACGGGCAACCGTTCCATCTCGAATGGGCACTCGGATCATCCCGAAAGGGAACCGAGTGCCCTTTCGCATGTGCGCGAGCGCCCGTGGGCCTGCGCACACGCGCCTGTGGACGTGAGGGCGGCACACACAGGCGGCCTAGAACTGCCCGTTTTCGGTTAGGCGAGAAACCCATCGGCCGCGGCCGGCAAGATCGTTACGGAATCTCCGACGGCAACGTCGGTGTCCAGGCCGTCAAGGAATCGCACGTCTTGGTCGTTCAGATA
>WLWL01000224.1 GCA_012103605.1 Candidatus Nanopelagicales bacterium
CGAAATTTCCCCATAAGAGCACGACCAGCGGAGCCGTTCCAATCCCAGCGAGGGCGAGGAGTGAATCAACTTCGCACAACGCCAGCAAGCGCTCGACCTCGGGTAGAACGCTTTCCCCACCGGCGGTCCCACCTTGGCCCTGGTCGACTCGCGCACCGTCAAGGGTGAAGTCAAATTCGATCGTCATCGGTCGCGTTCCCAGCCAATTCACCGGTCCCGACCCCTCCGCGGACGGTGAATCGTTGATTCGCCACTCTGCTGATTTAGTGACGTTCACGCTGGAAGGGGGAACCCAGAAAGTGATGGCGGGAAAGCCTCCGAGCGTGGCGCCTGCAGTTTTGGCGATGACCTCGTTCTTCGCGGACAGCGCAGTCGACGGCATGTACGCGGCAGCGTCCCCTCCGGGAGTCCAACTTGTGACGGCAGATAGAGCGCTCGCGACTCCGGAGACTCCACCGGGAAGCACCACAAGTTTGAACGGCTGCACGGATTCAGCACTGTCGATTCCGGTCGCGAGGCTGCCACTCTCGGCAAAACCGGAGTGGGAGAATGTGAGTGTCTCGGTGATGCGCGGAGGCGTCTCCGCGGAGGGAACGGCGACGAAGTCCGGTTGTGTCCACGACACGGGATAGGCGTTGCGGAAGTTGTAGGTGGCCTGTTGCAGTGATCCCTGAACGTCTAGGTAGTTGACCGTTACGGAAACGGTTGATGGACCGGACACTTCTGCGGCGGCGAACCACTGGGCGATCCATCCGGACTGGTTGGCGGTCCACGGTCGAGTCAAGGTGACGTTGCCGTAGTCCAGCGAGCCCATCATCTGGAACCGGCTTCGGTTGTAGCCACCGGCCTGAAGATCCTGGGCGCCGAGGCTTACCGAACCCAGGGACAGTGACTGCCAATTGGCGCCGAGCGTTTGATCCGATGCGACGATATCGACACTGATCGAGAAGCCGACGAAATTGGTCGCGGTGTAATCGGAGTCGAAGGGCGCTGGGGTCGACATGGCCTAATCCTCCCGCACGAGTCGGCCGCGTCGTTCGCGGTCCCGCAGGAGTTCGTTTCTGAGATGGCGCCGGATGAGGGGGTAGAGAGCTGCCGCATGGCGCTCTAGCCACGCATCGTCGGGGGTGGCGTCTTCGCGTTCCGTCGAGGATCGTCGGGAGTTCTTAGGCCCGTTGCCGGTCACTGGTGTATGAGTGGCCGCAGTTGCCGACGGCGGTGGCGTGGTTGGCGGAACGGGTGCCGAGGCAGTTGTCGCTTGTGATCTTCTTCGCTGCAGTACAGAAGTGTCGGGAGCGGATGACGCCGTCGGGTTCTGGGAGGCGGTCGCGGGGTTATGCGAGGTGACGACGGGAAGTGTCACCGGCTGCAACCCAGATGCTTGCGGGACGCCAGCCTGCAATGGGGTTGTTTGGCCGACGGGTGTCGTTGTTGCCGCAGGGCCATTGTCTGGCTTTTGACGGTCGCTGGGACGCGGCGAGCGGGGAATAGCCACGACGCGCGCCAGGTCGCCGCTCGAGGATGCTTCGACCCTCTTCCCGGGTATTTGTGTGCGCTTTGCGCGAGAGCCGCCGGCGAGCACTCTCGCGGCCAATAGTCGTCCTGCGGGTGGAGTAGTTGCGGGAATAACTGCGGGGCTTGCTGCTGGAGCTACTCCGGTTGGACCTGTCAGCGGTGGAGTCACGGGCCGTGCGCTGACCGGCGTCGGTGGTGCACCCGCGGGCACGTGGGGTGAGGGGGCGCTCGCGGATGACTCCGTCGCCAGCATGCTCTCAACGTCGAGCGCTTTCTGCTCGAGGCGTTGACCCTCGGGGGTATGTTCAGCCGGCACCCGTTTGCCGTTGCTTTGTTGGACCACGTGTGTGAGCTCGTGCGCCAACAGCCGACGTTGGGGATCAGATGTCAGCGGCGCGTTGCCGGGGAGGTGGACCCGGCCTTGATGGGTGAAGGCATCCGCTTGGAGATCACGAGCCCTCTGGCTGACTGTTCCTCCTCGAACAACCGACGCTGTCGCCGGGGACACCCCCGTGGTGGCGGCGACCGCTGCTCTGATGTCAGCGGGAACGGTAATCGTTGTCGGGGACTCTGTGGAGGAAGGCGTGGGCTGATCGGGTGGCGTCTGTTCCGACGTCGACGAATGCGCCGACTGTTCCGAGCCTTCCGGTGGCGACGAGTCTGTGGACTGTGCTGACGGCG
>WLWL01000225.1 GCA_012103605.1 Candidatus Nanopelagicales bacterium
AGTGGATCTCCATCGAGGCCGAGCGTGTCGTCGATGTAGCCGTAGTCGTGGGGGTACCGAGTGGACGTGAACAGCATCCGATCCAGCCGAATCCGGCCAGTCTCGTGATCCATCTCGTACTTGTTCCTACTGCCCGCGGGGATTTCGATCGTCACGTCGAACTCAAGGGGTTCCACTGCCACCCCTTTCGTGGGAGACGATGCTGGCCGAGGGTTGATGACCTCTGCGTAGGGTAGTAGCAAACACGGAAGGGTCGAATCGTGCAGCCAGCAAGAACGAGCTCCCGAAGCCTCGCTGCGCTGCTGTCGCCCGTTGCGGCCCTCGCGCTCGTACTCCCGCTAGCGCTTCCTGCCGAGGCTGCCGACAGCCTCCCGTCACCGTCACCGTCATCCACTCCGTGGTCCGCCGTATCGGCAGATGGGGGCGCCGTTCCCACGCCGAGCGCGGTCCGTTCCCGGATCGACGATCTGGCCCAGCAGAAATCCTTGAAGCGATCAGGCGTCGTGGTTGTCGACCCGGGAACCGATCAAGTTCTTTACGGCAAGCAGGTATCCCGGGCCCTCATTCCGGCATCGGTCACCAAGATCTTGACCGCCGCCGCTGCTGTGGAAGTCCTGGGGGCGAGCACGCGCCTTGCGACCAGAACGGCAGAACAAGCCAACGTGGTGTATCTCATCGGCGGTGGAGACGCCACGCTGCCTCGATCGCTTGCATCGGATGCGCAGCCGAACGGCCCGGCTTCCCTCAGGCGCCTGGCCCGGAGCACCGCTACTGCTCTTGGGGGAACCACCAAAGTCGATGTCGTCTTCGATGACTCCTTGTTCACCGGGCGTGCTCTCGGACCCGGCTGGGCGAAAAGATTCCCGAACGCAGGGGTGGCCGCTCCGGTATCTGCACTGATGATCGATCAAGGTCGAAAGTCCCGATCGAGTCGCGCACGGGTTGCCGATCCTGCCAAGCGCGCGGCTCAGGTTTTCGCCAACATTTTGGAAAACCGGGGAGTATCGGTTGGACGAGTCTCGCGTGGACGTGCACCCGATGCGGCCAAGGAACTGGCGATGGTCGAATCCGCCACGATCGCGGAAATGGTGCAGCGCATGCTCACTGCATCCGACAACGACGTCGCGGAGTCACTCGGGCATCTCGTCGGCAAGGAGCTTCTCAACGATGGTTCCTTCGCTGGCGGAGCCCGCGCCACCAGTCAGGTTCTCTCCCGTGCCGGGATCGACACCCAAGACCTCGCCCTCTTTGATGGCAGCGGCCTGTCCCCACGCAACCGTGTTTCCCCCGCCACGATGGCCGACGTGCTCACCGACGTAGCAGCCGAGCGCCGGTGGACCGAGCTTGCTCAGGGGTTGGCGGTGGCCGGCGTCACGGGGACACTCGCCAACCGTTTCACTACAAAGGCGACCTCGTCTGGTCGCGGAGTCGTCCGAGCCAAAACGGGAACACTGACCGGTGTTGCTGCGCTCGCGGGAATCGTGATCGACGCGGATAAGCGACCGCTAGTTTTCGCGATAATCGGCAACAACATCACCTCGCAGGCCCGAGCCCGCGACACAATGGACCGAATTGCCAGCCAACTCGCGAAATGTGGGTGCTCATCGTGAAGCTCGACAACCCAATCGTTCTCCCGGTCAATCAGTTTGATCACTTTTATCGGGGTGGGGATCGCATCGGTGCCCTCCGGCACGGCCCCGGAGGCCCCCGACGCCCGGAAGAGTGGATCGGATCGGCAACAGCCCGGTTCGGTCAGGCCCCGGCCGGCCTGACGGTGCTGCCCGATGGCACGACGCTTGCAGAAGAGATCAGCGCGGACCCGGCAGCGTGGCTCGGAGCCGATCACGTCGAGCGTTTTGGCACCAGCACCGAGTTGCTTGTCAAACTTCTCGACCTGGGGCAACGCCTTCCGGTCCACCTCCACCCCAATCGGCAGTTCTCCCGTACCCATCTTGGCTTGGCTCATGGAAAGACCGAAGCCTGGTACGTGCTCGATGCTCCTCCCGGAGCGAAGGTGGGGGTCGGCTTCGCCAGCCAGATGACCATCGATCAGGTTCGCGATTGGGTAATGAATCGCGATAGCTCGTCCTTGTTGTCAGCACTTCGAACCCGAGAGGTGCGCCCGGGTGACGCGATGCTCGTGCCTTCCGGGCTCCCGCACACCGTTCAGGACGGGGTGTTCGTTTTGGAGCTGC
>WLWL01000226.1 GCA_012103605.1 Candidatus Nanopelagicales bacterium
GCCCCGGGAGGACGAAGGCCCGAATCCCGAACTCCAGAGCCTCGCGCATCACCTCCACGATCGCTTGATGCCCGACCAGCATGAGCGCGCAGTCGGGCACTTCCGGCAATTCACGCACCGACGTGTATACGTCCTCACCGAGAATCGATTCACCGGAGGGATGCACGAGGTAGGCCCTGCCCCCGCCGGCGATGGCTTCGGCGACGACGTTGCGCCGGCGTTCGTTGGCTCCGATGACCACGACGCAGTCAGGGTCGATCAGGCCGGTGACGTCCCGATGGGCGATGCGCTCTTCGACGAGCGGTGGTTCGAGGGACGGCAGAGCAGTAGACATCAGACCCCCAGTGCCTGGGCGGGCACCCCACACAGGGCGCCCACGAAGTGACGTTCGGACAACGATGTGGTTATGTCACAGGCACCGGCGGAGGTATCAGTACGGGCGACGCTGTCAGGAGAAAACCGGCGTCGTAAGAGTAAATCGTCGCAGGCGTGTACACAAGCCCGAGTTCGGCTAGCGTTTGTCTATGCATGCGATTTATGCCGCGGGAATCGACCGCGAGAATCCCCTATCCGTCCTCGAGATCGGCGACGTCGAGCCGGTAGAAACGCCCGACGATTGGGTCGACGTCGACGTCAAGGCGATGAGCCTGAACCATCACGACGTCTGGGCGCTCAAGGGACAAGCGCTTCGCGAGGAGCAGGTGCCGATGATTCTCGGCACCGACGCCGCCGGGATCGGCCCCGACGGCTCACCGGTGGTGGTGCACGCGGTGATCGGCTCACCCGTCGACGGCGACGAGACACTCGATCCCAAGCGCTCGCTGCTCAGCGAGAGGTACTCCGGCACCTTCGCCGAGCGAGTCCGCGTGCCAGCGGCCAACCTCATTGCGCTGCCCGCCGGCTTCAGTTTCGAGCAAGCGAGCTGTCTTCCGACCGCGTACCTCACCGCGTTCCGGATGCTGACCACCAAGGCATCAGCGACGGCCGGTCAGACGATCCTGGTGCAGGGAGCAGGCGGAGGTGTCGCCACCGCAGCCATCGTGTTGGGCAAAGCGATGGGGTTGCGCGTGTGGGTCACCTCCCGCGACGAGCAGAAGGGGGAATGGGCTGTCGGCATCGGTGCCGACGAGGCCTTCCCCACCGGAGCACGCCTTCCCGACAAGGTCGATGCCGTGATTGAGACGGTGGGCGAGGCGACCTGGGATCACTCGCTCAAGTCGCTGCGCCCCGGCGGGATCGTCGTGGTGTCCGGGGCCACCTCCGGGCCCATGCCACCAGCGCAACTGAACCGCGTCTTCTTCCTTCAGCTCACCGTCGCTGGTTCAACCATGGGAACGGCCCAAGAATTCCGTCAACTCATCGACCTCATGTCTACGCAGCAGATTTCTCCCATCATCGATCGGACCTTGCCGATGGCCGATGCCCGCGAGGGCTTCGCGGCGATGAACGAAGGCACTGTTCGAGGCAAAATCGTCTTGACCCGCTGACATGCACGTCGGTCAGTACCGCGTCCGCTACCGCGACGTCTATTCCGCAGGCGTCGTCCTCAACGCTCGCTATCTCGACATCTGCGACGAAGCCTTCACCGAATTCTTCCGAGCCCTGGGGTTCACTTCCGCGGATCTCTCGGCGGTGCCTTTCGATGGCGCTCTCGCACACATGGACGCAATGTTCGCGAGCACCAGCACCGTCGATGACGTCCTCGACATGGATGTGATCTGCGAGCGGGTGGGCTCCTCGAGCGTTGTCCTGGTGTACACGCTCACGCGCGACGACCAGAAAGTTTTTCAAGGAGTCGCGCGGTACGTGAACGTCGACGAGTCGGGGACACCGACACCCATTCCCGACGCCCTGCGCACGGCGCTTGCCGGCTGACTGGCCGGCTGACGAGCTGATACAGCACCGACGGAATCTTTTACCGGCGTCCGCGGGGTCATCCGCCCCGTATGCTGAACGCGTTCACACGCGAGCAAGCTACCCAGCGAGGAGGCGACGCGCTCCATGCCTGAGTTGATCGTGGTCGCCAACCGACTTCCGGTGGAGCCGGTCTATCTCGACGGCGATCCTGATCAAGAGATCACCGGCTGGCGCCTTGCTCCCGGGGGGCTGGTCAGCGCACTCGAATCGGTCTTTCGTACCGAGGAGGCGATCTGGGTCGGAGCCGGCAGCGAGTTGCTCGACGTCGACCACG
>WLWL01000227.1 GCA_012103605.1 Candidatus Nanopelagicales bacterium
TCGTCGATCGAGGCGCGGGACCGGCTATCGAGGAGCGTGGTCTGGGGTACCGGGCGGCCTACTCTCTGGGTGACCTCGGTCTTGGATGAGCAGAGCATCGGACCTGGACAAGGACCATGGGTGGGGCCGTGGCCGGATGACCCGCGGCTTGACCCAGATCTGCTGGAGCACGGAGACCACCGCAATGTGGTTGATGAGTATCGATTCTGGAAAGTAGAAGCGATAGTCGAAGACTTAGATATCAAGCGTCACCCGATGCACGTGGCGATCGAGAACCTCGAGCACGATTTCAATATCGGGTCCATCGTGCGCACCGCCAACGCGTTTCTCGCGCAGGAAGTTCACGTCGTGGGGCGGAAGCGATGGAACCGTCGTGGCGCCATGGTGACCGATCGCTACCAGAACATTCGCCACCATGAGTCTGTCGACGCGCTCTCAGCCTGGGCGGAGAAGAACGAGGTTCCCATCGTTGGCCTCGACAATGTCCCGGGTGCGATCTCGCTAGAGACGTTCGATATGCCGCGGTCATGCGTTCTGTTCTTCGGCCAGGAAGGACAGGGATTGTCCGAGGCTGCCCAACTCGCCTGCAGTGCGACGGTGTCCATCGCGCAGTTCGGATCGACCCGTTCGATCAACGTCGGTGCGGCAGCCGCTATCGCCATGCATGCCTGGATTCGTCGATACAAATTTGGGCAGTCGCCGACCGAGAAGTAGTAGTCGAGAGCTCGACTCCGTCGGTCAAGGACGGGTCTGGCGATCATTAGGATTGAGGCTCATTGGCAATACATCCAGGAAGGATCTCAATGAACCAGGAGATGGCGGAAAAGTTCCGCTCGGCCCAGGGATTTATCGCAGCTCTCGACCAGAGCGGCGGCAGCACGCCCAAGGCCCTCAAGCTCTATGGAATCGAGGAGAGCGAGTACTCCGGCGACGACCAGATGTTCGATCTCGTGCACCAGATGCGCACCCGCATCATCAAGAACTCCGCGTTTAACGGGGATCGGGTGCTCGCGGCGATCTTGTTCGAAGGCACGATGGATCGCGACATCGACGGTGTCGGGTCCGCCGAGTACCTGTGGAATTCCAAGAACATCGTTCCGGTCGTCAAGGTAGATAAGGGGCTTGCCGATGAGGAGGACGGCGCGCAAGTGATGAAGCCGACGCCGGAACTCGACGCGCTCCTTTCGAGAGCTCGGGAGAAGGGCGTCTTCGGCACGAAGATGCGCTCGGTCATCAAAGACAACAACGACGCTGGCGTTGCTGCCGTCGTGAACCAGCAGTTCGATATCGGGTTGCAGATTCTTGACGCAGGGCTCGTTCCCATCATCGAGCCTGAGGTGGACATCCACAGCGCCACGAAGGCGGAGATTGAAGAATCACTCCGGGACAAACTTGCCGCGTCTCTCGACAGCGTTCCTGAGGGCAAGCAAGTCGTCTTCAAGCTGTCACTGCCGAGCCAAGCGAACTTCTACGCGCCGCTCATCGACCATCCCAGGGTGATGCGTGTCGTTGCTCTCTCGGGTGGATATTCCCGGGACGAGGCCTGCACCATGCTGGCGACCAACCACGGCATGATCGCGAGCTTCTCGCGCGCGTTGAGTGAAGGACTCACAGCTCAGATGAGCGAAGAGGAGTTCACCGCCACCCTCGACGCCGCGATCGCCGAGATCTACGCTGCCTCGATTACCTGACACGCGGTTACCAGAGAACAGTTCTGTCGAGTCCGCCGGTGGACTCGACCATTAGTGGCAATGTCGTCTCGTGTTGGCCCGCGTGCTAGCCCACCTGCCCGAGGGTTGACCAAAATAGGCGAGGCTAGCGCCGCAAGAAGTCGGAGATAAGCGCAGCGAACTCCTCGCTGCGCTCGATCTGAGTCCAATGACCGCATCGTCCGAACACGTGCAATCGAGAGTCATCGATCACATCGAGCAGACGAAGAGAGGCTTCCAGAGGGATCACCTGATCGTCGCGCCCGTGGACAAGCAGCGTGGGCGTCGCGATCTTTCTCACTTGATCCTCCGGCAGGCACAGTGCGTCAAGTGCGGCTTGCCGTGGTTCGGGGAACATCGCGTGAAACGCCTCTTGAACGCCGGGGCGGATGCTGGCTTGGTAACGCAACTCAGCGAGGTCGTCACCGAGCAAAGACTTGTCGTACGCGAAAAATTCCATGATCGCGCGCATGT
>WLWL01000228.1 GCA_012103605.1 Candidatus Nanopelagicales bacterium
TCTCGACCTGGGTGACGTTGTCCAGCGACTTGCCTTCGTAGAGCTGGACATCGACGTGGTTGAACGGTTCGAGGCGGGCGCCGATCCGACTGGACGTCTTGCGCACACCGCGGGCCACGGCGCGGATCCGGCCGTTTCGACGGGTGAGCAGCGTGATGATGCGATCGGCCTCTCCCAGTTTCTGGGTGCGAAGCACAATTCCCTCATCACGGTAGGTCGGCACGGTACATTCTCACCGGCGGGCAGCACCGCACGCAGATGACGCGCCCGAGAGGATGGGAATGTCCGAGGATCCAGCACCTCCCGACGTTCCGGCGGACACTCCCGACGAGGTCGAGCCTCGCCGCTCGGTACAGATGGTGGCCCTGGATCCGACGTTCCTTCGCCGGAGCGTTCTGATCATCCTCGTCGGCATACTCCTGTTTCAGATTCTCGAGTGGAGCGCTGTGCGCTTGGCCGGATTCTTGTTCAATCTTCTGCTCGCGTGGCTGCTGGCGATCTCGTTCGACCCGCTGGTTTCGGGCCTGGCGAAACGGGGAATGCCACGGGCCCTGGCAACAGCCGTCGTGGCTGTCGGTGTGATCACCGGCATTGTGATTTTCCTTGTTCTCTTCGGAGGTGCTCTGGCCTCACAGGCAACCGCCCTGGTCTTGAGCGTGCCGTTCTTGATCGTCGACGCCGTGTCGTGGCTGAACGGCACGTTCGACGCGCGCATCGATCCAGCGGAAATCACGTCCAACCTGAACCTGACCACCCAGCAGTTGGCAGACCTTGCCGGCTCCCTCGCCGGCGGTCTCCTCGGCGTTATCTCGAGCGTCTTTGGTGCGATCTTCTCGTTCGTGACCATCGTCGTCTTCAGCTTCTACTTCTCAGCGTCAGCGCCCCAGATCAAGCGCTTCCTCGCGTCGTGGCTGAAGCCGGAGCGTCAAGTTGTCTTCATCGAGGTGTGGGATATCTCGGTCCGCAAAGCCGGGGGCTTCGTCATCTCCAAACTGGCCCTGGCAACGGTTGCCTCGGCGGCGCATGTCGCCTTCTTCTGGATCATCGACATCCCGTACTGGCTCCCGATGGGCATCTTCGCCGGCTTCGTCAGCCAATTCATCCCGACCATCGGCACCTACATCGGCATCATCGTCCCGGCCTTCTTCGCCGCCTTCAACGACCCCTGGGACGTGTTGTGGATTGTCATCTTCGCGACGATCTACCAACAGATCGAGAACTACATCTTCTCGCCACGGATCTCCACCGCGACGATGGCGATCAACTCCGGCGTGGCGCTGGCCTCGGTGTTCATCGGCGCAGCCTTGTTCGGGCCGATCGGCGCCGTAATCGGCATCCCTGTGGTGGCGATTGTCATCGCCGTGATTGAAACCTACGGCCGCAGGTATGAACTCGATCCGGACTTGCACGACCGGATCTAGAACCCCAGGCGCCGCAACTGCTTCGGGTCCTTCTGCCAGTCTTTTGCAAGCTTCACGTGCAGATCCAAGAACACGGCAGTGCCCAGGAGCCGCTCAATCGCAGGCCTCGACTCCGCGCCGATATCTCGAAGCCGTGACCCCTTCGCGCCGATGACGATCGCCTTCTGACTATCCCTCTCGACGTAAATATCGGCCCGGACGTCGGTCAACGGCTTGCCGGCGGGGCGGTCCTCGCGCGGAACGATCTCCTCCACCACGACGGCGATGCTGTGCGGAAGTTCATCACGTGCCTGCGCCAGGGCGGCCTCACGGATGTATTCCGCGATCGTGATATCGACCGGCTGATCGGTCACCTCGTCCTCTGGATACAAACTCGGGCCCTCGGGAAGCGTGTCGATCAGTAGCTGCGTCAGTACGTCGATATTCGCTCCCGTCGTCGCGGAGACCGGCACGATGTGCGCGAAGTCGATCCCGACCTCACTACCCAGTTGCTGCGCGTGCATCAGTTGTTCAGCGACTCGATCCGCGGACACTGCATCGGTTTTCGTTACGACAGCGATGCCGACGGCCCTTGACGCGGCAACCTGCTGAGCGATGTATCGATCGCCCGGACCGATGTCGTCGGTGGCCGGTAAACACAGTCCGATGACGTCGACGTCCGCGAGAGTCTCGTGCACCTGGTCGTTGAGACGCTCGCCCAACAACGTGCGGGGGCGATGCATTCCCGGAGTGTCGACGATGATC
>WLWL01000229.1 GCA_012103605.1 Candidatus Nanopelagicales bacterium
TTTTGTTCCACCCTCGGCGGTCATGGTGAGCCGATACCGATGGCTTCTGCGGGTGGCGTCTACGGGTGGGGTTCGGCCTCCACCGCAGGTGCCCGTCGGGTCGCCAGGAAGGAACCGATGATCACCAGGGGGAAGCCAACGAGGATTCCCCAGGTCAGCGGCTCGCTCAGAACCACGACGCCGAGCGCGAGCGCCACCGCCGGGGCGATGAAGGTGATGACGGTCGTGCGGGATGGGCCGGCTTCGGCGATCAGCGCGAAGAAGACCAGGAAGGCCGCCGCCGTGCACAACACACCCAGGATGATCACCGACCACCACGCCTGGGCGGAGACGGGCACGAGTGGCCGGGTCACCCACGCCAAGGGCGCGTAGACGATCGCGTTGACGACCAGTGCCATCGTGATGACGGCCATGGCGGGAGCGCGAGAAAGTTTCGTCGCGACGATGATTGGCCCGCACGAGTAGCCAACGATCGTGATGCCCAGGGCGGCGACGCTGAGCCAATCATCACCCCGGATGTCGATGCCGACGAGCGTCACCACTCCGATGACACCGATCGCAAGGCCCAGCGCGCGGGATTTGCTGATCCGGTCGTCGATACCGATGCGCCAACCGATGATCGCGGAAAGAATGGGAACGGCGGCGATCAGGATCGCGGTCACCGAACTGGAGAGTCGAATCTCGGCGTAGGACAGCGCACCGAAGGGCAGCGCGATCTCCACGAACGCGAACACGACTATCCACGACCAGTTAGTCACGCTGAGGCGTTTGATATCTCCGCGAGCGAGAACGATCGGCAGCAGAATCAACGCTCCGAGGGCTACGCGCACCCAGACGACCATCGCCGGGGAAAGTTCGTCGACGGCGACCTTGATGAACAGATAGGGGATGCCCCACAAGACAGCAAGGGCGACAAACAGCGCCCAACCCCGAGCAGTCACGAGGGCGCACTGTACGCCCTGAAAGGATCCGCTCGTGGGTGCCCATCTGTTCGTTGTGGCCGACTCTCTGGCGTTCCACGGACCCGAGCGGATTGAGCAGCCCACCGATGATCGGCTCTATCCGATGGTCTGTGCTCGGGAGTTGGGAGCCGAGGTGGACCTCGTTGCCCGCGAGGGCTGGACAGCGCGGGACGCCTGGTGGGCGCTCACCAAGGACCCGATGGCCTACGGCGTGTATTTACCCCGTGCGGACTACGTGGTGATTGGGGTTGGTGGCATGGATCAACTCCCGGCATCGGTACCGACGTGGCTGCGTGACTCTCTGCCGTACGTGCGTCCAGGAGGGCTGCGCCGACGGCTCCGCCGCGCCTACCGTGATCTCACGCCGGGCGTTATCCGGGCTACGGGTGGACGGCTTCGGCAACTGCCGCAGGACGCGACCGACCGGTATCTGACCCGGATCATCCAAACGATCCGCGTGCTGCGCCCCGACGTGCCGGTCCTGCTCGTGGCGCCTTCTCCCTATCGCTCGCCGTACTACCCGTCGTACCGCCACCACGCTGGGGCCAGCGCCGCCGCGCATCGCTTGGCGCGCGCTCTCGACGTCGGACTCGTGGACCCGGAGTCCGCGGTGCTGCCGGGATTGCGCGATGGAAGCGCCAACCCCGACGGCATGCATTGGTCGTGGGCAGCCCACCGGCACGTGGGCCGCGCTCTCGCGGAAGCGTTGGCCGGTCGGTAGTGGTGAGCTACATCGGTAGTCTTGCCCGGCTATGACAACCAGCGCGGACACCGGCCACGACGACGCCCAGTACGACGACACCCGGTACGACGTCGAAGCCATCCAGGAACGGTGGCTTCCGGTGTGGGACGAGTTGGCACCGTTTCGATCGGGTCTCCCCGATGATCAGCGGCCCAAGAAGTACGTGCTCGACATGTTCCCGTACCCCTCCGGTGACCTGCATATGGGCCACGCCGAGGCGTACGCCTTGGGTGACGTTATCGCTCGGTACTGGGTGCAACGCGGCTTCAACGTCATGCACCCCATCGGCTGGGACGCCTTCGGATTGCCTGCTGAGAACGCGGCTATCCGGCGAGGTGAGGATCCGGTGCGGTGGACCTACGACAACATCGCGCAACAGAAGGCGTCCATGCGCCGCTACGCGTGCAGTTTCGATTGGGACAGGGTCTTCAACACCTGCGACCCGGAGTACTACCACTGGA
>WLWL01000230.1 GCA_012103605.1 Candidatus Nanopelagicales bacterium
CACCAAGCTTGGCTTCATCCGCCCAAATGGCGTCCTGGAGCATGCCGACTCCGTAATCCGCGTAGTTGATGACGTTGAAGTCATCGGCGGTGTACAGCTCACCGGTGTCCGGGTTCACTGCTTCGAGGAGCATTGCGTACTCGTTGTACGTCATCGCCTCGGCCGCGTCAATCTCGCGGTTCAGCAGGGCGACCATGTCGAACTGCTGCTGGACGAGCTCCACGTCGGAAGCCGGGTCGAGACCTTCCGTGCCGAGAGCTGCGAAGATCTCGTACTCGTTGCCGAAGCCCCAGTTACCGATCTTCTTGCCCTGGAAGTCCGCGGGGGACTCGATACCGGAATCCGCCCAAGCCACCTGCAAGGTGCCGGAGCGCTGGAAGACCTGGCCGATGTCGACGATGCCGGCTCCCTGCTCACGCGATGCGAGCGCCTTGGGCACCCATGCGAGAGCGAAGTCAGCGCCGCCCTGCGCGAGAACGGTCTGCGGAACGATGTCCACGCCGCCCTCAAGGATGGTGACGTCGATGCAATTGTCCTCGTAGAAGCCGAGGTCCTTGGCTGCGTAGTACCCAGCGAACTGGGCCTGGACGAACCACTGCAGTTGAAGGCTGGCGGGAGTCAGTTCCGCACAACCCTCGTCGGCAGCAGGCTCCTCGACCTCAGCTTCTTCGGTTTCCTCTGGTTCGGTGTCCTCTTCGACTGCCGGTTCTTCCACTGCGGTTTCCTCCGCAGCGGTCTCCTCAGAGCTCGAGTCCGAGCTGCTGCAGGCCGACAGTGCGAGCACACCGACTGCGGTGAGACTCACAACTTGAGTCCAGCGACTGCGTGCGATGTTGCGCATACTTCCTCCTTCTTCGTGTCAGGCCGAACGTGTTCTGCCTGTCCAGGGTGTTGTCCATCGCTCGATGGCCACGACGATCAAGTAGAACACCAGGCCGGTGATGATGGCTGCAACTACATATGCCCACGCTCGTCCGTAGGCGGTGTTGGCTGCCGAACCAGCTATTCGAGAGCCAAGTCCTTGTTGTGGGCCGCCGAAGTATTCGGCGACCAGTGCCGCGATGACGGCGAGGGGGGCCGCGACCTTCATCGCGGTGAAGAAGAAGGGAATCGCGTTGGGGATGCGCAGGGCACGCAGCACGGTTCGCGGCTGGGCGTTCATTGAGCGCATCAACTCCAGTTGCACCGGTTGCACCTGAATCAATCCGCGGGTGACGTTCACGAAGATCGGGAAGAGCACGATGATCGCGGTCACGAGCACCCGGGGGGTCCGACTCGTGATGCTGAACATGTTGTTCAGTATCGGTGTCAGAGCAATGATGGGCACGGCCGCCAGGCCGGCCGCAAGCGGTGTGACCAAATTGTTAACCACAATGAAGCGCTGGGCGAGCAACGCCATGATCAGGCCAATAATCGTTCCGAACACAAGTCCGAGGAATGCCGTGGTTCCGGTGTAGAGGGCGGTCTCCCACATCAGGGCGATGTCGCCGAAGAAGTTCTCGGCGATCAGGGACGGGGCCGGCAGCAGGTAGGGCTTTATATCCCGTACCACCACGAGGAGTTGCCAGGCGCTCAGGAAGAGCACCGCAATGAGTACGGGTGGCCAGATGAGCTTGAGTCGATCGGCCGTCTGGGTGGACATCAGACTTCGCCCACCTTGGCTCGCGCATCCGAACCACCGACGCGGCCACGCAGAGCCTCGCGCACCGCGGTAACGGCGTCGAAGAAGGTGTCGGCTTCGCGGGTGTCCTCGTCGCGCTCGTTTCCGAGGGGCACCTCGATGATGTGGGTGATGCGCCCGGGACGGGGCGACATGACCACGACACGGTCGGACAGGTAGACGGCCTCGGGGATGGAGTGGGTGACGAATACGATCGACTTACGCGTCTCCTTGCGGATGCGTAGGAGTTCGTTTTGCATGCGCTCGCGCGTCATCTCATCCAGGGCGCCGAATGGCTCGTCCATGAGCAGGATCGCCGGGTCGACTGACAGCGAGCGAGCGATGGCCACGCGCTGCTGCATGCCGCCGGACAGTTCCCAGGGTCGATGTTCCGCGAAGTCCGCAAGTTGCACCATGTCGAGGAGTTCCAGGGCGCGGGCTTTGCGCTTGGCCTTATCCCAGC
>WLWL01000044.1 GCA_012103605.1 Candidatus Nanopelagicales bacterium
TCACCGATCAGGTCAGCCAACTCGACGCCGATGGCACCTACGCCGTCTACTGCCGAAGCGGTAATCGCTCACAGACCGCTGTTGATCAGATGTCCGGAGTGGGGATCAACGGGATCTACGAACTCGAAAGTGGCACCAACGGATGGGCTGCGGCGGGACAACCACTGGTCCAGTAGTTACCCTGGCAGCGTGCGCCCTTCCCTTATTGCGCTCGTCGCTGCCTTCTCGTTCGCTGCCGTTCCGTCAGCGCACGCGACATCGGTTCCCGATGCCCGGGTCGGGGACTCCCGACAAGTGATTGTCGTCGAGGCGCCGCGCTGGTCGTCTACCGAAGGCACGCTGACCGCCTTCGAAAAACGGCGCGGAGAGTGGACGATCGCCCAGCCCTCTGTTCGAGCGCAACTCGGGTACGGGGGCCTGGTGCGCGGAGATAAGCGACGCCAAGGCACCGGAACAGTGCCCACCGGCGTCTTCGACATCCTGCGGGGTTTCGGTCGCAAGGCCGATCCAGGAACGTCACTGAAATACGTCCAGGTGGATCGCAACGATGCATGGACGTACAACCCTCGCGTTCCGAGCACATACAACGTCTTCCAAACCGTCGATCGATCGTGGAATTCCTACGGGGGGTATGTCGAGAAGTTGTGGGACATGGGCTACCAGTACGACTACGTCGCCATTTTGGATTACAACCTGCCCCGGGGCCCCATCACCGCAGGCGCGAAGGGAGTGCGCCGAAGCTCGACACCGCCCGACACCTCACGTGGCGGCGGGATCTTTCTTCACGTGGACAACGGCAACAAGACCGCCGGCTGCATCGCCGTGAAGAAGAAGGTCATGCGCGACCTGATGAGGTGGCTGGATCCAAAGAAGGATCCGGTCATTGTGATTCGGGTGACCTAAAACGGCACTATGTCGCCCAGCGCGGGGAACTCACTGCGCCATTGCTCTACAGCATCGGGTGCCACGGAGGCCAACAAGATTGTCTCCTCCGTCGACGCCCGCGAGACGACGTCCCCGGTCGGGTCAATGACGGCACTGTGTCCACCAAGGTGAACGCCGCGCTGAAGACCGACTTGATTGCACGCGATAACCCACGCTTGATCTTCGATCGCTCGGGCGCGCACGAGGACGTCCCACGCGTGAATGCGCGCGGACGGCCAACCGGACGTGATCAGAAACGCCGAAGCACCCTGGCGGGTGAGCTCCCGAAACTGCTCAGGGAAACGCAGGTCGTAGCAGGTCGCCAACCCCGTTGCACCCAACGGTGTATTCACCACGACAAGTTCCGGACCGGCCGACATCAGATCGGCTTCCCCGCCGTAACCAAACACGTGGATCTTGCGGTAAACCGCCTCCAATGAACCGTCCGGACCGAACAGCACGCTGGTGTTGAAGAAGCGGCCGTCGTCCGCGCGTTCGGTGAAGGACCCCCCATGTAGCCATGTGGAGTGTCGTCGGGCGATGCCCGCCATCCGAGAGACGAGGTCGCCATCCAAAGGCTGGGCATGATGTCGGGCGCTTGCCAAGTCGAATGCTCCGGAATTCCACAATTCCGGAAGGACAACGAAGTCCGCTTCACCGATCACACGGTCCGTTTCGCTGAGAACTCGGTCGATCCGGTCGTCGACGCTTTCGGTGTCATTGCACTCGACCTGGATCAATGCAACTCGCACTCCAGCGTCGCTCACACCTCCACGCTACTCGCAGACGCGCAGGTCATGAACCACGATCACGTTGGTTTTTCACCCGGATCAGGCAAACGCAATTAATGGCACTCAGATTCGCCCTACGCTGACGCTATGAGCGATGCTCTTTTCGAAAACTGGGATCAGGCAATAGACAACTTCGTAGCCTTCGTATCGACGGTCGATGACTGGGAGACCGCCTCACCGTGCCCGGGCTGGTCGGTGTCCGACCTTGTCGCCCACATCATCGATCTTGAGTCACAACTCGCGGGGGATCCGCAGCCAGAGCACACGCCCGATTGGTCGTCTCTGTCGCACGTGTCTTCTGATTTCGGTCGATTTACCGAGATCGGGGTCGACTATCGGCGCGGCAGATTTCACGAGAGTTTGCTCGAAGAACTCACCGACTGTCACACCCGCGCTCGCGAACGACTTAGCTCACTTCCCTTGGATGCCTCCCTTCCGTGGCTTCGCGGAGACACCCCTCTCCCGCGGCTCCTCGGTATGCGCACCTTCGACGTCTGGGTGCATGAGCAAGACATCCGGATGGCCGTTGGCCAGCCGGGGAACATGACCGGCCCGGGAGCGCGTGAGGCACTGAAGACCCTCACATCCGCTTTGCCAAAGATCTGGGCCAAGAACGCTGGTGCCCCTGCTGGCGCCGTCCTCGAGGTAGCCATTACCGAACCCGGGTTGAGCGCCGACCTCTTTGTCGCCGTTGGTGAGGACGGGAAGGCAACCTTTACCGACGGTGGTGAGCCAGTGGCGTCCCTCTCGATGCCGTGGATGACATTCGTCGCACTGGCCTGCGGTCGTTCTCCGGAGGTGGATCTTTCGTCGTCCGTCCACCTCGGTGGAGACCACGAACTCGCGTCGACGGTGCTTGGCTCCCTAGCTGTCACCCCGTAGCGCGTGACCTGGCCGGACGTACCTGCGCGATAGGTGTAGGAACGCCACCCATTCGGCGGGCGGCGATGGTTCTGCAACAGTGTGCCCGTGGTCGACCCGTCGCATCCCGATGGTCGCGACAGTCGTGACGTGCGCGGTGTCCAGTCAGCGACCGCCGCCGCCATCGCTCCACGTTTGGTTTCCGTCTGGGTCATCTGGGGTTCCACCTATCTAGGTCTCGCTGTCCTGGTCCAGACCCTCCCGCCTCTTCTCACCAATGGCATCCGCTTTCTGATCGCCGCCGGAATTCTCGGCCTCGGCCTCATCGTGTTCCGTGGTGTGAGAACTCTCGCCGTCACGGCTCGTCAACTGCGTAGCGCAGCCACGATGGGTATTGCGCTTCTCGGCGTTGGCATCGGCACGGTATCTATGGCGGAACGCTTCGTTCCCTCGGGAATTACGGCGCTCTTGGTTTCCGTCATGCCGTTGTGGATCATCATTTTCCGACTCCGTGCAGGTGATCGCCCCTCTCGTTGGACGTTGGCGGGTGTCGCCGTCGGTATGACGGGCTTGGTGGCGATGCTGCTGCCGGGCGGCACCTCCCCCGTCGACGGTGGTGACGGTGATGTGGTCCGGTGGAGTGTGGCGATCATCGTCGGCAGTTTCATCTGGGCGTACTTTTCCTGGCGATCGTCAGGTTTCGATCTGCCTCGTGATCCACTGACGACGACGTTCTACGAGATGGTCGTCGCCGGTATCTTCTTGATCATCGTGGGCGTCATGACCGGCCAGCGCATCGATGTTTCCACCGCCTCGACGGCATCCTGGGTTGCCCTGGGCTATCTCGTCATCGCGTCGCTGATCGCCTACACCGCCTATGTGTGGCTGTTGGGCAACGCTCCGATGTCCCTGGTGGCGACCTACGCCTACGTCAACCCTGTCGTCGCGGTCTTTCTCGGATGGTTGGTCGTGGGGGAGCCGATCACCCTCGACGTTCTCATCGGGGTGACGATCGTGGTGGGCGGTGTCGTGCTTGTTGTTTCCGGCGAACGACGACCGACGCCCATTCAAGAACCGAGTTAGACCAGCGACTTTCCGACATCGATGACACGGTCGTTGGCCTCTTCCTCCGCAACACTGACGCGAACGCCCTCATCAGGGAACGCCCGGATCGTGATTCCAGCCGCATCGCACGCCTGGGCGAATTCCTGCGTTCGCTCTCCGAGTCGAAGCCACACAAAGTTGGCGTGGCTTGGATGGATGTCCCAACCCTGGTCCGCGAGGGCTTGCCACACGCGGTCGCGTTCGTGGGATAGGTGTCGCACTCGTTCGAACAATTCGTCTTCGCACTCCAGGGCAGCCAGAGCGGCGTCTTCCGCGATGGAGGAGACCCCAAAGGGAAGTGCCGTTTTGCGCATACCTTCGGCGATGGGCTCGGGAGCAATTGCGAAGCCCACGCGCAGTCCCGCTAACCCGTACGCCTTGGAGAACGTACGCATCACCACAACGTTGTGTCGCTCGCGGAAGAAATCAAGACCATCGGGAACATCGGTGTCGCTGATGAACTCACGGTAGGCCTCATCGAGCACCACGATCACATCGGATGGCACCGCGTCGATGAACTCGGTGAGCTCATCTCGACGGACCGCTTCACCTGTGGGGTTGTTCGGGTTACACACGAAAACTATCCGTGTGGAGTCATCGATCGCCTCGAGCATCGACGGTAGATCGTGCCGCTCGTCCGCCAGCAACGGCACTTGAACGCTGCGCGCACCCGTCATTTGCACCCAAATGGGGTACGCCTCGAAGCTGCGCCAGGGGTAGACCACGCAGTCCCCTGGACCAGCCGCTGCCCAGATCAATTGGCCGACCACGGCGACACTTCCGGTGCCCAGCGCAATCTGCTCCTCATTCACATCGAAGCGACGAGCAAGTGCGCCGGTGAGTCGTCGACTGAAGGGGTCCGGGTATCGGTGCACCGTGGCCGCCGCTTGTTCGATGGCGCGTCGCACGGCCTCCGGTGGCTCGAACGGTGTCTCGTTGCTGGAAATCTTGTACGTCTCAATATCTGTTCGAGGTGCAGGCATCTGCCCAGCCTTGTAGGCGGGCAACGAGTCGATTTCCGGTCGCAGCCGTGGAGCGGTCACGGGCCAAGACTACGGCGAGGACCCACCCCCTCACCTTGCTCGCCCTGAGGCCGCTTACCTGGCAACCTGACAGCATGGATCTGAACGCGCGATGGGCCTGACGGCATGGACCTGACATCGTTGTCCCTGCGCCGCCGACTCCTGTTCGTCCTCACGGCGTCCACCGGGCTGCTCGTGATCATCGGCCTGGTCATCGGCGTTCAGTACCTCGTCAGTTACAACGGTGCCCGGAATCTGCAGGCGAAGTTGTCACCCGCGGCCGAACTGTCCGACAACCTGCTGCTGGCTCAATCGTCCGCCTCGGGCGACCTCAGTGACTACGTCCTTACCGGACGGGAACGAGCCCTCGTTTCCTACGAGACCTCCCTTGCGGAGGCAAACTCACTCATTCGCGCGCTCGAAGCAACCTTCGATGGCGACCCGCCCTTGCTCGGTCAGCTCGCCGGGGTGCGCGCCGCGCAAGAGGTGTGGTTAAACGACGACGCAACCCCGACCCTCGACGCCATGGACGAAGGTCGAACGTCGGCTGCCGCCCGTGCCACCAACAAACCCAAGGCATGGCGCTCCTACGACTCCATGATCGCCGCCACCATTGACTTGCGGGACGAAGTGGAAGACCAGCGCAATGCCGCTCGCGCGACGGTGACAGCGTTCGGCACTCAACTCGGCGTCTGGCTCTTCATTCTCGCACTGGTTGTCGCCCTCCTCGTTGCCTACTCGTCGGTCTCTTTGGATCAATGGGTCATCAAACCCTTGCGCTCTATCCGACGTGACCTACACCGTTCTGTTCGCGTGCCCCACACTCACCCGGTCGAGACGGTCGGGCCACCGGAGCTTCAGGCGGTGGCGGGCGATGCGGAGGACCTCCGGCGCACTCTGGTGGCGGAGATTGACGAGGCGACCGCTGCCCGCGATGGGCTCATGCAGGATGCGCCGCTGGTTGCCGCCATGCAATCGCTGATGAGGTCTCCGGTGCATGGGTCGGTAGCGGGGTATGAGGTGGCCGGGATTTCTGCCACCGCCGAGGGGGTTCTCTCTGGCGATTGGTGGGATGCGATTCCCCTGGCCGATGACCGGCTGGCCCTGGTGGTCGGAGATACGTCCGGTCATGGAACAGGCGCCGTACTGACCGCCCTGCGAACCAGAGATCTGCTGCGGGTGGCCCTGATCGAGGGACGCTCTCCTGGCGCTGCCTTCTCCTTCGCGCTGGACGCCATGGCGTTCGATGAAAACTTTGTGACGGCCTTCGTCGCTGTGGTGGATTCGACATCACACACGATCACCTACGCCAACGCGGGCCATCACCCGCCGGTAGTCGTCACGATCGACAAGGACACCCACGTGTGCTCGGGGACGGGCCCCTTGGTGAGCTCCCTGGGTGGCTCCTGGGAGGAGCAGACGGTGCCTTTCGAGCCGGGGAGCCTGCTCATCGCCTATACCGATGGCCTGGTCGAGAACCGCGCTCCCGGCGGTGGTGATCTCAACGTGGACGATGTGAGTCGCATTGTGCGGGGGTTCGAGCGGCCGGTTCGCCTTGATTCATCGGAGGTCCTGAGCCGCGTGGTGTCCCATATTCGCGAGCACGCGGGGAATTGGGACACGGACGACGTCACCGCCGTCGTCATTGGTCACCCGCTCATGGCACTATGACGGGATGCGACGAAATCTTCCCCGTACGTACCGCGCCCTTGTCTCCGCCCTGACCCTCGCCCTCGTGGCGGGTTTGAGTCTCTCCCTTGCCGGACCGGCCCAGGCCAAGAAGCGGGGATTGACAAACTTCGATTCCCTGAAGGGTCAGATCATCCCCTCGGAGATGTTCGGGCTTCACGTGAAGAACGAGCAGTACGGCGTCTGGCCGTCCATCTCCTTCGGCTCTCTTCGCTTGTGGGACAACGACGTCGCGTGGTCCAACATCGAGACCGCCCCCGGGGTCTATAACTGGACGAACCTCGATAACGCCATCAACAACGCTCGCGCGAAGGGCGTGACCGACATCATGTACGTGATCGCCGGTACACCTGCCTTCTACAGCGCGAGCACCTGTGTTGTCCCAGCCTGTCTGCCCACCAACGGTGCCGCCGGCATGCCCACCGATCTCGTCGCATACGACCGTTTCGTCTCTGAAGTCGTCAACCGCTACAAAGGACAGATCACGTCGTACCAACCCTGGAACGAGGCAAATCTGCTGACGTTCTTCGAGGGAACTCCCGCGCAGTTGGCCCTGTTGACCAAGCGGACGTACGACATCGTCAAGCAGGTCGACCCGAATGCGGCTGTCGTCGCGACGAGTGTCGGAACACGGCTTGGCGCCAAGAACAACAAGTTCTACAAGTGGTACGGACCGTTCCTGGATTCGCTCGCCAACTACGGCTGGCCCATCGACGCGTACGCGGTTCACACGTATCCCCACAGCTTGGGTACTCCGGTGGATCGGGGGATCTTGGGAGAGAAGTTCAACCGTCTGCTCAAGCAGAAGGGCGCTCCCATCAAGCCTGTGTGGGACACCGAGAACAACTTCGGTCTGAAGGGCCCGGGACCACAGAACCCCGATGTCGATATCGAGGGTGCGAAGGCAGCCAACTGGACCGCGATCGCCTACCTCGACGCACTACGGCTGGGTATCTCCCGGGTGTACATGTACACGTGGGAGCCGCCGAACGATCTGTGGGGAATCCAGTACTACGACGGGAGCCCCGGAGCAACAGCCATGCAAACGATGCAGGAATGGATCGTCGGCACTCGCTACCGGAACTGCAAAACCAACAAGAAGGGCACCAAGGTTCGGTGCAACTTCACCGGTAGCGAAGGCCTGTTCCAGATCGTCTACCCGACCAAGGGACGCAAGACGATCAAAACCAGCAAGCGCTACAGCCAGGCGTGCGACCTTTTCGGAACCTGCTCGCCCATCAAGAATCGCAAGGTGCGTGTCGCTGGTCCGGTCCTGTTGAAGAGGTAGGCCGGTGATCGCCTGCCCGGAGTGCGGCGAAGACGGTGATCTCCGCCGCGACAAGGCAGACATCGTCTGTGACGGGTGCGGTCATCGCTGGTCCTCTGCCTCTGGGGTCTGTGCAAGCTGTGGTGGAACGGACCTAGTTAAACGCCCGCGTCCGCTCACGCAGTTTTCTCGGGGTACGCAGTTGTCCATCGTTGGGTGGGTGGACGTCGACTGCTGTGTTGTGTGCGACGCCGACGCCCTCGACAGGGCTGTTGCTGCGGGTGGACCACTGCCCGCCGGCTACATTCCCGCCGCCCGCGAACCACGACCATCGGGTGCCGCTAGCTCAGATCAGTGACTGAAGGGTGTCACCTACATCACCGTCGATGCGTAGCGATGCGAGGTCATCGGCCTTTGTCTCTCCGGAATTAATGATGGCGATGGGTTTTCCGTCTTTGTGCGCGTGCATCGCGAACCGTCGACCTGAATAGACCGTCAGCGACGATCCGGCAACGAGCAGTGCGTCCGCGGAATCCACCATTGCGTAGGCGTCCTGGACGCGCTCTAGCGGCACGTTCTCTCCGAAGTACACAACATCGGGTTTGAGGTCGCCTCCGCACTGTGTGCAGGAGACCATCACGAAAGTCTCGAGGGCGTCCTCGGGAATATCCGTGTCACCATCAGGGTTGATTCGATCAGACGCGACCGTCAGCCACGGGTTCGCGTGCGTGAGGCGCTCGTGCACATCGTTGCGGTCCTCGAACGTCCGGCAGGTCAAACACACCACCCGGTCGAGTCGACCATGCAGGTCGATCACATTTCTGGAACCAGCCGCCTCGTGCAAGCCATCAACATTCTGCGTGATGACACCCGCGATGACACCCCGACGTTCGAGCTCAAACAGCGCCGTGTGGGCGATGTTCGGTCGAGCTTGGCGAAAGCGTGTCCACCCGACATGACCACGGGCCCAGTAGCGCTTTCGTCCCTGCGGATCTTTGAGGAACTGCTGGTACGTCATGGGTGAGTGACCACGGGTGAAGGCACCGTTCGGACCTCGGTAGTCCGGAATGCCCGAGGCGGTCGAGCATCCCGCTCCGGTGAGGGCTACAACTCGCTTGCCGTCCATCCATTCGGCCAAGGTGGAGGCAGTGGCGAGTGTTGTCACCCCTTCAGTCTCCCCCAAGAATTCCCGACACGCTCGTCGCTCGGTCTGCCCACTGCCACTCGCCCACCATCCATTGACGACCGCGGGCCCCCATCTCACGCCTTCGGGTTTCGTCGTGCGCGAGTTCGACGATTTCCGCGGCAATTGCCTCGGGATTGGTTCCAATGAGCTTTCCGGTTTCTCCGTCCTGCACAGCATCGACGCTGCCTCCGCTGTCGCCGACGAGGATCGGCACCCCCGCTGCCGAGGCTTCCAGGAAAACGATGCCCAAACCTTCAACGTCGACTCCCCATCGGCGAGTGTGTGTGGGCAGAGCGAAAACATCCATCGCGTCATACGCGGCAGGAAGCTCCGACTCGGGCACTGATCCTGCGAAGACGACCCGATCCTCGACGGATAGCTGGCGGGCGAGATTTTCCAGTTCTCTACGGTGCGGACCATCGCCGGCGACCAGCACGTGCGCGTCAGGGACGGCGCGACGCACGTACGGCAGTGCCCGAATCAGTAGGTCCACTCCCTTACGCGGTACCAGTCGCGTCAGTGTGCCGATAACGAACGCGTTACTCAGGTTGTGGCGACGTCGGAAGTCCGCACCGCCGTTGCCGGGGCTAAAGCGATCGGTGTCGACACCGGGTGAGAGTCGGTGCAATTTGTCCGGGGGTTGGATGTACTGGCTCAGGATTCGATACGTGAAGTCACCGAGATACGTCACCGCACGGGCACCGTTCAACGGCTGCACGAGGGCTCTTCCACCCGGCAATTGCGCCCATCCGGCTTCATTTCCGTGTGTGATCACCAGGGCGGTCGGCAGGTCGTGTCGTCGGAGCAGCGGGATGAGGTACGCATTCGGCATACCCGAACCGAGCATGATCTGCCCTGCTCCCGTGGCGGCCGCGACCTCGGCAACAGCCTTCGCCACACGAGGTGTGGGGATAACGGACCCGCTGTATCGGTGGACCTCGTATCCAGCAGACGCATCAAAGGCTGGCGATTCGCTTTCGGCTGGGCCAAAAACTGCAAAGGAGTCAGGGTCAAGGCGTCGGAGGATCTCGTGGACGAACGTCTGAATGCCACCGCGGCGCGGAGGAAGATCGTTCGTCACGACCAGGGTGCGCACGCTGTCTCCCCTTTCGTCCCGATTCCGGCTTGAGGCATATTCACGATGCGTACTCACAACGGTCGTTCACGCGAACTATGAGAAGACCACCGTGCGTTGACCATCCAACAAGACTCGATCCTCGGCGAAGAGTTTGACCGCACGAGCCAGCACAACGCGTTCGACATCGCGCCCAATCTGAGCAAGATCCTCCGCCGTCTGGTGGTGCTCAACCCTCTCGACGTCTTGCTCAATGATCGGGCCTTCGTCCAGATCTGCGGTCACGAAATGAGCCGTCGCTCCAATGAGCTTCACCCCACGGTCATACGCCTGGTGATACGGCCGTGCACCCTTGAAACCCGGAAGGAAGGAGTGATGAATGTTGATCACTCGCCCTTCGAGATCTCGGCACAGGTCATCGCTGAGAATCTGCATGTAGCGAGCGAGAACTACCGCGTCGATCCGGTACTCCTCGATGATCTCCCTCACGCGGCTCTCGGCTGCGGCCTTCGAGCCCTCGACACCAGAGGCGACCGGCACGTACATAAACGGGATGTCGTACTGCTCCGCGATGACACGACATGCTTCGTGGTTCGAGACAATGACGGGGACGTCCATGGCGATTTCCCCATGGGATTGTCGGTAGAGAAGATCGACGAGGCAGTGGTCGTACTGCGACACCATGATGAGGATTCGCGGTAGATCGTTCTCGGTACGCAAGGTAATCGTCGGCGAGAAGTGCGCTGTTGCCGCTTCCAGGCGGGCACGGACCACCTCGACGTCGGTGGTATTCGCCTCGAATCGTGTGCGCATGACGAACACACCCGTGCTCTCGTTCGTGTATTGCGCTTGCTCGAACACATTGCCCTCGAGTTCGAGGAGGGCGCCGGAGATCGCATGAATGATCCCGCGCGCGTCGGGGCAGCGAAGGGTCAAGATGAAACGATTACTGGACACGCGGGTCTCCTGGTCAACAAGCGGGATCGCATGAGCGTACCGAGCACCTGCTCACGTGGCAGCACCTGTCTCACTACGTCACCTACGGTTGACCAATGTCAACAGTGAACATCCGCCAGGCCCTGCCCGATCGCCTGCGGGGCGCCGCCCTGCTCGGCATCGTGGTGGTGAACGCCGCGTTCCTCGGCATCAGTGCCGACGGGTTTACCGCCGAATCAATCGAGGGTTCCGCGAATCGGGTGACGGCATTTCTGGTCATCGTTCTTGCCCAGGGGAAGTTCTACCTGTTGTTTTCTTTCCTGTTCGGATACAGCGCGTCGTTCATTCTTCGAGACAACAGCAAGCCGAATCGACGACGCTACCTGCGTCGCCTGCTGGTCTTGTTTCTCTTTGGTCTTGTTCACGCGGTCTTCTTCTTTTTCGGCGACATTCTGATCGCCTACTCGATTCTCGGACTCCTTCTGTTCGCCCTCTCACGGTTGTCTGATCGAGCACTACGGCGCTGGGCCATAGCTGTGTTCTCCACTGCCATTGTCCTTCTGCTGATCATTGCGTTGCTAATAGCAGCATTTCCCGAGGACAGCGCAAGTGACAGCGCCGGTGGCCTGCTGGACCAGGCGCTGACAACAGGGACTTTCACTGATGCTGCTCTCGCACGACTCGAAGCACTGCCGTCGATACTTTTCGGTGGCTTCTTCCTGCAAGCGCCGATGGCTTTCGCCGCGTTCATTCTCGGTCTTCGCGCGTCACGAGCGCGCTTGCTCGCCCAGCCGGCGGATCACCTTTCGCTATGGCGGTCGTGTGCTCGGTGGGGTTTGGCTGTCGGTCTTCCTCTCCAGGTGGTCGCTGGGGTCTTACAGGTGAACGCACTAGCGACCGGTGACGGTGTTTTCTCCCCGGCTGGGGCGTTTGGTTTGGCGCTCGGGTTTTGCACTGCACCGATTCTCACGGCGGGCTACGTCGGTACCGTCGCGTTGTTGCTCGCGCGACGCCCAGGGTTCATGTCGTTCACCGCGCCCGCCGGTCGCATGTCCTTGACGGTCTATATCGGTGAGTCGGTACTGATGTCCCTGCTGTATTGCGGCTACGGGCTCGGGTTCTTCGGTCAATGGGGCGCGTTCGCGGTGGTGCTCTCCGGGATTGTCACCTGGGCGTTCCTTTCCCTGGTCGCATGGCAGTGGATGAAGCGGTTCGACCAGGGACCCCTGGAGAAGATCGCTGCGCTTGGGACAGGGAAGTCGCGTCCCGCATCCAACGGATGAGGATTCCATCGTCGGGTCCGCGGCCACCCCACACGCCCGCATAACGTTCGGCGCGCGGTGTTAAACGCGGCACGACTACCAACACGGCCCCCTTGGT
>WLWL01000045.1 GCA_012103605.1 Candidatus Nanopelagicales bacterium
CGGGCGGTGTCGCGTAGAGCTCTACCTGGCGAGTGCGGGCGTCGAAGGAGTAGATCGTCGGTACCTGCGTGTGATCGGTGTAGGCGAACCAGACGACCGGCCCTCCCGAGGGTTGTTCGATGGGCCCAGCGACGGTTCCGGCGCCTGGTAGCTCGACCTCGGTGACAACGGCGCCGTCCGTTGCCCGTCGAAGAGTCATCATTGCGACTCCGTGGGCCGTCGTGGTCACCAGCAGTAGATCCTCGTCAAGGTCGGGCCCGTCGAGGATGGCGACGGATTCGAGGACTGCCTCGGGATCCTCGGCGACGAGGTCGACCCACTGGCTCGATCCCCATTGACCGGGCTCGGTGACAGCGAGCCTGCCCCGAGGAGCCTCGAGGTCGGTGGAGACGAACACCCGTCCATCACGGCCAAAGGTGAGCGATGTTTGAGCATCCACGTCGACCTGTACGTGCTGAAAAGCCGGACGATCGGCGGGTGTGCTCGTCAGGTCGGCCACCCACAAGTCGTTTCGCGGTTCCGTGCCTTCTGCGGCGGACACCTGGAGCCAGCGGCCATCGCGCGACACCTCAACGCCGTAATAGTTCGTCATCGTCATGCCGGCGCCGAAGACGTTCGCGTCGCCGGCGGCGTCGGCTCCCACCGTGTGCAAGAACACCCGACGGTGAAATCCACGCTCGGATTCGGGCAGTAGCTCGGGCGGAAGACTGCGTACGTAATAGAAGCGCTCGCCTCCGGGAATCCACGCAACGGGGGAGTAGCGGCAGCGTTCGATCGGCCCGTCGATCACCTCACCGGTGGCAACGTCGATCACATAGAGGACCGATTCTTCGGTCCCCCCTTCGGATACCTGGTATGCGAGCCGATCACCGTCTTTTGACGGTTGCCACGAATCGAGAGTGGTGCTGCCGGTGGGGTCGAGTTCCATGGGGTCGATCAGGACTCGCTCGGAGCCATCGGCCTCGCGGACGAACAGAACACCGAATTGTTGACCGGGTTGCCGTTGCGTGAAGAACACTCGTGCTCCCCGGTGAACGGGGAGTGAGACGGCCCCCGCGCCGAGCAGCGCCTGCACGCTCTCGGCGAAGGTGTCCCGTGTTGACCACGACTCGCGCTCATGCTCCAGCAGGGCGGACTGCTGTTCACCCCACTCCTGGGTGCGCGCGTCGTCGGCATCTTCGAGCCATCGGTAGGGATCCAGAACCTTCTGCCCGTGCATGTCGTCGACGACGTCGGTGCGTTCCGCCAGGGGGTATGTGCGCGTCATGCGGCCACCTTAGGTGCAGGGAACAAGGGTCATAACGAGCCCGCACGCGTGATGGTCGCCGGTCGAAGCGCAAACACGCGCCGTCCTACAATCGGAGCATGGACCCTCTTCTCGCGCTCGGACTCTTCGTCGGAATCCCGGTCGCCCTGGCCGCCGTGATCGCCGTACTGGTGGTGTCGCCCCGTGGTTCCTATGGCGAGGGCGAGCAGGGTGAGGAAGAACTCTCCCCCGGAGCGGTGCTGATCACCAGCGCTCCGGCGACGCCTAACCCGGCCGCATTGCCCTCGAGTCGAACGGACCATGGCGCGACGGCGGGGGGTGCTCATGGAAACTGGTGAGCAGCCGACCTTGTCGGTATCCGAACGGCGGGACATCGAGCGGATCGTCGAAGTCGCGCACGAGATCTGCGGCTACGAATTCGCCGTGCACGTCGGATCCTTGGACAACGGTCGCGAATCGGCCGTTGCGGTGCACGCAGGTCTGCACCGACCGGAGTCCGCGGTACTCGTCGCCATCGATGCCTCGGCGCGATCGATGGACATCGTGACCGGGGAGCGGGTTCGTCGCACCCTCACCGACCGGGCGTGCGAGTTCGCCTTGCTGACGCTGCGCTCGAGCCTGCAGGCTGATCAGTGGGTCGCGGGCATCCGTGACTGCGTGATGCTGCTCGCCGAGCAGGCGCGCGCACCGCGCACCTTGCACCTCGACGAGCCGGCGTAGCGAACTGGTGCAGCGAGCTGGCGGTGGAATAAAGGGTCCGCGAGGGAGACCACCGGACCGCAGATCCACCGGAACGCGGACCCACCGGAACGCCACGGTGCAGAGGCCGTTAGTTCGCAGCGCTGTCTGCGTCTCGCTCTCTCGCCCGCTGCGCTCGCAGCAGTCCGTCACGACCCTCCGCCACTAAGCGGGCAAGGGCCGGGCTCGGATCCGACGCGAGGAATCTGTCCGCGCGGTCGATCGTGGAGTCCTCGACCGAATACATGGGGAACAGACCCATCGTGATCGACTGCGCGATCTCCATGGTCCGTTCGGCCCACACGCCCGGAAGGGCATCGAAGTAGCGACCGAGGTACGCGTCGGTGAGGTCGCGATGGTCGCGGTCTGCGAATCCCGCGATGGTCGCCTCCAACATGGCGTTGGGTAGATCGGCGTTGTGGAAGATCTCGTCCCACGCCCATTGTTTGGCCTCGGCCGTCGGGACGCTGGCGCGCGCGGTCGCCGCTTGCCGACGACCGGTGGCGGTGTCATCGGAGGCGAGTTCTGTCGCGATCTCGTCATTCCCGCGCAGCCCCGCCGATACGAGTTGTAGCAGCAGGAACCACCGCAGGTCGGTATCGATCACCAGCCCGTCCCACTGTTCGGTGCCGTCCAAGAGCGCGGCAACCGTGGCCACATGCTCCGGAGTGGTCGCGGCGCCGGCGAAGGAGCGAGTGAAGGCGAGCTGTCGATCGCTCCCGGGCTCGGAACGTCGTGCCAACTCAAGTGTCCTGGCGGCGAGGCGAACCAGATATTCGGGTCGATGGACATCGGCCGCGAATTGATCGATTGCCATTCGGGCCTGACGCAGCACTCCCTGAACCACGCCGATGTCGGTTTCGGTCTCGATACCGGCGAGGACGAGTTGGACGAAGTCGCCGGTGGACACTTCCGCGTCACGCGTCATGTCCCAGGCTGCGCCCCAGATGACCGCTCGGGCGAGAGAGTCGGTCAAACCACCTACGTGCGCAGTGGCCGTGGCCCAAGAATCCTCGTCGAGTCGAACCTTCGCAAAAGTGAGGTCACCATCGTTGACCAAGAGCAGGTCCGCGCGCGCCTTGCCGACCAATTCCGGCACGTCGGTCGACGCTCCGGTGACATCCACCTCGACCCGCTCTCGAAGAAGCAATCGCGCATCGGTGACGTCGTACAAGCCGATAGCCACGCGGTGTGATCGCAGAGTCGGCTCGATTCCGGCCGGTGCCATCGGTGGCTCCTGCTCGATGCGGACCGATGTGTACGCGCCATCGGCATCCACGTCCACGTGGGGTCGCAGCAGGTTGACTCCGCTGGTTTGCAACCACTCGCCGGTCCACTGGGAGAGGTCGCGACCGCTGGTCGCCTCGAGTTCGGTGAGCAAATCGTGCAACTCGGTATTGCCCCACGCGTGCTTGGTGAAGTACTCGTGAAGCCCGGCGAGGAACTCGCGCTCGCCTACCCATGCCACGAGTTGTCGGAGAGCCGAGGCCCCCTTCGCGTAGGTGATGCCGTCGAAGTTCACCCGCACCGCGTCGAGGTCGACCATGTCCGCCGCAATCGGGTGAGTGGAGGGAAGTTGGTCCTGTCGATAGGCCCAGGCCTTGCGGAGGTTCGCGAAGGTGGTCCATGCCTCCGAGAATCGAGTCGCATGCACGTTGGCGTGGTGCGCAGCCCACTCGGCGAAGGACTCGTTCAGCCACAGATCGTCCCACCACTTCATGGTGACGAGATCGCCGAACCACATGTGAGCCATCTCGTGCAGGATGGTGTTGGCTCGCTGCTCGTAGGCCGCCTGGGTGACACGAGAACGGAAGACGAAATCTTCCAGGAAGGTGACGCAGCCCGCGTTCTCCATGGCCCCTGCGTTGAACTCAGGGACGAAAAGTTGGTCGTACTTTCCGAAGGCATACGGAACCTGAAACTGTTCCTCGAAGAACGCGAAGCCCTGCTTGGTCAGCTCGAAAATGTCATCGGCATCCAAGTGCTCGGCCAGTGATGCACGGCAGAAGACCCCGAGCGGGTAGGTGCCATGAGGACCGGCGTAGGAGTCGCGAACCACGTGATACGGGCCCGCGACAAGTGCCGTGATGTAAGTGGACATGCGGGGAGAGGCATCGAAGTTCCATACGGCCACCCCCGGGCCCGCCGGTACGGGATCGGGTGTGGGTGCATTGCTGATCACCTGCCAGTGATCTGGCGCTGTCACCGTCAACTGGAAGGTCGCCTTCAGGTCTGGTTGCTCGAAGCACGCATACATTCGTCGAGCGTCGGCCGATTCGAACTGCGTGTAGAGGTACGTCTCATCGTCGACCGGGTCGATGAATCGATGAAGACCCTCACCGGTGTTCATATAGCGGCACTGCGCGACGATCGTGACCGTGTTGTCGCGGGCGAGATCCGGAAGAGCGATTCGGGCACCGTCGACGACGTCATTCGGGTCGAGCTCACGGCCGTTGAGTGTCACGGACGCCACATCGTCTGCGATCAGATCGATCCAGGTGGCCGTCCCTGGCTCCTCACTCTCGAAGATGCACGTCGTGGTGCTGCGGAAGGTGGCGCCGGTACCCGTGAGATCGAGATCGACCGAGTACGAGTGAACAAAGAGGGATTGGCTGCGGGCGTTGGCTTCCGCACGGGTGATGTTCTCGTTTCGAGGCGCAGACGTCATAGCGCGATCTTTGCACCTGACGCGCGTTGGTGCTTTTCGTGCTCGGGCCTGCCGTGCTCGCTGCCCGCCATGCCCGAGCCTGCGGGACCACATGCCGGTGGCGGAGTGCCCACATGGTCGGTCTAGGGAATACTCCCCTTCATGGCTGCAGGATCGATAGACGCGCCGTGGCGCGGATTCGCGAGCGACAACTACGCGGGTGTGCACCCGGAAATACTCGAAGCTCTCGCCGCGGTCAACGTCGGCCACCAATCGGCGTACGGCGATGATGTCGTGACCGACCAGGCGCGGAGTTTGGTGCGGGAGCACTTCGGTGCGGGTGCGGAGTTCTTTCCCATGTTCAATGGAACGGGAGCCAACGTCGTCGCACTGCAATCGGTCAACCAGCGTTGGCAATCGGTCATCTGCGCGGCCAGTGCGCACATTCACGTCGATGAGGGTGGAGCACCCGAGTCGATGGCGGGCATGAAGCTGTGGACGGTGCCCACCGTCGACGGGAAGCTTCGCCCCGACGATGTCCAGGGTCAATGTTTCGACATGGAGTTTGTTCACCGCGCCCAACCCGGCGCCGTGAGCATCACCCAGTCCAGCGAGATGGGCACCGTGTATTCGCCGGACGAGGTCTCGGCTCTTGCGGACGTAGCGCACGCGAACAACCTGGCACTCCATATGGACGGCGCCCGTCTGTCGAACGCTGCAGCTTCCCTGCATGTGCCGGTGCGGGCCTTCACGGTGGATGCCGGCGTGGATCTCGTTTCCTTCGGGTTGACGAAGAACGGCGCGATGGCTGCCGAGTCCGTCATCGTGCTCAACGGCGATCGTGTGCAGGGAGTCGATTTCCTGCGCAAGACCTCCATGCAATTGGCCAGCAAGATGCGCTTTCTCAGTGCCCAATTCGTCGCGATGCTGACTGATGACTTGTGGTTGCGTAGTGCCGGTCACGCGAACGCGATGGCCTCCCGCCTTCACGATGGTGTCGGTGACCTGTCGGGCGTGACCATCACTCAGTCTGTTGATGCCAATGCTGTGTTCGTTCTGCTGCCCGAGCAGGTTGCCTCACGTTTGCAGGAGCGGTTCCACTTCTATACCTGGGATCAAGCAACCGGTGAAGTTCGGTGGATGTGCGCGTGGGATACGACCGAAAGTGACGTGGACGACTTCGTTGCGGCAGTGCGGGGGGAACTAGCCTCCGGTGCCTGAGGGTCACGTCGTTCATAGCCAGGCCCGTCGTCTGCGCACGCGCTTCCGAGGGTCGCCCGTTCGGGTTGATAGCCCCCAGGGTCGTTTCGCCGCCGATGCTCGTCGTATCGATGGGCGAGTAGTGGACTCAGTGGAGGCCCACGGTAAGCACCTGTTTATTCGTTTCGGTGATCTATGGGTGCACGTGCACCTCGGTTTGTTCGGCAAGTGGCGTATCTCCCGTGGCGCCGCCCCGGATGTCCACGGCCAGATTCGGCTCCGCCTGCGCGGTGACTCCGGTTATGCGGAACTTCGCGGCCCGACGGTGTGCGAACTTCTTGATGAGGAATCCACGAAGGCGGCCGTCGCCCGCATCGGTCCTGATCCGATCAAGAAGTCGGATCCGACCCCGGCGTGGAACCGTGTGGAGCGCAGCAACGCCGCTATCGGTGCACTGTTGATGGATCAGAAGGTTTTCGCCGGGGTGGGAAACATCTATCGGGCCGAAGTGCTCTTCCGGCACAACATCTCGCCCTACCGTCCGGGCAAGCACCTCAGCAGAAACGAATTTGATGCGATGTGGGATGACCTGGTGGTGCTCATGACGCAGGGCACCAAACGTGGGCGCATCGATACCGTCCGACCCGAGCATCTCCCGGAAATCATGGGCCGCACGCCACGACAGGACCGTCACGGCGGCGAGGTCTATGTCTACCGGCGAGCCGGTGACGCGTGTTACCTATGCGAGGCCGAGATCGAGATGGACGAGATGCAGGCGCGCAAGGTCTACTGGTGTCCCGTCTGCCAGCCGGAGTGACACAGGCGCGATGATCACTCGCCGAGGCCGTCGAGGAAATCACGGGCCACGTTGTGCTGATCGTCTGTGGCTGAATCAAACGTGAACCCACCGTCATCGAGGCGCCGGACAACGCCGATGAAGGGATGGTTCAGGTGATCGCGCATGCCGTCGACGAACTGCCGTGCCACGATCATTTGGTCGCGAAAGACCTCGCCGGTGGTGACGTCACAGACGTGCGTGAAGACGGCGTCCCTGGTGCCGGACTTCGTCTGGATAGCCGGGTCATACAGGGTTGGAACGAGAACGACGAGATGGCCGTCAAGGTTCTCTAGTCGGACAACCATGGTCTATTGGAGGACTGTTTCGAGCCAACGTTCACACACGTCACAGAACCTATACGTCGCGTGTCTCGAACGTGAACGCCTCCGGATTCGGAAGAAACACGATGGCCCCGCCCATCCTGGGCGAGGCCACCGTGCTCAGGTTGGAGTCTCCGCGCGGGAAGTATCGGTACCGCTATTTGACAACCTTGATTTTGCGCTCCACGTCCATGGCCGTGAAGCCGGGAGTTGCCGGCGCGGACTCATGCAAGGTGAAGGAGCCCTTCTTCTTCCCTGACTTGAGGACGGCGCGCACCTCGACGAAGTCGCCCTTGTACCGGAACTTGACTGACTTGATGGAAGCTGATCTGTTCTTCGCGCTCAGTCTCGCCTCCTGACCAGCATTCGTGTCCAGGTTGGCGGTGTCATTGAAGGTTTTCCATTTGCCGCTCTTGACCTTGGGGCCTCCGCCTTCCCATGCCGGGCCAACCAGCGTCTGCTGCTGGGTAGGTGGAGGAGTTGGTGCGCTGGCCGTGGCTTGTGTGACGCTCACTGATGCGCCCCACCCCTGACTATTGGCTGCAAGAACAGACAGCGTGTACGAGGAATTAGCCAAGAGCGTGCCAACGTTCGCGTTCGTTGTGTTTCCTGGCACGCCGATCTGCCCGCTGGTCGGCCCGGACCAGGTAACGACGTATCCAGAGACGGGGGAAGCCCCAGAGCTGCGGGGCGCATCCCAGTTCAAGGACACGGTGTTCGTCGAAACACCTGTGACCTTCAAGTTCTGGATCTGAGAAGGAACGGCGGGCTTCGGAGTGGGCTTGGGCGCTGGCGCAGGTGCAATCAGGACGCTCTTGGTGGCCTGACCTACGACAGGGTCTCCCCCAAACAGTTGCTGTGTGGCCTGAGTTGTCAGAAATTGCGTCCCCGGCTTGGTCGGGGTCCAGTTCATAGTGCCCGTCCACGTAGCGACTGGCGTTACGGATCCATCACTCACCGGAGTGCAGGTGCCGGAAACGGTGCCGAGGTTGGGGCCTTTGTCCACTGTGAAGTTAAAGCTCACCACTCCACCGGCGTCGTCGCACGATGGGCCTGCATCACTCGCAACGTAGGTGGCGGTCAGGACCTGATTCACTCCTACCTGGCCATTGTGCGTCGTGAGAGTGGCCGTGCCGCTGTTGGCTGAGGCCGGAGCGGCTAGCGCAAGAGACGAAGCCGCGAGACCGGTACAAAGGACAGCGGCCACGTGGGCGGCGGAAATGTGCATGAGTTTCTCCAAGCATGAGGTGTGGTTTGTTGAACCGCGAACGTAAGACTAACTAGTGGGAGCGGCGCTATGAGGGGATACAGCAATTCTGGGTGAGCGGGCTACAAGTTTTCGTCGGCGCCTTTTACGATCCACGGTTCACCGTGCATCAAGACCCCTGTGTCGAGAGCGTGCTCGGTGGCGAGAAGGAGTGCAGCGTCGGCTGTGGGTGCTTGGACTTCGAGGTGGCGCGTGAATGACGCGCTGATCGGGATCGCGACGGTGAAGGTCTCGAATTCCACACAGTCATCGTAGATTCCGTCGGTCCTCATGGCTTCATCAACACCGACGCAGGTCTTTCCTCCCGTGGCGTGATGCACGGCTGCGTCGATTAATAGGTCGATGAGTAGGGTGGAGTTCTCTCAACGAAAGGTGTGTCATGGGTTTTGGTCAAGTGCTGTGGTCCTTGCTGATCATCTTCTTCATGGTCATGTTCTTCATGGTCTTCTTCATGGTGGTCATGGATTTGTTCGCCGACAAGAGTCTTGGCGGAGGCAAGAAGGCCGTGTGGATCATTTTCCTTCTGATTTTCCCGCCCATCACCGTCCTGGTGTATCTGATCGCCCGTGGCAACTCGATGGCCGAGCGACGTCAAGCCCAGATGCAGGCCGCAGACGAGGCGCAGAAGGCATACATCCAAAACGCCGTCGGCAGCGTCTCTCCCTCGGACCAGATCGCATCAGCGAAAGCACTCCTGGATGCGGGAACGATTTCCCAGGAGGAGTTCGATCAGCTCAAGGCCAAGGCACTCGCGTCGGGCTGATGTTGTGATCGTCGTGTCAGTCAGGCCTCGTAGGCGGGCCGACACGGGTAGGACTTGTACCACCGGAGGTAGCGGTCGAGCAGGCCATTGATCTGCTCGTCGCTCCACCCGGAGTTCACGTAAGCCCCTGGATTCAGTCGACCTTGCCCGTCGAGCCCCCAGGCGTACCAGGATTTACCGCCCTGCGACAGCATCAGCGCCACCTGGGCGTTGTACTCGCGCGTCAGCAACAGTTCCCTGTTGAACCAGTCTTGGCCGCCCCAGGCGAAAGTGTTGATCTGAAAGAGGCCGAGGTCGTTGGTGACGCTGATGGCGTCCTCGTTGCCGCCGCTTTCGCGCATCACGATGGCCCACGCCTCGCGTAGGTTCTCACCCTCGAAACCCACGCGGGCGAGCAGCTTGGTGAGCCAATCGCCGCAGCGTTCAATCTTTCGGTAGTCGCGGGAGTTGTCACGCGAACTCGCCTGGACCAACTGCTGAACGAAGGAGCGTGCATCGTCCACGGCATCGAGCGCCTCTTGCACGGCCGCCTCAGCGGCGACTCGGTTCAACTCCGCGGCATCGGCGGCAGCCCGCGCGAGAGCGACGTCGGCCTCGCGGGCATCCACGCTGGCCTCTGCCTGGGCCACGGCACGTTGCGAGGCTTCCACTCCGGTAGCAGCGGTGCGGCTGGTGGTCTTGAGGAATTCACGATCTGCCAGTGCCTGGGTGAGGCTGCCGGTGTCCGTTGACGTCAACAACACATCGGACAGACCCGGTGCATCGCCACCGCCGATATACATCGTCCGAGCCCGGTCATCCAACTGTTGTTGCGCGGTGGTCGCACTGGACGATGTGAGATCCACAACGCGTAGGGCCTGAGCAAGTACCTCCTCGGCCGATGCGACGTCTTTGTTGGCTTCGGCCACAGCGATCGTGGCAGCCGTGCTGTCGCTTCTGGCTGCGGTCACGACCTCTTGCGCGTCGGTGAGCGCACGTGAAGCGGTGACGAGTTCGGTACGAATCTGGGAGTAGCTCAAGGATGACGGCGTCGACGCGGGCACAGCGGCTGGCACGGCGGCTGGTACGGAGGCAAGGGCGGACGTAGCTGGGGAGGATGCCTGAGCGGACGACAGAACGCCGGTGAGGGCCACGGGAATGGCGGTGATCGCGACCGTCCAACGCCACAGAGTCTTCACACAGGCGGTATCGGACGAATGGTGGCGCGGTGCGCCCTACCTATGGACGATGAGCGGACCCGGGGCCTCGCGCTAGACCTGGCCTACCTACGAGGGAGAACACGCGAGGCTCCCGAGTCGCCACCGGAGATATCGGACCGATCGTGGGCGATGGGCCGCGCGAGGGAGCAGTGAGTGCTGATCGAACCGGTTGTGGTTTTACTCGTCCGTGCTTTTCGGGTCACCGACCGGTTGACGAAGACCCGGATGATCGGCGGGGATGGCTCGCTTCATGATGAACCACGATCCCAGGATGGTGCCAATTACTAAGACGTAGAAGAACGCACCCGACGCGGCCAGCCCCCACAGTGCGTCGTTCGCGATGAGGGGGAGCAGGATCGCCGCCCGGACCAGGTTCAGCAACACCCATAGCCAGGAGCCGCGGGCGTAGGCGCGCACGAGCACGGGGTCTTGGCGCCAACGCATTCCGGTGCCCATGATCGGGCCGACGATGATGCCGAGCAACGGCCACCGAACGAAGTTGCCGATGACGAAAGCCAACGCGGACAACACGTTCAACAGCACGCGAGGCCAGAAGAACGCGGCGGCACTGCCGGTGCGGGCGGCGAAGTAGGCACCCAGGGCCACCACCACGATCGCCCCGATAACCCGCGTGGGTCTCTTGCGCTCGAGGAGCCGCCAACCGCCGAAGAAGACAGCCAGAATGAGGGCCGCAACGATCGCGTAGGTCAGCGCATCCTCGTTACTGCTCGACAGCGCGGAGTAGACGGCCACGAAGACCACTGGCGGCAGGATGCTCTCCAGGGCTCCGCGGGGCCCTCCGATGAGAGTCTTGATGGGCTGCTTGTCATCTGCGGCAGAGCCCGAGCTACCGGAGACGTCAGAGGGCTCGGAGGGATCAGAGGGATCGGACGAATCAGGTGGCGTTCCGGCGGGCACGGCTGCACGATAGTCGGGTGAGCGATGCGCGCTTGCCGACGCGTGGAGCAGCCGCTGGCTCGGCTAGCGTCGCTCCTGTGACCGAGACGCCCACCGAGATCGTCGAACTGGCGAGTCAATGGCGAAGCGATCTCGAAGCGTGGGCCATTCCCGACCACATCCTCGAGCAGGCGTCGCAGGAACCGTGGGTCCACCCGGTCGCGATGTTCACCGTCGGGGATGAGGTAGCCGACTCGGTGTCGCACGATCGAGCGCGGGAGGCCGTTCCGGCTGGCGGAAGTGTCCTTGATGTTGGTTCCGGCGGCGGGCGAGCGTCCTTCGCTCTGGCGCCGTCCGCAGAGGTTTTCTACGCCGTCGACCATGCGCAGGAGATGCTCGATGCTTACGCCGAGGCGGCGGCGAAACGTGGAGTGCAGCACCAGGAGTTCCGTGGCTCGTGGCCGGATGTCGCCGCCGATGTTCCGGTTGCTGACGTCGTGGTGTGTCACCACGTCGCCTTCAACGTAGCCGCAATCGTTCCCTTTCTGCAGGCCCTGAACGACCACGCGCGACGTCGCGTTGTCGTGGAACTCCCCATCACGCACCCACTGAGCAACATGAGCCCGCTGTGGAAGAAGTTCTGGGATCTCGACCGGCCTACTACACCGACGGCCCACCAATTGGTTGACATCGCCAGGGCGCTGGGTTTCGATGCACACCTCGATGTGTGGACGGATGAAACATGGGGCCAGCGCGTGTCCCTACCGATGGAAGAGCGGGTGCGCTTCGCCCGGATCCGCCTGTGCCTGAGCGAAGATCGGGACGCGGAAGTTGCCGCTGCACTGATACAGGACCTCGACGCCACACCCCGCGAGGTGTGCACACTGTGGTGGGACGTATGAACGACTTCGACGTTGCCCGGATACGAGCCCGCATGCCCGCGTTGGCCTCCGGGGTTGCCTTCTTCGACGGGCCG
>WLWL01000231.1 GCA_012103605.1 Candidatus Nanopelagicales bacterium
TCGACGAAGTGCTGGCCGTAGGCGACGAGGAGTTTCAACGCAAGTGCTTTGACCACCTCTACACACTCCGACGAGAAGGCCGCACCATCGTTGTTGTCAGTCACGGACTAGGTCAGTTGGAGGGCCTCTGCGATGAGGTGGCTTGGCTTGATCATGGTGCTGTGCAATCTGTTGGTGGAGCCACCGACACCATCAGTGAGTACCTGACGCGGGTGAATGCCGAAGAGACAATGGCAGGGGCCGCAGTTGCCGCCGAACGTGGCGACGACAGTGCACGAGCGGGTAATGGAATTGTTCGCTGCACGTCAGCACGACTGATTGACGAGAGTGGAAACGCGCTCCAGCATGCGGAGACTGGTCAAACTTTCGGTTTGGAGGTTGAACTGACGTGCCATGAGCGAATCCTCGGACCAAATCTCCGATTCGCGATGCAGCATGAATCCGGGGCCCTGGTGACCATGATGAGCAACCACCGACTCGGCTACGACTTCGGATATATCGAAGGGGACAAGACCGTCACGGCGCTCCTGACAGGTAATCCTTTGCTTCCGGGCCGTTATCGCGTGCATATCGATATCTTCGACCACACGGGCAGTGTCTTGATCGACAACTGGGACGACGCTGTGGAGTTCACCGTGCGCAGTGGACGCGGCGAAATTGGTCAAGGTTTCGTGGAACTTCCGTACACGTACTCGATCCGTTAGCCGTGGCCGTGAACTTCCTCGATTCACTCCCGGATTCCCATCCCTTTATTCGGACGAAACGACGTGCAGGACGAATCAAGCGTCGAATCAAGCGGATGTGGTGGGAGCGCCTGAATGGCCGGGAATACCGGGCGTGGCTGTCAGACTCGCTCACCCGACAAGCGGGCAGCATCGAGAACACAGTGCCTATCGCCGTCGTTGTGCCGGTGTTCAATCCGCCTGTTCGCTTCCTTGAGAGTTGCCTCAACAGCGTTGTGTCGCAGACGGCACGTAACTGGCAATTGATCGTCAGTAACGATGGTTCAACAGACTCGACCGTGCGAGATTTCCTGGAGGAGTTCGCCGCGCGTCACGCCCAGGATCCGCGCATCGTCGTTGTTGACGGACCCAACGGTGGAATAGCTGCTGCCTGCAATCGTGGACTGGAGCAGGTATCCACAGAGTGGTTCGGGTGGCTCGATCACGATGATGTTCTGAATCCGCGCGCTTTCGAACTGTTCAGTCAACAACTCTCCGAGAACCCGAATACGCTCGTCATCTACTCCGACGAGGACAAAATCGATGGGTCGGATAAGCATTTCGAGTTGTATTGCAAGCCCGACTATTCGCCCGAATTGCTGCTAACTCAGATGTACCTGTGCCACTTCACGTGCTTTCGGACCCGGGAGGTTCGAGCCGTTGGCGGGTTTCGATCACAATTCGACGGCGCGCAAGACTTCGATCTAGCCCTGCGCTTGTTGCCTCAATTGTCCGAAGACAATGTTCACCACGTGCCGCGCCCGCTGTACCACTGGCGAGCGTGGGCGCAGAGCACCGCACTGACCATTGACGCCAAACCATGGGCGCAGGAAGCCAGTGCCCGAGCCCAGCAGGACCACCTCGATCGAACGGCCGGCGGCACTGTCGTGGCGAGTTCGGTCCCCGGCTTGAATGAGGTGCACCCTGCTGTGCCATCCCCTCCGCTGGTGAGCGTGATCATTCCAACGGCCGGCGCAGCGAACGATCATGGTCGATTCGTCGATGCGGCGGTCGCCTCACTGCGTGAACACGAATCGAGCGTCCCACTTGAGATAACCGCGGTGACGACCGGAGAGATCGCCCCCATTGACGGCGTCGATACACAGGTTGTCCTGGAGCCACCCTTCAACTTCTCCCGAGCAATCAATACCGGGCGTCACCACTCTCAAGGAGAGTTCCTGTTCCTCCTGAACGACGACACGTCCGTGGACAGCGATCAACCAGTCCTGCGGCTACTCGAAATGGCGAATGACCCACGCGTGGGTGTTGTAGGGGCGTTGCTGACATACCCCGACGGTCGAATTCAGCACGCGGGAATAGTGATGCTCCCTACGGGCCCCACCCACGCGTACATTGCCCGCCCAAGGTCTTTCCCGGGC
>WLWL01000232.1 GCA_012103605.1 Candidatus Nanopelagicales bacterium
ATCCCGACCTCGACGTGCTCAGCCACGGGTTGACACTGTGGGATCTGGACCGGGAGTTCCCCACCGGAGGCTTCGGCGGTCGCGCCCTGATGAAACTTCGGGAGATTCTTGGCGTGCTGCGCGACGCCTACACCCGCACAGTCGGCATCGAATACATGCACCTGCAAGATCCCGAGCAGCGTCGGTGGATCCAAGAGCGCGTCGAGATTCCGCACGTGAAGCCCGACCGCGACGAGCAACTGCGCATGCTGAACAAGCTAAACGAGGCCGAAGCTCTCGAGACCTTCTTGCACACCAAATACGTCGGACAGAAGCGATTCTCACTCGAAGGCGCGGAGTCCCTCATTCCACTACTCGATGAAATCCTCACCGACGCAGCGCACGACGACATCCTCGAAGTCGCCATCGGCATGCCCCATCGCGGTCGTTTAAACGTTCTGACGAACATCGCCGGCAAGTCCTACGCGCAGGTCTTCCGCGAATTCGAGGGAGACTACGGCGACGACTCGGTCCAGGGCTCCGGCGACGTGAAGTACCACCTCGGCACCACCGGATCGTTCTTAACGCCCGACGGCGCGTACACGTCCGTGTACCTCGCGGCTAATCCGTCGCACCTCGAGGCGGTCAATCCGGTGCTCGAGGGCATTGTGCGAGCCAAGCAGGATCTGCTGCCCAAGGAACGCAGGAACGACATTCTTCCTGTCCTCGTTCACGGGGATGCGGCATTTGCGGGCCAAGGAGTGGTCGCCGAAACACTCGAGCTTTCGCAACTGCAGGGCTACCGGACCGGCGGCACGGTCCATATCGTCGTGAACAATCAGGTGGGCTTTACGACGTCACCTAAGTACGGGCGTTCGAGTGTGTACTCCACCGATGTTGCCCGCATGGTGCAGGCGCCGATCTTCCACGTCAACGGTGATGATCCCGAGGCCGTTGCTCGCGTGGCCAGCCTGGCGTTCGCCTTCCGGCAGGCCTTCCACAAAGACGTGGTCGTCGACATGGTGTGTTACCGCAAGCGCGGCCACAACGAGGCAGACGATCCGTCGCTGACTCAGCCACGGATGTACAAGATCATCGACGCCAAGCGTTCGGTGCGAAAGCACTACACGGAATCACTCATCGGTCGTGGCGACATCACCGTCGACGAAGCCGAGCAAGCTCTCAAGCACTTCCAGGAGCAACTCGAGCGGGTCTTCCAAGAAACCAGAGATACCCCGGAGGATGACGCCGAGGATTTTGCCGACCGCGTGAAGGACATCATCGAGACCGGCCAACTCGACTTGACCCCACAGACACCCTTCACCGAAGTAGATACGGCCATCAGTCAGGAGCAGATCGAAACGGTTATCGATTCACAGATCACGCTGCCGGACGATTTCCATGTGCATCCTCGGTTGGCACCTCAACTGCAGCGTCGCGAGCAGATGGTCTCCGACGACACGATCGACTGGGGAATGGCCGAGGCGCTAGCCGTGGGTTCCCTGCTCATGGAGGGTCGCACCGTTCGCCTCGCCGGCCAGGACTCTCGACGCGGAACGTTTGGGCAACGCCACATGGTCATCGTGGATAGCGAAACAGGGTGGCAATACAAACCACTGAAGTCGTGTTACCGCGACGGGGCGAAGCTCTACGTCTACGACTCACTCCTCAGCGAATTCGCTGCCCTGGGTTTCGAGTACGGATACTCCGTCGCCCGCCCCGATGCCCTGGTGATGTGGGAGGCGCAGTTCGGTGACTTCGTCAATGGCGCCCAGACAATCACCGATGAGTTCATCTCTTCCGGTGAGCAAAAGTGGGCGCAGCGGTCAGCCGTCACCCTCCTGCTGCCGCACGGGCAAGAAGGGCAAGGCCCGGACCACTCAAGTGCGCGCGTCGAGCGCTTCTTGCAGATGTGCGCTCAAGACAACATGACAGTGTCGATGCCGAGCACCCCGGCGTCGTACTTCCACCTTCTGCGTTGGCAGGTGTTCAGTCGTCTGACCCGACCGCTCATCATCTTCACTCCGAAGTCACTCCTGCGCGCCAAGCAGGCGGTCTCCACCAAGGACGAGTTCACGTCCGGGACCTTCCAGCCGATCCTGCTCGACCCGGAGCACGAGG
>WLWL01000233.1 GCA_012103605.1 Candidatus Nanopelagicales bacterium
CGGACATCTTCCTGACCAAACTCGATGTGCTGACGGGTTTCGAGAAAGTTCCCGTGTGTGTGGCGTACGACATCGATGGAACGCGCGTGGATCAGATCCCGGAAACCCAGACTGCGTTCCATCACGCGAAGCCGATCTACGAGTACCTGCCCGGCTGGGAAGAAGACATTTCGGAAGCCCGATCCCTTGCGGACCTTCCAGCGAATGCACGCAGTTATGTCGAGTTCCTGCAGGATGTATCGAATTGCCGAATCAGCGCGATTGGCGTCGGACAGGATCGCAACGCAACGATTTCTGTCCATGACCTGATCGACTGAGATGGGCTTCTTCGACCTGGAGTTCGAACTCGACGATCACGGCAACCGAGTTGGACTTCCGGTAGTTCCGGCGGAATGTTCTCGGCCCTCGTGGCTTGTCTTGGCGGGTGCCTACGGTCGACTTGAGCCACTTGACGCAGAGCGGCATTCAGCGGATCTGTTTGAGGCCTACTGGGGGCACGACGATCTGTGGACGTACATGCCGCAAGGCCCGTTCGCCACCTTGGGCGAATACCGCCAGTGGGCGGAGTCTGTTCAGCGTCGTGACGATCCGATGTTCTTTGCAGTCATTGATACCGAGACGACTCGAGCGCTCGGTGTTGCGTCTTATCTGCGGATCGATCCCACAGCCCGAAGCATCGAAGTTGGTTGGATCACCTACTCACCAGAGTTACAGGGCTCCCGGGCGGGTACCGAAGCGATGTACCTGATGATGCGCAACGCCTTCGAGTTGGGTTATCGGCGCTACGAGTGGAAGTGCAACGCACTGAATGTCGAGTCGATGAATGCTGCGCAGCGGTTGGGCATGAGCTTCGACGGGGTGTTTCCCAAAGCGACGGTGGTGAAGGGGCGGAATAGGGATACGGCGTGGTTCGCCCTGGTGGATGATGACTGGCCACTCGTGCGCTCAGCGATGGAGAAGTGGCTCGAGCCCTCGAACTTCGATGCGGATGGCCGCCAACTCAGTGCGCTATCCCAGGGCTCGAAGCCAGCAGTCCGCCGATCCTGGGCATTTTGATGCTTTGAAGTCCACAGGCTAGCCATCGAGGGATGCACGCCACCCTCACGCTGGATGACGATCTGTTCATGGCCCTGAACGAACGCGCCCGCGCAACCGGGCGATCCGTCAAAGAAGTGGTGAACGAGGCGGTCAGAAGAGGGCTTGCCCCATCATCGCCCCGCCCGAGCGTCGAGCCGCCTGTCTTCGACCTAGGTGGCCTGCGGATGACCGCGGAACAGGCCGAGGCGCTTGGAGAAGATGCAGAGGTAGTTCGCCTCTTAGGAGTTACCGAGCAAATGGAGCGCGGACTGAAGTGATAGTCCCGGACGCCAATCTCCTCATCTACGCCACGAGTACGTGATCACCGTTACACGCACGCGCCTACGAGTGGTGGAGTCAGGCGCTGACGGGAGATGAACTGATCGGAATCCCGTGGTCGTCCGTACTCACCTTTCTTCGATACTCGACTGGTACGTCGGTTTACTACCAGCCTTTGTCAATGGATCAAGCTGTATCCAGTGTGGAATCGCGGCTTGACGCTCCTCACGCGTCGCCCATCCATCCTGGTCAACGGCACCTTCACGCTAGGCGAGCTCTTACTCCCACGGACACTCGTGGCGGCGTCGTCAACGATGTCCACATTGCAGCTTTGGCTTGTGAGCACGGTGGCACCGTCTACTCCGCTGATCGTGATTTCGCGCGAATCCCTCAAGTTCGTTGGGTCAATCCGCTCACATGAGCAGACATTGTGGCCCTGATTGTCTTGAACATTGAGCCGGATCTACGCTTCACTCACTGATTGATTCCACGAGGAGACCCCATGTCGTATTCCCCCGATCCAGCCGAAGGCAAGCGCGTCTACGACCTCGATCGTCAGTACGTCTTCCATTCCTGGAGCGCCCAAGGTGCACTCAATCCGATGTGTATCGCGGCGGCAGAGGGTTCATACGTGTGGGACTACGACGGCAATAAGTGGCTGGACTTCTCCTCTCAACTGGTGAACGTGAATATCGGCCACCAGCACCCGAAGGTGATTGCCGCGA
>WLWL01000046.1 GCA_012103605.1 Candidatus Nanopelagicales bacterium
TACAAAGGCGTGTCGTCGGTGCGACCGGAGTCGGGAGCGGCCCCGCCGTCGAGCTCGTGCCGTTTCCCACCCTGGGCTTCGCGATTCAAGTAATTCTGCAGATACGCCGGCGGATCGGTTCTATTCAAGTGAGGGAGCCTCGGGCGCGCGTCCGTGGTCGCCGCCTCATCACCCACGGGCTCCGCCCCGTCGGCTTGAACGTTCCTAATGTCTGACGCAGTCATCGCTCTCCTAGCTGTGCACCGTCAGGAAGTGCTGATCAACAACGCCGTCGTAGTAGAAGATGGCGCGACCCATTTCCGCCTCGGTCCAGGTGATGGGTGGCTCCTCAGGATCCACTTGGTAGCCGCCCGTGAAGGCCTCGTTGCGATTGCCTGCGGGATCGAAGAAGTAGATGCAGTGCCCGCGCGTCGCGCCGTGTCGCGTTGGGTTCGTTTCGATGGGAACGCCGTGATACGCCAGGACATCGGCGGTGTCTCGGATGGCCGTCCAGTCGTCGACCCAGAAGGCGAAGTGGTGTAGACCGCGGTCCTTGCCGGTGACGAGCGCGATGTCGTGCGAGTGATGCGAGCGCTCCAGCCACGTGGCGACCTGGAAACCATCGTCACCAACGATCTGCTCCGTGAGGTGGAAATCGAGCACCTCCTGCAGGAAGGCGGTGTTACCCGCCACGTCTTCACATGTGATGAAGATGTGGTCCAACCGAGGTGGCGCGAAACCGACCATGTTGATCGGCTTGGGTGGCGGGTTCACTAGCGGGAGCAGGTTGCCGACAATTTGCATTCCGTACACCAGTTCCATGACGTGCCCACTCGGCAAGGTGAACCGAATTGCTTCGCCGTGACCCGGACCGATCTCTCCAGCCTCATAGCGGACGACGTCCACACCCGCCTTCGCAAGCTTGTCCGTGTAGTAGTCGAGATCTTCGCGGTAACGAACCTTCCATCCCATATGGTTCAGGCCGTACGTCGGTTCGCTGGTCAAAATGACCGAGTGATGCTGTTGCTCATCCCAACATTTGAGGAAGACCCGATCTTGCTCGCGTGCGGTCTCGTATAGGCCGACGACTTCCGTGTAATAGGCGGTCGCCAACTCCAGGTCCGGAACCCGGACCTCGACATGCGATAGACGGAGAATTCCCATAGCCGGCCTTTAGGTGTGCACCGTCATGAAGCGAGTGTTCAGCTCGCCTTCGTAGTAGAAGACGGCCCGGCCGATCTGATCCTCGGTCCACGTGATCGTCGGAAACTCCGGATCGGGCCGATAGCCGCCGGTGAAGACTTCGTTACGGGTTCCCAGCGGGTCGAAGAAGTAGATCGTGTTGCCGCGGGTGATTCCATGGCGCGTCGGCCCGACGTCGATCTGAATACCGTTGTACGCGAGGATGTCAGCCGAGCGGCGAACGTGGTCCCAGTCGTCCAACCACCAGGCGAAATGGTGCAGTCCCCCGTTCTTGCCGGTGACGATCGCAATGTCGTGAGGACTATCCGTCACCGTCAGCCAGGTGGCCGCTTGATGTCCCTGGCCGTCGAGGAGTTGTTCGGTTGTCCGGAATCCGAAAACGTCTTCGAAGAACTTTGTCGAATCTCCTACTTCTTCCGCGGTGACCAGCAGGTGGTCGAGCCGCGGCGGCGCGATTCCCGGCAGGCCCTCGACGAAGGGGACGGGATTGACCGGCGACGTGGCTCGGCCCACCATCTCCAGATCGGCCACCAGTTCCATGACCTGACCTGACGGAGTTTCGAACTGAATGGACTCGCCCTGGCCGACGCGCTCCCCCTTCGACACCCGGCGGACGGGAAATCCGTAGTTGAGGACGCGGCGCTCGAATTCCTCGAGATCGTCATCACGGTCAACCTTGAAGGACATGAGGTCGAAACCAACCCGGGGACCATAGATCAGCCGGAGCGAATGGTGGTTGGGCTCATCCCAGCACTTGAGGTAGACGGAGTTCTCGTCACGCTCTGTTTCCAGCATGCCGATGACTTCTGTGTAGTACGCCGTCGCTAGGTCGAGGTCGGTAACGGTCACATCGACGTGTGCCAACCGCTGCATGCCCATAAAACATCCGCTCCTTTGTGAGGCAGCCCACACCGTGGCTGACCTGGAGGAGACCGTAGAAGGAAATTGTCCCGCATGTAAGTACGCCGTCCCATCTAGCGGAACAGTCGCTGCTAGCCTCACGCCCCATGACCGAGCACGCCGGTCCCGAGCAGATGCGCTCCGCCATGGCCGAGTATGTCCAGGCCGTTCACGGCGCCTATATCGACGCCGCCAACGCTCTTCCCCCCGGAGATCGCGCTCGATTGCCGCTCTTTGCCGCCAATACGTTCACCGTGATCGTCGCGGGAGCTCGGTATCTCCATGTACTCGCCACCACCGACAAGCTCCCGGCTCCGGCAGGTCCGGAGGTGTCCCTGGAGCAGCAGTTCGACGACATGCACTGGACGCTTCGATTCTTCGACCCCGTCATCTCCCCCGGTCTCGGCCTCATCGACGAAACACTCGAACCGGCCCCCCAAGCGGTTCGCGAAACCCTCGGCATTCGATCGGTCGTTTATCACCTTTCCGTCCCGCCGGGCAGTGGGCTGTCTGCCCACCACGCGCAGCACGCTGGCACCGGGCTTGCGCATTCGCAGGCAGCCGCCGATCGGGATTTCACCACGATCGCACAACTTCGCCCCCGAGACGGTTCGCTGGTGTCGGAGATGTATCAGGCTCATGTCAACGCCATGCCGAATGCCGCACGACTCCTCGCCGGTGCGCTGACAGGCACGACAGTTGCCGCGGATGACGTCGATGATCTCGACGTCATCCGACGCAACACGCTCGCGATTCTCCGGAGCGCGGAGCAATGACCGACACCCAAGAGAGACCCCAACGCGCACACTCGACGCTTTCCAGCGTCGCGAACGCTGCACGTCTTCTCAAAGAATTCAGCAAGGGAAATCGAGAACTCGGGGTCACGGAACTGTCGCGGCGACTCGGAGTGGGAAAGAGCACGGCACATCGACTCGTCAACACACTCACCGAGGAGCGACTGCTCGAACAAGATCCCGACACCGGTGCTTACCGTCTCGGGTTGGCTATGTACGAACTCGGAACATCGGTCTACTGGCATACAGACCTTCACGAGGCCTGCACACCCGTCCTAGAGCAGTTGCGGAACGCATCGAAGGAGACGGTCCAAGTTGCGGTACTCGACGGCCGCGAGGTTGTCTACGTCGAACGCAGAGAGAGCCCGCAAACACTGCGACTCTTCGGCCGCGTGGGTCACCGGAACGATGCCCACTGCACCAGCACCGGCAAGTTGCTACTGGCATGCCTATCTGCCGAAGAACTCGATACAAGGCTTCGAGGCTGGCGACTTCCCTCGAAAACCCCACACACCATCACCACTATCGAAGGCTTGCGCCGCGAGCTGCACGTCATCCAAAGCCAGGGCTGGGCCCAGAACATCAATGAGGCAGAGATGGGTGTTGGGTCTGTGGCAGCACCCGTGCGCAATGGTTTCGGCGACGTGGTCGCGGCCGTCTCTATCGCAGGACCGGTGCAGCGCCTCGGCGGCGAATCACTCAAGCGCTTCGCACGCCCCTGCATTGATGCCGGATTGGCAATAAGTCGACGTCTCGGCTACCGAGACAGCAAAGGAGGAAGTCCGTGACTTCACTGGACCGGCAGCAAGCAAAGGATTTCGCCGATGCCCTACATGAGGCTCGTCGCACTCGAACACCCATCGACCCACTCACTGAGCACATGCCGGATCTGGGCATGGAGGACGGCTACGCCGTTCAACAGTTGCTCGTAGAACGACTCGTCGCGGATGGGGAGGTGATCTCCGGCTACAAACTCGGCCTCACGTCCGCTCCGATGCAGCGCCTCCTCGGTGTCAACCAGCCGGACTTCAGCCCGGTCTTCGCCAGCACCGTGCACGAAGACGGAGCAGACATTCGCGTTGATGCCTTCATCGCACCTCGAGTGGAGGCAGAGATTGCGGTGACACTGGACGCCGAGCTATCCGGTCCGCACTGCACCGCCGCCGACGTCTATCAGGCCACCCGCGGCCTCACCGCTGCCATCGAGATCGTGGACTCACGCATTCGTGATTGGAAGATCACGATCGCCGACACCGTTGCTGATTTGGCGAGCAACGGGGCCATCGCTCTCGGCAGCCGGGTCATCCCCGTCGATTCTGTAGACCCGCGACTCATCGGAATGGTGTTCACCAAGAATGGAGAAGTCGTGGCAACAGGAGCTGGCGCCGCGGCACTCGGAGATCCACTCGCCGCCGTCGCCTGGTTGGCGAACACCCTCGCGCCCCTCGGAGCACACCTTCCGGCCGGCAGCGTCATCATGACCGGAGCACTGCATGCCATGGTTCCCATCCAGGCGGGCGACACATTCCGAGCCGAGTTCGATCACTTGGGACCCATCACATTGAAAGTCGTCGGAGAGGAGGAGTAGATGGCACAGCGATGCGCAATCGTCGGCTCCGGGAACATCGGCACCGACCTGATGTACAAGATGCTGCGCAGCGACACGTTGGAGCTCGTCGCTCTCGTTGGCATCGACCCCGAAAGCGACGGCTTAGCTCGGGCGAAAGACAACGGGATTGAGGCTCCGCACTCGGGACCTCAGTGGGTTCTCGATAACGCCGCAGACATCGACATGGTGTTCGACGCGACCAGCGCCTACGTCCATATGCGCCATCACGCGGACTACGCCTCCGCGGGCATCACCGCTATCGACCTGACACCAGCGGCTCGCGGTCCCAAGGTCATCCCGCCCGTCAACTTGTACGAGCATCTCGATGCACCGAACATCAACATGGTGACGTGCGGAGGCCAAGCCACCACACCCATGGTGTACGCCATTCGTCGCGTCATCGAGTCGCTTCCCTATGCCGAGATGGTCTCGACCGTGGCAAGCCGATCAGCCGGACCAGGAACCCGCCAAAACATCGATGAGTTCACTAAGACCACATCGACTGCCCTCCGGGAGATCGGCGGCGCAACGAAAAGCAAAGCCATCATCATCCTCAACCCCGCAGAGCCCCCCATCTTGATGCGCAACACGGTCTTTGCCGGCCTGCCCGAAGGATCAGACCATGAAGCCGTGCTCGATTCCGTTCACGAAATGGTCGACGAAGTCGCGCGCTACGTCCCCGGCTACCGGCTGAAGAATCCCCCGGTAGTGGAGACCGGCCCCTTCTTCACACCGGGTGGAGAGGTTCCTCATCGCGCCGTCGTACTCCTGGAGGTGGAGGGTGCCGGTGACTATCTGCCAACCTACGCCGGCAACCTCGACATCATGACCGCCGCCGCGATGCGCGTCGGTGAAGCCATTGCGAACGCGAAGTCGAAGGTGCCGGCATGACGAATTCATCCGTTGACTACCGCCTCATCGACTCCACATTGCGCGACGGCTCGCACGCCATCAGCCATCAATACGACGAAGACGACGTCATCGCTATCGTCAGAGGTCTCAGCGCCGCGGGTGTGCAAGTCATCGAAATCGCCCACGGTGACGGCTTGGGCGGCTCAAGCTTCAACTACGGGTTCTCGAAAGTCGACGAGAAGGAATTGATCGCACGCGCATGCCAGGAAGCCGGCGACTCGACCATCGCATGCCTTCTACTACCGGGAGTTGGTCTCGCCGACGATCTCAAAGACGTCAAGGAGCTCGGTGTTGGCATGGCACGAATCGCAACACACTGCACCGAAGCCGACATCAGTGAGCAGCACATCCAGATGGCCAAGAAGCTCGACATGGAAGCCATTGGGTTCTTGATGATGGCACACATGAACTCGCCCGAGGGCCTCGTCGAGCAGGCGTTGCTAATGCAGTCGTACGGGGCCGACGCCATCTACATCGCAGACTCTGCCGGAGCGATGACCACGGAGGACGTGCAGCGACGGGTGAGTGCCTTGGTGAAGGCCCTCGATATCCCGCTCGGGGTCCACGCCCATAACAACCTTGCGATGGCAGTGTCGAACTCGATCGCGGCCTACGAGGAAGGGGCCGCGAACCTCGACGGAACGAGTGCGGGACTCGGCGCGGGCGCAGGCAACTGCCCGACGGAGATTCTGGCCGCGGTCTCGAACAAGTACGGAATCGAGACCGGTGTCGATGCGCTGAAGCTGATGGACGTAGCCGAGGAAGTCGTGCGGCCGATCATGCCTAGGCAACAGGTGATCGACCGGGCCGGACTGATTCTGGGTTACGCAGGCGTCTACGGCTCGTTCCTGCTGCATGCCCAGAAAGCAGCCGAGCGTTATGACGTCCCGCAGGCGGAAATCCTCATGGAACTGGGGCGCCGCCAAGTGGTGGGGGGACAAGAAGACATGATCATCGACGTTGCGTTGGAACTAGCCCGAAAGCATGCGGAGGCGAACGAATGAACAAGACAGAGCTGGCCGAGCGGCTGATCCGAGCCGCATCCGACCGGGTCGCCACCACTCCCCTGACCGACGACTTCCCCGACCTGGACGTCGATACGGCATACACGATTCAGGACTCGGTCGTCGAGGCTCGACGGGCGTCGGGTGCAGTGATCGTAGGGGCGAAGCTGGGCTTGACAAGCAAGGCGAAGCAAAAGCAGATGAACGTGGACGAGCCGCTCTACGGCTGGCTCAGTCACGACATGCACATCGACACGGGCGAACCTTTGGTCTGTGATCGATTCATCCAGCCGCGTTGCGAGCCCGAGATCGCCTTTCTTCTCGCCGAGGACCTCTCCGGCCCAGATGTTTCGGCTGCGCGGGTAATCGCGGCGACGCAGTTGGTGTTTCCGGCAATCGACGTTTTGGATTCTCGCTTCGCGGGGTACTCCTTCACTCTGCCCGATGTGGTCGCTGACAACTCTTCGTGCGCCGGATTCGTTCTCGGTGGGCAGGGGTCGAGCCCGACAGAATTCGACATGCGCCTGACCGGCTGCGTCTTCGAGAAGAACGGGTCGCTGATCGCAACCGCATCGGGAGCCGCAGTTCTCGGCCATCCGGCCGCGAGCGTTGCGTGGCTCGTGCGCAAGTTGGCCGAACGTGGTCAAGGACTGACCGCCGGTCATATCGTCCTGGCCGGCTCCATGACCGAAGCGGTGGCGGTCGAACCTGGTGACGTCGTCACCGCGAGCTTTGATCGGATCGGCACCGTCGAAATTTCGTGCATTTAGGAGGACACATGCCGTTTGTGCAGGTAACCATGATTGAGGGACGAAGCGACGAACAAAAGCACGCCCTCATGGCGAAGATCACCAGTGCCGTCGAGGAGGCCGTGGGCGCGAAGCGTGAAAGTATCCGCGTCGCAATTTACGAAGTCTCACCCGATGACTGGTCCATTGGCGGGGAGCCCATCTCCAAGCTTCGGCCGTGATGTCACCGTGTGGATGACCGTCGGCCCCGCTTCAGAACTCTCCACAGACGCGCCCAACGCGCGGCTGGTTGGCGGTCATTCTGTGCTGCTGTCCTATCGGAACTCGTCCTGGTGGGCCATCGCTAACATCTGCCCACACCGAGGTGAGGTACTCAGTGCCGGCCTGGTGCAGGGTGACTGCGTCACATGTCCCGGACATTTCTGGCGCTTCTCCCTCACCGACGGCGCGAAACAGGGAGATGAGCGCGTGCGCGTGGCAACCTACCCGGTCCGGGTCGTCGACGACGTCCTCGAGATCGACGTGCCTGATCCCGAGCCGGCACAGAGTTTGCGCGAAATCCTGCTGGCCCACGCGCGGGCTGAGGACACGAACGACTGAACTGCCCGGAGGTCTACGCCTCGTCGTCCCCGTCGATCTGCATGACGACCGCCTTCGGCTCGGTGAAGAACTCTCGACTGAAGTCTCCGCCTTCACGGCCCACTCCGGAGTCCTTCACACCCCCGAAGGGGGCCCGTAGATCACGGATAAAGAAGCAGTTCACCCACACTGTCCCGGCGTTCAGTTTCCGTGCGACCCGATGCGCGCGATGCACGTTCTCGGTGAAGATCATCGCGTTGAGTCCATACCGGGAATCGTTGGCCATGGCGATGACGTCGTGCTCACTGGAAAACGGATGCACAACCACAACGGGGCCGAAGATTTCTTCGCGGCATACCCGAGCGTCGACGGGTGCGTCGACGATGACGGTGGGTTTGACGACCCAACCGTCACCGACTCCCCCGGTCAGCACTCGACCGCCATCGTCATCGAGTGTCTGAAAGTAACCGCTCACCTTGGTGAAATGTTCCTCGCTGGCGAGAGGCCCGAAGTCGGTATCCGCATCTTGCGGATCACCTATCTTCATCTGCTCGGCCTTCTCAGTAAGCAAGCGCACGAACTCGTCGTAAATCGATTCTTGAACGTACAGACGACTTCCCGCAAGACAGATTTGACCCGCGTTGCGGAAGATGGCCTGCGCTGCCCAGTCAACGGCATTGGCCATGTTCGCGTCGTCGAAGACGATGTTGGCGCCCTTGCCTCCCAACTCCAAGCTGACCGGAGTCAAGTTCGCCGCTGCGGCACCGGCAATCACTTTCCCCGTCGAGCTATCCCCGGTGAAGGTGATCCGGTCGACACGTTGGTCACGCGTCAGTGCTTCTCCCACGGAATCGGGGCCGTAGCCATGAACAACGTTGAAAACGCCCGCAGGGATCCCCGCCTCTGCAGCCAACCGAGCCCAGATGGTCGCGGAAACCGGGGTGTCTTCTGCAGGCTTCAAAACAACGGTGTTTCCCCACGCGAGCGCAGGAGCGACCTTCCAGGAACTCAACATCAAGGGGAAGTTCCACGGGGAGATCGCGACCACAACACCGGCCGGGCCGAATTCTGAATAGGCGTGGTGCCCAGAATCCATCGGATAGGTATCCGCTGCGGACATCCGCGCGTGATCGGCGAAGAAGCGCACATTCCATGCACTCCGCTCGACATCGTGCCGAGCCTGGCCGATGGGTTTGCCCATATCGCGAGTGTCCGCGCGGGCGAGCTCATCGATGTTCTCCATCAGCAGATCGGCCATTCGATGCAGAATCGCTTGCCGTTTTGCGAAGCCCAGGCCCGACCACACGCCGGAGTCGAACGCCTCGCGAGCAGCCGCCACAGCACGCTCCGCGTCGGCGGATGATCCAAGGGCGACGCGCGCCCATGGCTGTCGCGAGTACGGGTCGATGTCCAGCATCTCTTCACCGTCGATCGATGGGACTTCTTCACCACCGATGAAATGACCGAAAAATTCCATGCGCGCATTATCTCGCCAGGGGGGCCAGTGCGTCGATTCGGTTCCACCGATCGGGACAGACCCAACGCACCGCGAAGACGCGGCGCTCGTGTCGATCACACCGGCGTTGTGCCACCTCGAAGCCATGGAGGAACCAGCTCATCGGGAAAGCCCTGCATGGTTACCGGTTTCAGGAAGCGATCGATGGCTTGGGCGCCCACCGACGTGAATATCGGATTCATCGTCGCCGGATGCGGGCCGCCGTGGTGCATGGCTTCAGACACCGCGACTCCCGTCGGCCAACCGTTGAAAATGATTCTTCCCGCCGAATCCTGGAGTTCGTCTACGAGACGCTTCACGACCACGCGGTCTCTTGCGTCGTCTTCGGACGCATGAATCGTCGCGGTGAGGCTGCCGGGAGTCTGCTGCGCCCAGTCAACAAGATCACTATCGCTGTCGCAGGTGACGATCACGATCAGCGGACCGAAGCACTCGTCGGACAGCACCGACCATGACTCCTTTAGTTCCTCATGGTCGACGACGAGCACAGCTGCCGATCCGTCCGACTCATCTGTGCTGCTCGCGTTCGCGAATGTCGCGCGAGAAGTGCTGTTGTCTATCATCTCGCTTCGCCGCTGCCGATAGCCGGCCGCGATGGCCTCCGTGAGCATGGGCGCCGGTGCAACGTTGGCTACTCGGTCCTCGACCATAGTGACGAACTCGACGCCATCAGCGACGAAGACGAGTCCGGGCTTGGTGCAGAACTGCCCGACACCGAGGGTTGCCGATTCAACGAGACCCTGGGCGATCTCACCCCCGCGCTGTCGGACCGCCTGACGCGTGATGAAAACAGGGTTGACCGATCCCATCTCTGCGAAGAAGGGGATCGGGTCGGGTCGCGAGCTCGCAATGTCGAAGAGGGCTCGTCCGCCCGCGTACGAGCCGGTGAACGCCCCGGCTTTGACCTGGGCGTCCGCGATGAGGCTCGCCCCGGTTGCTCGCCCTGCAAGGAGAGCGAATGTTCCGCGCGGAGCGTCGCCTTTCGCCAAGGCATCCTGCGCAATCTCGGCGAGCAGCTCCGACGTTCGTGGATGCCCGGGATGCTCCACGGTGATCACAGGGCACCCGGCTGCCAGCGCCGAGGCGGTATCGCCACCGAGAACCCCGAAAGCAAACGGGAAGTTGCTCGCGCCCCAGACGGCGACGGGACCCAGCGGAACCCTCATCTGCTTCAACGATGGACGCGGCTGTGGGGAGGCATCCGGATCGCCCGGCTGATCGATGGCTCTGCGGTGCTTCTCTTGAGCAATCGCATCTCCGAAGTGATGCAACTGGTAGATGGTTCGATCGAGTTCGCCGTTCAATCGGCCCGCTCCGAGGGTGGTCTCGTCGTCCGCGACGGCAACCAGCGCCGACCGATGTTCTTCCACAGCCTCGGCGATTCCCACCAGCCACCGGCGTCGCTCATCACTCGTACTCGTGCGCAGTTGCCGGAAGGCGGTGTGAGCCTGCGCCACAGCCGTCATCCGTTCTTCGGCTGATGACTCCCGTGGCATGTCACAACCCTTCTGGCCGAACAAACGGCACACATGTGAGTGTGTCTCCCGCGGCAGAACATCTCATGGCGAGGGCCATGTGTCCGAGATCCGGTATCCGCTGGGCCACGGATCGCGCGGGTCACGGAAGTACTGACTGTGCCCGAACACCCACGCTCGGCCTCGCACGGTCGGGATGATCGCCGGCACATCTCCCACGAACACCTGCTCCACGATCGAGCAGTCGAATCGCGAGTCGATGATGGATCGGCCGACGTAGCGGTCTGAGACATTCATCTCGCCCCGATCGTGGAGCACCGCCATGAAAGCTGAGCATCCCGTGCCGGTTGGTGAGCGATCGATCTTCCCTGGCTTGATCGCACAGGCATTTCTGGACGTCAACGCCCCATCGTCTTGTTCCACTGGACCCGTCAGGTAGGTGAAAGAGAAGTGCTTCCAATCCGGCAAGGTCGGGTGCTCGAAGGTCCATTGGGCGTTGGCGGCGTCGCAGATCGCTCGACCGACTTCGGCCAATCGACGTGCGTCCTCTGCACGAACATCCACATCAAGATCGGCAGCCGAGGCAATGACGAAACTGTCCCCGCCGAAGGCCGTGTCCACGCGCACATCTCCGACGCCGGGCACGCTCAAAATCTCGTCACGTCGTTCGACGAAACTCGGCACGTTGGTCAGGGAGAGAGAATCAACGGCTCCGTTCGAGCAGGCAACGCGCACGTGAACGACTCCAGCGGGTGCCTCCAACACCACGTCCGTCATCGGCTCGACCATCGGCACCTGTCCGGTCTCGACCAGTGCCGCCGCCACACACATGGCGTTCGATCCGGACATGGGAGGCGTGTCCTCTGGCTCCATGATGATGAAGCCCGCATCGGCCTCTGGATCCTTGGCGGGCACCAGCACGTTCACGTGACGAAACACTCCGCCACGGGGCTCGTTCAGCAGGAACGCGCGTATGGCTCCGTCACGCGCCACATGGCGGGCCTGCTCCCAGAGGGAATCACCCGGAGGTGGCGGGATGCCACCGACGACAACATCACCGACTTCACCTTCGGCATGCACGTGGACCACGTGCACGATCGTGTCCGTGCGCACGAACGGACACTAGCGCTGCTAGCGCGGCGGGCGAATGGTGATCACCTTGGACATCG
>WLWL01000234.1 GCA_012103605.1 Candidatus Nanopelagicales bacterium
CCGCGAGGCCCTCGTCGAAGGAGTGCAGCGGCTCATAACCGAGTGCACGGATGCGGCCGTCGTTGACGGAGTAACGACGGTCGTGACCTTTGCGGTCCTCCACCGGTTGGACCATGGACCAGTCCACGCCCATGGTTTCCAGCACCCGCTCGGTGAGTTCCTTGTTGCTGAGTTCCAGTCCGCCGCCGATGTTGTAGGACTGGCCGGGAGCACCGGAGGAGCACACGATGGCGATACCGCGGCAGTGGTCGTCGACGTGCAGCCAGTCGCGCACATTCAGGCCGTCGCCATACAGCGGCACCTTCGCTCCGTCGATGAGATTGGTCACGAACAGTGGAATGACCTTCTCCGGGAATTGGTACGGGCCGTAGTTGTTGGAACAGCGCGTCGAGGAAACGTTCAGCCCATAGGTCACGTTGTAAGCGCGCACCAGCATCTCCGCGGCCGCTTTCGCGGCGGAGTACGGGGAATTCGGCAGCAGCGGCTCGTCTTCGGTCCAAGACCCGACGTCGATCGACCCGTACACCTCATCGGTACCGATGTGGACGGTGCGGGGAATCTGGTGACGCAGGCACGCGTCGAGAAGGGTCTGCGTGCCGACCACGTTGGTGACGATGAAGTCCTGCGGTCCGTGGATGGACCGGTCGACGTGGGTTTCGGCGGCGAAATTGATGACCACGTCGTGCCCAGGAAGCACCTGGTCGAGCAGGTCCCCGTCGCAGATATCTCCGTGGACGAAGGCGTAGCGCGGGTCGTCGGCGACGGAGGCGAGGTTCGTTTGGTTTCCAGCGTAGGTGAGCTTGTCGAACACCGTCACGCCGGTGCACTCGTGCCCGAGAGAGTCGTAGGATCCGGTCATCAGTTCGCGGACGAAATGCGAGCCGATGAAGCCCGCGGCTCCGGTGATCAGGTAGCGCACTAGCCGTTCTCCTTCAATCGATCGAGCCATTCTCGCGCTTCGGCGAAGTCCGCGTCGGTGACCCCGTCGCGCAAAACCGGTGCGTGACCATCGTGGCGGGGGTAGGAGCCTAGGTAACGAACATCCAGGCAGACACGGTGCAGCCCCATGATGGCCTCGGAGATCCGTGCGTCCGCGACGTGTCCTTCGACGTCGACACTGAAGTAGTAGTCGCCGAGTGCCTTCCGCGTGGGTCGGGACTCAATCCTGGTCATGTTGACTCCGCGCACCGCGAACTCGTTGAGGATCCCCAGCAGGGCGCCGGGCTGGTCTTGGTGAATGAACAAACTCAAGGTGGTTTTGTCCGCACCTGTAGGCGCAGGTATCGGTCCAGGTTTGCGGACCACGACGAACCGGGTGGTGGCGTCGGCGGTGTCCGCGATCTCGTCGGCGAGAACGTCGAGTCCGTAAATCTCGGCCGCGATCTTCTGCGAGATGGCGCCGTCGAACGGGGCCAGCTCTTCGAGCAGCGCAGCGGCCGCCGCGGCGGTCGACATCGCGGGGATGACCGATGCCTCGGGCAGGTGCTCGGCGAGCCACCGTCGCACCTGGGCCTGGGCGTGCGGATGGGTAGCGATGCGGGATACCTGATCGAGCGTGGTTCCTGGTCGAACCAGCAGCGAGAACTGCACCGGCAGCACGACTTCGTCGACGATAACGAGGCGCTGGCCGCTGCCGAGTTCATCCAGCGTGGCGGAGACCGATCCTTCGACCGAGTTCTCAATCGGCACGAGTGCGTGATCCACGGCATCGCTACGCACCGCTTCGAGCGCGGCGGGCACGGAGGCCGAGGGCAGTAGTTCTGCGTCGGCGGATCCTGGCCACGCCAGCACGGCGGCCTCGGCAAACGACCCCCGCGGGCCGAGGTAGGCGACCGAACGCTGGGGAGCTGCTGTGCTCATGGCCCGTCTCCTTTCGCCGCGACGACCGCTTGCTCTTCTTCGGGGGAGAGTTCGATATCCGGGTTCCCCTGCGCGATGCCTTTCAAGTACAGGCGGTTCTCGTTACGCCCGTGGATGGACGTGATGATCAGTCCGTCGCCGGAGTCATCCAGCAACGCAGCGGAGAACGAATACCGGCCGGCGAGATCGCCGTACGCGTCG
>WLWL01000235.1 GCA_012103605.1 Candidatus Nanopelagicales bacterium
CTTTCGATGATCCACACGGACACACCCATCTGTTCACCGGTGACTGCCTATTCCCCGGTGGCGTGGGTCGCACCTGGTCGCCGGAAGATTTTGACACCCTGTACCGCGGAGTGGTCGAAAAGATCTTCGACCGTTTTGACGACAGCACCTGGATCTACCCCGGCCACGGTGACGACACGACGCTGGGCCGCGAGCGACCACACCTCGAGGAATGGTGGGAACGGAAGTGGTGAGCGATGCGCTCGCCTCCCGTCCCCCCTCGACTCGACACACGCGGAACCGACCACGAGGACAAGGCAATCAGTGAGATCCAGACGCTCACGGGCGGGGCAGCTCGGAGTAAACGCAGCGGCAACCCGCCGGTGCTGATTCTGATCATCATGGCTGACGTCGCTGTTGTCGGAATCGTCCTCGCGGTCGTCGTCCGAACCATGTTCCCCCTCATTTCGGTCATGGGACTGACCTACACAACCCGGCTCCGGCGACTACGGCACCCACCTGCGAGCACATGATGAGACGGGATCTTTCCCGTTCGCTGGGCCCTCCGGGCTTCGGATGGTCACCCCTCCCGTGAAGCGAGCAGGTAGAAGCCAGGGCCCGCCGGGTTTCCGGGGTCGAGCACGCCGTAAGTGACGGACCCCATTCCCAATTCGCGCAAGACAAACTCAATGTCGTCCCGGTCCATCCAGAGGCTGTAGGAGCGCGGGCCACCGGCAAAGTTGCCATGGAATCCGTCGCTGACGTAATCGCGATGGTGCAGCCTCATTTCGCGACCGTGCCAGTTCAGCCTCAGATCGCGGGCCGCGTCGAAGCGTCGTGCCTCGGGTGTGTCGAGCACGCTCTCGTCGTAATAGTGGGTGTGCAGGAAGAGGTGATCGCCCTTCGTGGCAGCCCGCTCGAGGAACCCCAGCGGGTCCGCCTGGTGGTAGAGGATCCCGCTCGCCCAAACGACGTCGTAGTGATCCTGGCTCACGTCGAGGTACGCAAGGGCGTCGGAGTAGACGAAGGGCGCGGCGATCCCCAACAACTCTTTGACGACGAGGCACTTCAGATAAGCCGTGCGACTGGCCTCGACGGCCATCACCGTCGCACCGCGCTGCTCCAACATCCAGGTCTGGTAGGCCTCAAAAGGGCCCAACTCCAGGACTGATCGGCCCGCCAGGCCTCCTGGGAGTATCGAGTCGACCCAGGGCACCCGGGCGTCCACCTCCGGGTCGAAGTGGTTGACCCACCCAGCATCCACCCCCAGTTCTTCAGGGAAAGCGGTGATCCACTGATCTTCAAAGATGTCCACGGTCTGTTGCGCGCTGGGACCGACTACCGCGAAGGGATGGGTGCTTGCACCGCGACCCATGTTTCGAATCCGCCGAAGGTGCCAGCGCAGATTCATCGTCGACACCCCTCAGCCAGATGAGACGGTGACATCAAGGCGTCCTCGCCGTCGAATGTGATGGTGAAGGCCACACGTCTCCCTTGAGTAGGTCACGGGTACTCGATTTTTGGCTGCTTGAGTCTTGGGCTGAGGGTAGCGACAACTGGACGCGAGGTCTCGATGTCTCAACCCCCAGAAGTGTTGGGCACCTCGTAGGCTGCCGTGGTGGCATCAGCGCAACCCCGAGAATCGGCGGCAGCCTCGACTACTGCAGCGTTGGATTCCTCGCGCATGGATCGGCTCTGGGCGCACATCACCGACAACAAGCCGGATCCAGACAACCCTCGACAAGTTCGGGCGCAGGGGCGACTGGACGCGTACGAGCGCCGCACCGCCCTAGTCATGGTGTTCTTGGCCGTTGGCTATCTCGTCTTGTACTCGTTCTACGTTCTCGACGAGGGCCTCACCTCTCAGGGGCTACATCGACTCGACACCGCGATGAACGTCATTTGGGTGGTCTTCATTGCCGATCTCACCCTTCGCACCGTCCTGGCGCCCAAGCACATCGCGTACCTGGTTCACCATCCGCTCGATGTCATCGCGGTTGCGGTTCCTGCCTTCCGAGTGCTGCGCGTCCTGCGGGTGCTCACCGCCGGTCAGTGGCTCATCAGCCGGGGCAGCC
>WLWL01000236.1 GCA_012103605.1 Candidatus Nanopelagicales bacterium
CGATGCTGTCCGTGAGCATGGGCGCCGGTGCAACGTTGGCTACTCGGTCCTCGACCATGGTGACGAAATCGACACCGTCGGAGACGAAGACGAGTCCGGGTTTGGTGCAGAACTGCCCGACACCGAGAGTTGCCGAATCGACGAGACCCTGGGCGATCTCACCCCCGCGCTGTCGGACCGCCTGACGCGTGATGAAAACAGGGTTGACCGATCCCATCTCTGCGAAGAAGGGGATCGGGTCGGGTCGCGAGATCGCAATGTCGAAAAGGGTTCGCCCGCCAGCGTACGAGCCGGTGAACGCCCCGGCTTTGACGTGGGCGTCCGCGATGAGGCTCGCCCCGGTTGCTCGCCCTGCAAGTAGAGCGAATGTCCCGCGCGGAGCGTCGCATTCCCCCAAGGCACCCTGCGCAATCTCGGCGAGCAGCTCCGACGTTCGTGGATGCCCGGGATGCTCGACGGCGATCACAGGGCACCCGGCTGCCAGCGCCGAAGCGGTATCGCCACCGAGAACTCCGAAAGCAAACGGGAAGTTGCTCGCGCCCCAGACGGCAACCGGACCCAGCGGGACCCTCATCTGCCTCAACGATGGACGCGGCTGTGGGGACGCATCCGGATCGCCGGGCTGATCGATGGCTCTGCGGTGCTTCTCCTGAGCAATCACATCTCCGAAGTGGTGCAACTGGTGGATGGTTCGATCGAGTTCGCCGTTCAATCGGCCCGCTCCGAGGGCGGTCTCTTCGTCTGCAACGGCAACCAGCGCCGACCGATGTTCTTCCAAAGCCTCGGCGATTCCCACCAGCCATCGGCCGCGCTCATCACTTGTACTCGTGCGCACGTGACGGAAGGCGGTGTGAGCCTGCGCCACAGCCGTCATCCGTTCTTCGGCCGATGACTCCCGTGGCATGTCACAACCCTTCTGGCCGAACGAACAGCACGCATGTGCGTGTGTCTCCCGCGGCAGAACATCTCATGGCGAGGGCCATGTGTCCGAGATCCGGTATCCGCTGGGCCACGGATCGCGCGGGTCGCGGAAGTACTGACTGTGCCCGAACACCCACGCTCGACCCCGCACGGTCGGAATGATCGCCGGCACATCTCCCACAGACACTTGCTCCACGATCGAGCAGTCGAATCGCGAGTCGATGATGGATCGGCCGACGTAGCGGTCTGAGACATTCATCTCGCCTCGATCGTGGAGCACCGCCATGAAAGCCGAACATCCCGTGCCGGTTGGTGAGCGATCGATCTTCCCTGGCTTGATCGCGCAGGCATTTCTGGACGTCAACGCCCCATCGTCTTGTTCCACCGGTCCCGTCAGGTAGGCGAAAGAGAAGTGCTTCCAGTCGGGCAAGGTCGGGTGCTCAAAGGTCCATTGGGCGTTGGCGGCGTCGCAGATCGCTCGACCGACATCAGCCAATTGACGCGCATCCTCCGCACGAACATCCACATCAAGATCGACAGCCGAGGCAATGACGAAACTGTCCCCGCCGAAGGCCGTGTCCACGCGCACATCTCCGATGCCGGGAACGCTCAGAATCTCGTCGCGCCTTTCGACGAAACTCGGCACGTTGGTCAGGGAGAGAGAATCAACGGCTCCGTTCGAGCAGGCAACGCGCACGCGAACGACTCCGGCCGGTGCCTCCAACACCACGTCCGTCATCGGCTCGACCATCGGCATCTGTCCGGTCTCGACCAATGCCGCCGCCACACACATAGCGTTCGATCCGGACATGGGTGGTGTGTCTTCTGGCTCCATAATGATGAAGCCCACATTGGCCGAGGGATCCTTCGCGGGCACCAGCAAATTCACGTGACGAAACACTCCGCCACGGGGCTCGTTCAGCAGGAACGCGCGTAGGGCTCCGTCACGTGCCACCCAGCGGGCCTGTTCCCAGAGGGAATCGCCCGGAGGTGGCTGGATGCCACCGACGACAACATCACCGACTTCACCTTCGGCATGCACGTGGACCACGTGCACGATCGTGTCCGTGCGCACGAACGGACACTAGCGCTGCTAGCGCGGCGGGCGAATGGTGATCACCTT
>WLWL01000237.1 GCA_012103605.1 Candidatus Nanopelagicales bacterium
GAACGTTGGCCGCCGCGGAGCCGGCAGACCATGCCCCCCTGGTCGATGAGATCAAGGCTCGCTGGTTAACGGGGCTCTCGGATGGATCGAATGTGGGCGCGGTTGCTTTCGCTCACCTTCGGCGGCCTGGACCCGCGAACCCCACTGCGGAGCGGGTGCACGGTGGGTGGTCGATCACGGGGACGCTCGACTGGGTGACGTCGTGGGATATCGCCGATGTGATGTTGTTGATGGTGCGTGGAGTGCGGGACTACGCCGATTCCATTATCTGCATGTACCTGGCGGCGGGACGAGATCCTGCGTACCTCGAGGGGCTCCACGTCCATGAGCCGTTGGAGCTTCTGGCCATGTCCGGGACACACACCCGCCCGATGACCCTCGAAGGCGTCATGATCCCGGACACGAACGTTGCCGCCGTGAAGGATTTCCACGAGTGGGCCGAGGCGGATGCGAAGAAGACACTCGACGCGAATCCGGCCACCTTCGGCATCGTGCGGGGTGCGGTGTCGGAACTACATGCGATCGCTGAGCGTCGCAACGACTCGCAGATGCGTGACCTGGTCGCCACCATGCGATCGAAAGCTATCCGACTCCGTCGTGATGTCTACGCCGCTCTGGAGGCTGATGGTGCCGATCAAGCCCGGCTCGCCTTGCGTGCGGAGTCGTTGGATCTAGCAACCCGAGCAGCGACCGCGGTGATCACTGCGAAGGCGGGGGCCTCCATGCAGCGCGGCTGCACCGCGGAGCGACGACTTCGCGAAGCGATGTTCTTGCAGGTGCAAGCGCAGACGGCGGCGACGCGGCACGCGTCGCTGGCGTTGATCGCAGGACAGATGTAGAACGACAACCGTCCAGCCACGCCCTGTCTGCGTGACGATGCCAAATCCGTCATGCTGTGCGGATGGCTGAGCCTGCCGAAGCGATCCAGTCCCCACCCGTTGCCCTGGTGACGGGTCCAACGGCAGGAATCGGCCGAGCATTCGCCACCGAACTCGCACGGCAGGGCCATGACCTTGTCTTGGTGAGCAGAGACGAGAGTCGATTGCAGACCGTGGCGCGAGAATTTGAAGCGCAGTTCGGTGTCGCATCAACAGTCATCGCGGCGGATCTTTCGATCGCGGCGGATCTCACGCGGGTCGAAGAGTTCGTCTCGGAACATCGTGTGGACGTACTAGTCAACAACGCCGGGTTCGGGATTCGCGGTGGCTTCCTGGCGAACGACGTGGATGCCGAACAGCAACTGCTCGAGGTGATGGTGGTTGCGGTGATGCGACTGACAAGGGCAGCACTTCCGGGGATGGTCGAACGGCGACGTGGGTACGTCTTCACAGTGAGCAGTGTTGCGGGATGGATCGCCGGAGGGACCTACTCCGCGGCGAAGGCGTGGGCGACGGTGTTCACCGAAGGTCTCCAAGCGGATCTCGCGGGGACCGGAGTACGAGCTGTTGCGGTGTGCCCCGGCTACACACGAACCGAATTTCACGCCCGTGCCGGAATCAACATGGGGTCGATTTCTGATGCTCTGTGGCTTGATGCCGACGATGTGGTCTCCCAGGCCCTGCGCGATGCCCGTGCCGGTCGCGTCGTGAGCGTGGCGGGATGGCAATACAAGGCACTGAGTGTCCTGTTGGGTGTCCTGCCTCGCCCGCTCATTCGGCTTGTGGGTCAGTCCGGTCAGATCGCGGCTCGGTTCGGCCGCGATCGGTAACTGCTACTTCTTCGTTTTTGCCTTCTTGATTCGCAGGTACTTGGTCGCGGTTTCCTCCGCACCGTTGGCCATCTCGATCGTGACGGTGAACGCGTAGCGACCTGCGGAGAGCTTCTGCTTGCCCTTCGGGCGAATCCGCATGCTCATTTCCGCCTCGCCAGCTTCGGTAACCCGCGTGCCGAGAATGCGGGCATCTCCGGTGGGGCGAGGGTTCTTGCCCTTGGTGAGTCGCTGGATGGAGAACGTCACGTCCTGTTGCGCGGCCTTCTCGCCGTCGAGGACGCAGTAGGCGCTCACGTTCATGCGTTGCTTCTGACGAACAACCTTGGGTG
>WLWL01000238.1 GCA_012103605.1 Candidatus Nanopelagicales bacterium
CGATGATCACCAAGGGGAAGCCAACGAGGATTCCCCAGGTCAGCGGCTCGCTCAGAACCACGACGCCGAGCGCGAGCGCCACGGCCGGGGCGATGAAGGTGATGACGGTCGTTCGGGACGGGCCGGCTTCTGCGATCAGAGCGAAGAAGACCAGGAAGGCCGCCGCCGTGCACAACACGCCCAGGATGATCACCGACCACCACGCAGGGGTGGAGACGGGCACCAGTGGGCGGGTCACCCACGCCAATGGGGCGTAAACGATCGCGTTGACGACCAGCGCCATCGTGATGACGGCCATGGCGGGGGCGTTAGAAAGTTTCGTGGCGACGATGATCGGGCCGAAGGAGTAGCCAACGATGGTGATGCCCAAGGCGGCGACGCTGAGCCAGTCATCACCGCGGATGTCGATCCCCACGAGCGTCACCACTCCGATAACACCGATCGCAAGTCCGAGTGCGCGGGATTTGCTGATCCGGTCGTCGATACCGATTCGCCAACCGATGATCGCGGCGAGAATGGGGACGGCCGCGATCAAGATCGCGGTCACCGAACTGGAGAGTCGAATCTCGGCGTAGTGCAGAGCGCCGAAAGGCAGTGCTATCTCCACGAACGCGAACACGACGATCCATGACCAGTTGGTCACGCTGAGGCGTTTGATGTCTCCACGAGCGAGAACGATGGGTAGCAGAATCAACGCTCCGAGGGTGACGCGCCCCCAGACGACCATGGCCGGAGAGAGTTCGTCGACGGCGACCTTGATGAACAGATAGGGGATGCCCCACAAGACAGCGAGGGCGATGAATAGCACCCAACCCCGAGCAGTCACGAGGGCGCACTGTACGCCCTGAAAGGATCCGCCCGTGGGTGCCCATCTGCTCGTCGTGGCCGACTCTCTGGCGTTCCACGGACCCGAGCGGATCGAGCAGCCCACCGATGATCGGCTCTACCCGATTGTGTGTGCCCGACAGTTGGGAGCCGAGGTGGACCTCGTTGCCCGCGAAGGGTGGACGGCGCGGGATGCCTGGTGGGCGCTGACTAAGGATCCCGTGGCGTACGGGGTGTATCTGCCCCGTGCGGACTACGTGGTGATTGGGGTTGGTGGCATGGATCAACTCCCAGCATCGGTACCGACGTGGCTGCGTGACTCTCTGCCGTACGTGCGTCCAGGAGGGCTGCGCCGACGGCTCCGTCGCGCCTACCGCGAGCTCACGCCGGGCGTCATCCGGGCCACGGGTGGACGGCTTCGGCAACTGCCGCAGGACGCGACCGACCGATACCTGACCAGGATCATCCAAACGATCCGCGTGCTGCGCCCCGATGTGCCGATCGTGCTCTTGGCACCTTCTCCCTATCGCTCGCCTTACTACCCATCGAACCGCCACCACGCGGGGGCCAGCACCGCCGCGCATCGCTTGGCACGCGCGCTCGACGTTGGACTCGTGGACCCGGAGTCCGCGGTGCTGCCGGGGTTGCGTGATGGAAGCGCCAACCCCGACGGCATGCATTGGTCGTGGGCAGCCCACCGGCACGTGGGCGGCGCGCTCGCGGAAGCGTTGGCCGGTCGTTGACGGTGAGCTACCTGGGTAGTCTTGCCCGGCTATGACAACCAGTGCGGACACCGGCCACGACGACACCCGGTACGACGTCGAAGCTATCCAGGAACGGTGGCTTCCGGTGTGGGACGAGTTAGCGCCGTTTCGATCGGGACGCCCCGATGATCAGCGCCCCAAGAAGTACGTGCTCGACATGTTCCCGTACCCGTCCGGTGACCTGCATATGGGCCATGCCGAGGCGTACGCGTTGGGTGACGTCATCGCTCGGTACTGGGTGCAACGCGGCTTCAACGTCATGCACCCCATCGGCTGGGACGCCTTCGGATTGCCTGCTGAGAACGCGGCTATCCGGCGCGGTGAGGATCCGGTGCGGTGGACCTACGACAACATCGCGCAACAGAAGGCGTCCATGCGCCGCTACGCGTGCAGTTTCGATTGGGACAGGGTCTTCAACACCTGCGACCCGGAGTACTACCACTGGA
>WLWL01000047.1 GCA_012103605.1 Candidatus Nanopelagicales bacterium
AGGACGAGGGCGAGGCTGGCGATCTCGAGGCGCGATCGCCCGTGGTGACCGTGATGGGTCACGTCGACCACGGTAAGACCAAACTGCTCGACGCGATCCGCAAAACCAACGTGGTCAGCGGTGAAGCCGGGGGCATCACCCAGCACATCGGCGCGTACCAGGCGGTGGCGCACACCCCCGATGGCGACCGCACGTTGACGATCATCGACACACCGGGTCACGAGGCCTTCACGGCTATGCGTGCGCGTGGTGCCGAGGTGACCGACATCGCGGTCCTGGTTGTCGCCGCGGATGACGGCGTCAAGCCGCAGACGATCGAGGCCTTGAATCACGCCCAGGCGGCGCAGGTGCCGATCGTGGTGGCCGTGAACAAGGTCGACAAGGAAGGCGCTGACCCCACGAAGGTGCGCAGCCAGTTGACCGAATACGGGCTTGTTGCCGAGGATTTCGGCGGCGACACGATGTTCGTGGATGTCTCTGCATTGCAGGGCATGGGAATCGAACCGCTCCTCGAAGCGGTGCTGCTGACCGCCGACGCGGCGTTGGAACTGCAGGCGAACCCTCATCAGAATGCCCAGGGTGTGGCGATCGAAGCGCACCTGGACCGCGGCCGTGGTCCGGTGGCCACCGTTTTGGTCCAGCGCGGAACTCTGCGTCAGGGAGACTCCATCGTGGCGGGAGACGCGTTCGGTCGCGTTCGCGCCATGTTGGACGACGCCGGCAACTCCGTCGAGGAAGCAGGGCCCTCCACGCCCGTCCAGGTGCTCGGCTTGACGTCGGTGCCCGGCGCAGGCGACTCGTTCCTGGTTGTGGAAGAGGACCGAACGGCACGCCACATCGCGCAAACGCGGCAGGCCCGGGAGCGGAACGCTCAACTGGCGAAGAGCCGTGTCAAGCGCTCGCTCGAGGACTTCCTGGAGTCCTTGGAGAAGGGAGAGGTGCAAGAGCTCACCCTCATCATCAAGGGCGACGTGTCCGGATCGGTGGAGGCCCTCGAGGACGCGTTGATGAAGATCGACGTGGGCGAGGACGTCAACCTTCGAGTGATCCATCGAGGTGTCGGTGCGATCACGAAGAACGACGTCACGCTGGCGAGCGCATCCCAGGCGATCATCCTCGGGTTCAACGTTCGACCCGAAGGAAAGGTCGCCGAGTTCGCGTCGACCGAAGGCGTCGACGTCCGGTACTACAGCGTGATCTACCAGGCGATCGACGAGATCGAGGCGGCGCTGAAGGGCATGCTGAAGCCGGAATTCGAGGAAGCGCAGCTCGGAACGGCGGAAGTGCGCGAGGTCTTCAAGTCCTCGAAGTTCGGCACGATCGCTGGTTGCCTGGTGCAGTCTGGCGAGGTCAAGCGCAACGCGAAAGCTCGACTTATTCGCGACGGCGCCGTGGTGGCGGACAACCTGTCCGTCGCGGGACTTCGGCGCTTCAAGGACGACGTCACCGAGGTGCGCGAGGGCTTCGAGTGCGGCATCAACCTCGGCTCGTACCAGGACGTCAAGGTGGACGACGTCATCGAGACGTTCGAGATGCGAGAGAAGAAGCGTCCGGCCTAATCAGCCCATCGAATGCATCGCGTGGTGACACGGCACGAAAAGTCAGGAGAAAGACATGGCGAATGTTGCACGGCAACGTCGACTGGCCGACCGGATCCGACACATCGTGGCCGACATGCTCGAACTGCGAATCAAGGATCCGCGGTTGGGTTTCGTAACGATCACCGATGTTCGGGTGACGCCTGACCTTCGGGAAGCCTCCATCTTCTACACGGTCTACGGCGACGTCCAAGAGCAGGAAGCGAGCGCGCAAGCGCTGGCCTCCGCCACCGGCGTCATTCGAAGCGAAGTGGGGAAACAAACCGGCATCAAGTTCACGCCGTCGCTGGAGTTCATCCCGGACGCGGTTCCCGAGAACGCCCGACACGTGGAAGAACTGCTCGCCCAAGCGGCGGAGGCAGACGCCCACGTCCACGAGCAGGCAGTGGGCGCCACCTACGCCGGGGAGGCCGACCCGTACCGGCATCCCCGAGAAGACGGCGACGAGTAGCGGTCGGCACGTGGGGCGAGGGTCACGTCGTGCGAAGGACGATCCGTCCGTTGCAGGCGTGCTGTGTGTGGACAAGCCGTCCGGGCTGACCAGCCACGACGTTGTCGATCGAGTTCGGCGACGTCTCGGTGTGCGGCGCGTCGGTCACGCCGGGACCCTCGACCCGATGGCCACCGGAGTCCTCATCATCGGTGTGGGACCCACCACTCGATTGTTGGGAATCATCGGAGGGCACGACAAGGAATACACGGCAACCCTTCGACTGGGTGCATCGACAACCACCGACGATCGAGAAGGAGACGTGATCGCGCAGGCGAGCGCGCAGGACATCCAGCACGTCACCGACGCCGCGATCGCCGAAACCGTTGCGCACTTCACGGGCGCGCTGGAGCAGCGACCGAGTGCGGTGAGCGCGGTCAAGGTGGACGGCAAACGCGCGTATCAGCGGGTGCGGGACGGGGAAGAGGTCGACCTTCCGGCCAGGGCCGTCACCGTCGAGGAGTTCATGATCCTCGATATTCGCCACGGCGACGCTGCCAGTTCCACAGCGATCGATGTCGATGTGCGCGTTCGCTGCTCAGCAGGAACCTACATCCGCTCGCTCGCCCGCGATGTCGGTGAGGAACTTGGTGTGGGGGGTCACCTGACAGAGCTTCGACGAACGCGCTCGGGGACGGTCGACGTTACCGAGTGCATCGACCTCGATGGCGCTGATCTCGAGCACGTGAGTGCACCGGGAGTGTTCGCGCGGCGACACCTGCCGGCGGCGGATCTCGACGATGACCAGGTTGTCCGCGTCAGGAATGGCGCGCGCGTGGGTGTCGACGTGCCCGGGGCATCGACGGTCGCGCTCATCGGACCGGGGGAGGACCTTGTGGCCGTTGTGGACGGGACGGCCAGCGGCGGTCAGTACTCGATCACCGCGGTGTTTCCGGCTATCCCGTCTCGGGTTGTTCCGCCGACGTCAGGGTCTGGCGCGGCAGACCCCGAGTGAGGGGCAGACCTACCAAGCCAACTAAGAACACGATGCCCAGGCCGAGGCGCAGGGCCTGGAGCTTGCTCGCGGCATAGTCATCCACCACTGCTTCCGCTTGCTCGGCTGACACTCCCTGTTGTACGAGGGCTTGCTCAGCCTGCTGCACTGTCACGATTTGCACACCCGTTGCGGTCGCGTTGACGACTTCTTGTTGCAGGGTGGAATTGATGTCCGGGTTGTCAGAGACCGCGGCGGAGAACGATGAGGCGAGACCAATGAAGACAGCGGTTCCGGCCAAAGCCACCCCAAACGACTGCCCGAGGTTTTGCGCCGTGCCCTGCAAACCACCGGCTTCACTGCTTCTGGACTCGTCGACGGAAGAGAGATTCACGTTGCCGATCTGTGAAATGGCGAGCCCGACTCCAACACCGATAGCGGTCATCGCGATTGCGAAGAGCGTGCCTCTCGCGTCCGGGGTGATCGCACCGATCAGCAACAGAAGCCCGAGGCAGGCGATGATGATGCCGAGCCGGATAAGCGTTCTGGGTGGGTAGCGCGTTGCCAATCGCGACCCGATCAGAGCCATCAGGAACAGCGCGACGGACAGCGGGAGCATTCGGATGCCCGACTGGAGAGCGTCCAGACCGAGGACTGTTTGCAAATAGAGAGGAAGGACGAAGAACGAGCCGGCGATGATGAAGTAGAGGATCATTTGCGATGCGAGCCCGGCTCGAAGGGTGCCGATTCCAAACAGATCGGTACCCACGAGGGGGGTCCAGCCTCGTGCCGCTGCTGTTCTCTCCCATTCGACGAATGCCCATGCCAGGAGCAAGCCGACCATGACCATGGGGATAGTGGGCGAGAATCCAACAACGGTGAATGGTGGGTTGATCGGCTTGATGAAGCCCCAGGTGCTGGCAGAGACGAGGGCAAGCACGGTGATGCCCATAGCGACGGCCGAAAGGGCAACACCAGGAATGTCGAATCGGCCGGTCTTCGTCGTCGTCGACAGGTCCTTGATCTTGCCGCTGAGCGGAAGAATCAGCGCAATGATCATGATGGTTTCCGCCCCGAACACCCAGCGCCAACTGAGATACGTGGTTGCCCAGCCGCCAATGAGAGGTCCGGCTGCTGCCGCTGCACCAGCAACGCCACCGAGGAGGGCGTAGGCGACGGCGCGGTCGCGACCGGTGTAGTTGATGGCTGCGAGGGCGGTAATGGACGGGATGACCATCGCGGCGCCGACGCCTTCGATGATCGACCAGCCGACGAACAACATGCCAAAGCCGCTGGCCAACGCCGTCATCAAGGAGCCGAGCGAGTAGACGATCGCACCGATAACAAAGGTGCGTCGCCGGCCAATACGCGCGCCAAGACCCGCACCGGCGAGGATCAGGGCCGCCATCGTCAGGGTAAATGTGGCGATGGCCAATTGCATCGAGCTGACGGTGGTGTCCAGATCAGCGACGACAACCATGATGGAGACGTTCATTACGGTGCCATCGACAACCATGACGAAATTCGCCAACCCGAGCACGATGATCGGCAGCCACTTGCGCATGGGGTGAACTTACCCGGCTGTTGCGGTGAGGTGTCCGATCCAGCACCGTTGATCATGTTCGCCCCGGGATGGGGGTGAATAGGCTCTGCGGCGTGAGCCCACGAGTCGCGATCATCGGCGTCTTCGACGGCGTGCACCGCGGCCACCAGGCCTTGATCGAGCAGGCGCGATCTCTCGCTGGAGCCGGGGACGTTGTGGCGCTGACATTCGACCCGCACCCACTGACCGTGGTCAAGCCGGACATAGCGCCGCTGATGCTCGGCGGCATCGACGATCGGATCGAGCGTCTCACCGCGGCAGGCGTCGACGAGGTCCTCGTCGTGGACTTCACCACAGCCGTCAGCGAGCAGACACCGGAGGAATTCGTCCGCGAGTTCGTGCACGAGCGGGCATGCGCGAACGCCGTCGTGGTCGGCGACAATTTCCGCTTCGGGCACCGAGCGCTCGGTGATGTCCACACGCTGGAAGAACTCGGTGGAACCTACGGGTTCTCGGTGCACGACGTCGATCTGCGCGGCGACGTACAGACCTACTCGTCCACCCGCGCCCGAGAAGCGTTGCTCGGTGGTGACCTGGCCACCGTCACGCAGATACTCGGGCGCCCCTTCAGCTACCGCGGCATCGTTGTCCACGGCGATCACCGGGGCCGCACGCTGGGTGTGCCGACGGCCAACATCACCATCGCCGCCGATCGCGCTGCACCCGGCGATGGTGTCTACGCGGGCAAGGTTCGACTGCCCGGCACCCACGGCCCATCGATGACGGCCGCCATCTCGGTGGGAAGCAATCCGCAGTACGCGGGCACCGAACGCAGGATCGAAGCGCACGTGCTGGATGAGGAGGATCTGGACCTTTACGACCAGGTGATCGACGTGGAGTTCCTGACCCGCCTGCGCGGACAGCAGGTATTCGACTCCGAAGCGGCCTTCATCGAGCAGATGCAGGCCGATATCCGAGCCGCTCGGGCGAGCGGGGAGGCTCCAGAGGTCTCCTGATACCCTGAAGTCCGACGGTTGCTGGGCGGGCGCTCAGCGACTCGTGACTAGGCCGCACGGTGCGGCCATCGCCGGCTGCCCGGCGCGCCCGAGAGGAACGTGAATGTCGCTCGACGCCAAGACCAAGTCCGAGATCATCGCGGAATACGCGATCGGCCCCGGCGATACCGGTAGCCCCGAGGTGCAGATCGCGCTGTTGACCAAGCGCATCAGCCAGCTGACCGAACACTTGAAGACCCACCCCCATGACCACCACAGCCGTCGCGGCTTGCTGATCCTCGTCGGTCAGCGTCGTCGGCTGCTGAAGTACCTGACCAAGACAGACATCAACCGGTACCGCTCCATCATCGAGCGGGTCGGCATCCGTCGCTAGGTCCCAACCAAAAGGCGTCTACTCAGCCCCGTGCTGGGTCGACATTCACCAAACGCGTACGTGCGCGAAACATGCACGAACGCACACCACAACCGAATAACTGACCAGTAAGGATCCGGGGCGCTACGGAAGCGTCATCGTCGTCGGTCCTCGGTAGTGGCTCCCGTGGGGATGAATCCCCGAGGGCCTCGATCGAAGGCCGCCACCGGACGTCTGCCGTGGTTGCCCCTGTCCATTTCAGAACAGGAGGCACCCGTGTCGGGTACCCAGATCGCGACGGCTGAGGCCGTCATTGACAACGGTGCGCATGGAACGCGCACCGTCACCTTCGAGACCGGTCGACTCGCTCGACAGGCAGCAGGATCAGTCACCGTCTCCCTGGACGGCGGCACACTGCTGCTGAGCGCTACAACAGCATCGAAGAACCCGAAAGACCAATTCGACTTCTTCCCACTGACGGTGGACGTCGAGGAGCGCATGTATTCCGTGGGTCGCATCCCCGGATCGTTCTTCCGGCGAGAAGGCCGCCCCACCGAGGACGCGATTCTCACCTGCCGGCTAATCGACCGTCCGCTCCGGCCGACCTTCAAGAAGGGCCTGCGTAACGAGGTCCAGGTCGTCGTCACGGTTATGTCGCTCAACCCGAACGACCTCTACGACGTTGTTGCCATCAATGGGGCATCCGCGTCCACACAACTGTCGGGACTGCCGTTCAGCGGACCCGTCGGCGGTGTGCGCATCGCCCTGATCGACGGTCAGTGGGTCGGCTTCCCGACGCACGAGCAGCTCGAGACGGCCGTGTTCGACATGGTCGTGGCCGGTCGGGTAGCCGGGGACGACGTCGCCATCATGATGGTCGAGGCCGAGGCCACCGACAAGACGATCGACCTCGTCGCCGGGGGTGCGCAAGCTCCCACGGAGGAGATCGTCGGCGCGGGCCTGGAAGCCGCGAAGCCCTTCATTCGTGCACTGTGTGACGCGCAGCAGGAGTTGGCCGATGCGGCAGCGAAGCCCGTTGCGGACTACCCGGTCTTCCTGGAGTTCGAAGACGACGCTTACGACGCCGTAGAGCGCTTGGCCATCGCCGACGTGCGTGACGCGCTGGTCATCGTGGAGAAGGCTCCTCGGGAAGCGCGTCTCGACGACATCAAGACCACCGTGGTCGCCGAATTGGCCGCGAACTTCGAAGGCCGGGAGAAGGAACTCTCCGCGGCGTTCCGAGCCGTCACGAAGACGGCGGTGCGCGACCGTGTCCTTCGCGACAAGGTCCGTATCGACGGACGAGGACTCACCGACATTCGTGCGCTCAGCGCCGAGGTGGACATCCTGCCGCGGACCCATGGTTCTGCATTGTTCGAGCGCGGAGAAACGCAGATTCTGGGCGTTACGACACTGAACATGCTGCGCATGGAGCAGCTGTTGGACACGCTGAATCCAGACAACCGCAAGCGGTACATGCACAACTACAACTTCCCGCCTTACAGCACCGGCGAAACCGGTCGGGTCGGGTCGCCTAAGCGACGCGAAATCGGACACGGGGCGCTCGCCGAACGCGCCCTGTTGCCCGTCCTGCCGACCCGGGAGGAATTCCCCTACGCGATCCGTCAGGTGTCCGAGGCGCTCGGCTCCAATGGCTCGACGTCCATGGGCTCGGTGTGTGCATCGACCATGGCACTGCTGAACGCGGGAGTTCCGCTGAAAGCTCCTGTCGCGGGTATCGCGATGGGACTCATTTCCGGCGACGTCGACGGCTCGACCGAGTTCGTCACGTTGACCGACATCCTCGGAGCCGAGGACGCCTACGGCGACATGGACTTCAAGGTCGCCGGCACCCGCGAGTTCGTCACCGCCTTGCAGTTGGACACGAAGCTGGACGGGATTCCGGCGGATATTCTCGCGGGCGCTTTGACCCAGGCTCGGGACGCGCGGATGACGATCCTCGACGTGATGAACGAGGCGATCGATGCCCCGGACGAGATGGCGGATACGGCACCGCGGGTTATCTCGGTGAAGGTCCCCGTCGACAAGATCGGCGAGGTGATCGGGCCGAAGGGCAAGATCATCAACCAGATCCAGGAAGACACCGGCGCCGACATCACCATCGAGGACGACGGCACGATCTACATCGGTGCGACGGACGGTCCTTCGGCCGAAGCAGCACGGACGGCGATCAACAACATCGCCAACCCGACGATGCCCGAGATCGGTGAGCGGTACCTAGGAACCGTCGTCAAGACGACCAACTTCGGTGCCTTCGTCTCCCTGGTTCCGGGCAAGGACGGCCTGCTCCACATCTCCGAGGTCAAAAAGTTGAGCGACAAGAACCGCATCGACACCGTCGAAGAGGTGCTGAACGTCGGCGACAAGGTGCAGGTCGAGATCAAGGAGATCGATCAGCGCGGCAAGTTGTCGCTGACCCCGGTGCTCGACAAGAGCGATGAGTCCAGCGAGGCGTGATCGTTGCCTAATCGCGCCCAAACCGCGACGCTTATTCGTGGTGCCGACGGGGGAGTGGTCAAGCGGACCACTCTCCCCGGCGGCCTGCGGGTCATCACCGAGTACGTACCGGGGGTTCGCTCGGTAGCTCTGGGCGTGTGGGTCGCGGCTGGATCGCGGGACGAGCCGGCATCCCAGATGGGTTCGGCGCACTTCCTCGAACACTTGTTGTTCAAGGGGACCAACTCTCGCGACGCCATGACGATCTCTGCCGAGATCGAGTCGGTGGGCGGTGATCTGAACGCGTTCACGACCAAAGAGCACACCTGCTACCACGCCCGAGTGCTCGATGAGCACCTGCCGATGGCTCTCGATGTCGTGTGTGATGTGGTGCTGCACGCGACGTTGACCGGCGACGACATCGAAGCCGAGCGCTCGGTGATCTTCGAAGAGATCGCGATGTACGACGACGAGCCTGGTGAGTTGGTGCACGACGAATTCGCCCTGGCCATGTTCGGGGATTCACCACTGGGTCGACCGATTCTCGGGACCGTCGACACGATCACCGATTTGCCGCAGAACGCGATTCGTCGCTTCTACCGCAAGGCCTACACCCCGGATCGCATGGTTATCTCGGTGGCCGGAAACGTCGACCATGCCCAGGTCGTGCGCCAAATCCGGGAGGTGTTCGCCGATCGACTGGAGCCGTCGGTCGACGCGGCACCGGCTCGACCCGTACGCAAGCGTCGGTGGAAAGCCGACACGGTGCGCATCCTGAGCCGGGCGACCGAGCAGGCGCACGTGATGATGGGAACACCCGGGCTGGTCCGCGGGGATGAGCGACGCTACGCCGCGGCGGTCCTGAGCACCGCCCTCGGTGGTGGGATGAGTTCGCGGCTGTTTCAAGAAGTCCGCGAGAAGCGCGGCCTGGCGTACTCCGTCTACGCCTTCGCCCAGTCGTTCGCCGACGCCGGCGTCTTCGGCATTTACACCGGATGTCTGCCATCGAAGGCGGACACGGTGATGGACGTGTGCGTGAGCGAGCTGCAATCGGTGGCGCGCGACGGCCTGACGCCGGAGGAACTCGAGCGGGCCAAGGGGCAGGTGAAGGGGTCCATGGTGCTGGGCCAAGAAGACCCGGGATCACGCATGTCTCGCAACGCCAAGTCTGAACTCAGCGGGGAGCCGCTGGATGACATGAGTCACGTCTTGGATCGAGTCGATGCGGTGACCCGCGACGACGTCCACGCCGTCGCCACCGACCTGTTCACCCAGAACTTCACCGTCGCGGCGATCGGCCCCTTCGATGCCGGGCATACTTTCGCGGCCGTCGGGTAGTGCTCTAGCCGAGGACGAACCCCCAGTCGACCGACGCCGTGACCGATGCGCCGGAGACCGCGTCGATGCGCACCGTGCCGTTGCCGGTCGTCGTGACCTGCGAGACCACGTCGAAGTCGGGCCCCACCGGTGCGACCAGATGTGCAGTGCGCAGGTCGAGTTGGTGCTCGTCGTCGAACGTCTGGAACGTCGCGATGCCGTGGTCGATCAAGGGATTGTCGAGCGAGGCTTGCGGTCCGATGGCGAAGTAGGAACAGACGTCTTCTATCCCCATGCGCCCGACGTGGCGTCCCTGCCACGGGTCGGCGGTTCGCCCTCCGTTGGTGATCCACAGCAACGTCATCGGCAGTGTCCGGACCGATTTGAGCGCGATCCATACGTAGCCATCGAGAACCATCGCCGACCACCCGAGGTCTCCCGCCTCGGGGTCGTTGACCAACATCACGAGATCTTCGTGGCCAGGTTCGGTCGGGTAGTGCGTCAGATCCAGGGTGGAATCGTCCATCCGAGGAACGGCCGCGAGGTCGGTGAATTCGGCCCCCGGCTGCAACACCTGGGTTTCACCGCGTTCGGGTAGCGAGAAGAGCGTGGGGTGGACCGAGCAGTACTGCATGGGACTCGTGGACAACCGGCCCGACCCGGGCGGGAGCGCGGAAAGGTCGAGCACCGGGTGGGTGCCGTAGTTCCATCGCCCGTGGAGCCCGCTCGAGCGCACCTGTTGGTAAAGCACCGCATCGTCGTCGTTGACTGAGACGGTCTTGTGAATGTCGGCGTCGAGATCCGAGGCGCGCATCGAGAGGGTGATGCTGGAGGGTCCGTGGCGATCCACATGCCATCGGTTGTTCGCCACCTCCCCGTGGATCGGCCCAGCAGCCGTTTCACCAAACGGCATACAGAAGAAGTCCCCACGCAGGTGGGACAGGATCGGCTCGGTGTCGGGGAAGTCCTGTGGTTGCCACGGTGGCAGGGAGTAGGGCTGAACCTCACGGTCGCCCAACACGAAGGTGACCGGCGCGATGTGTGCACCGGTCAGTGTGATCTTTGCAGTGGCGCGGGCACTGGCAATCGACACTGATTCGGCACCGTGGACAGAGAGCAGATTCATCGCGATTCACCACCTTTGTCTAACGTCCGGTTGGATGGACACTAGTGCGAAGTCCTTGGTGGGCGGCGTACAAGGAGAAAGGTCATCGATGTCTACGCATCCGGTCTACGTGATCAGTGGGGTAGCCGGCACTGGCAAGACCACACTCGCGCACGCGTGGGCGCCGACGATGGGCGCTGCAATCGTGGACCTCGACGTCGTCGCAGCGAACGTCGTGGACACGGCGTTGCACGAGCACCCCGCAGCAACGCCGTGGGAGATCAACGCTACCTACCGCGCCCAGCGTTACCAATGCTTGATCGATGCGGTGACAACCGAGCGGCAGAGCGCGACCGTGATGGCCGTTGCACCCTTCACGCAGGAGATCTCGGGCGACGCACAGTGGGTGCAGTTTGTTCGTGACATCGGAGGTGAGCCCGTGCAGCTCGTCTGGATCCACACGGGTGCACGGGCCCTGAGCGAGCGGATCGCCTCGCGCGGCGCCGCTCGGGATGCAGGGCGTAGTGATGCGGCCGTTCCTACGCCTTCTCCCGTGGTGCCACACCATGCGGTGAACGGGGAGCTTCCCGTCCCCGAGATCGTCGCCGCACTTAGATCACGTTTTGGTAACGAAGGGTGAGACTCCTCGCCCGATGACACTCGAGGGGCTCAGACTTCCGTCACCACAGGAGTGACATCGATTACCTATGCGCTTGACATCGATTACCTAGGACAGGGAGGCCCGATGGCGATAGTCGTCGTGAATCCCAATCCGGTCTTCGACAGGACCATTGTCG
>WLWL01000239.1 GCA_012103605.1 Candidatus Nanopelagicales bacterium
TGACCGGTACCTCGTCATCCCGTGGGGAGTACTCATCGTTCTCGGGGTCTTGATCGCGTCAATTCGGGGCGTCGCGTTGGCGTCGTCCTCTCGTGCGGCGGCCTGGCTCGTTGTGGCCGGCTGGATCGTGGTGACGATTTTCCTCGCCAGCGAAACAGCCGGTGGAGATATTGCGGTTAGTAGTGGTGCCCGGCAGTGGGCGTACCTTCTTGGTGGTGCGATCTTCGGTTCAGCCGCAGCAACATTGCCTGCTCGGCCCTTGCGATCCAAATGGCCGGACCCGTCGAACTCCGCGAAGCCATCGAACTCCGCGAACCCGTCGTCTGAGCAAGAAACCCCCAGCGTCTGAGGCCCTTCGCCCATCACCCCGTGCTCGGCCTGAGCTCCGCGGTGCTCTCACCGATGCCGATCCGCCGGCAGAGGCCGGAGTCTGGGGGAAGGCGACGAGCCGATCGGTTTGGAATGCAGGGGTCCGCATGCTTACCATCAGGGCAGTCCGCGGGCCCCGTGTCCGCCGCGTGGCCTCGTTTTGGCAGCCATGCATGAGCTGGGGAGACGAGGGGTCCGTGTCGGAGTCGCATCGTCGTCGCTGGCGACCCACACGAAAACATTGGATCCTGGTCGGGGTCGCGGGTGCAGTTATCCTGGCGGTAGGAGTAGGCGCAGTCGCCTTCGTTGCTAGTAGCGGGCCCACCGTCCCGGCGAATACAACGGTCAACGGCGTCGATATCGGGGGGCTAACGCGAGACGAGGCTGTCGCGAAAGTGCGTGAGCAGGTAGCCAAGCCGGCCGCGCAACCACTCGAGTTCGATAACGACGGCCAGGTGATCATCATCAAGCCGCGTCAGGCGGGAGTGTGGGTCAACGCGGTGGAAACCGTGGAGCCGCTCGTCACTCGAAACCTGAATCCCTTCTCGCGCTTCTTCGCCAGTGAGGGTGTTGATGTCGAGCCGGTGATCGTCGTCGAAGAGGACAAGCTCAACCGTCAGATGGGAGCGTTCGATCGACTTGTCACCACCCTTGCTGTTGAGTCATCGCTTGCGGTCGAGGGAACGACCGTGGAGTACACCCCGGGGCAGCAGGGACGACGCGTCGACGAAGAAGCGGCCCGCACGGCGATCGTGACGTCGATTTTGGAACCTCGGGGAAGGCAGGACTTACCGGTGATCATCGAAGAGCCGACGGTGACGGTGGCGAACGCGGATGCTGCGAACACGTTCGCCCTAGCGGCCGTCTCCGGCCCGGTCAAGGTGGCCGCTGGATCAGCGGTCGCGGAGATTCCGGCCGAAGTGATCGGTGATGCATTGACCTTCGTAGTTGTGCAGGACGACTACGAACCGGTCCTGGACGGACCGATGCTGTACGAGTCGATCGAAGACGACCTCGAGGGTTCTGAGGTTCCGCGAGATGCCAGCTTCAAGGTCAAGAAGAACGGAGATTTGAAGATCGTCCCGAGCAGGGCCGGTGGCGGGGTGGAAGACGATGATTTGGCGGCCAGGGTCCTCACGGTTCTCGATCAAGACGTGTCAGACGGAGGAGTGCGCGAAGTTGTCGTGACCGAGGGGCAGCGACAACCGAAATTCACCACCGCTGACGCTCGGGCTTTGGATATTCAAGAAAAGCTGTCGAGTTTCACGCAGGATTTCCGGTACGCGGCGTACCGGGTGACCAACATCGGCCAAGCGGCGGAGTACGTGAACGGCACCGTCTTGATGCCGGGAGACACGTTCTCGATGAATGACACCATCTTGGAAAGGACCGAAGAGAACGGATACACCGAGGGCACCATCATCGGCCCCGGAGGTGTCTTCGAAGAGGCCCTGGGAGGTGGCGTATCGGCTGCGACGACCGCGGTGTGGACGGCAGCCTTCTTCGCGGGCATGGAACGGGCGAGCACCCGGGCCCACTCGGTGTACATCTCTCGGTACCAGCCGGGCCTGGAAGCAACGGTTGCCTGGGGAATCTTCGATATGCAGTTCCGCAACGACAGTCCGTATCCGGTGGTCATCACAACGGAT
>WLWL01000048.1 GCA_012103605.1 Candidatus Nanopelagicales bacterium
ACAACTATGTCCCTTCCGACGACTGCTCGTTCGACACGCACCACCTGGATGTGCGGATCGGCGACGCCACTGTGACGGAGTCACATCTCGCGGGCTCTGTCTCGGTATCTGCCGACGAGGCAGCGTCACATCCGGAGTGGATGTCCGATCACGGCTCCATGTCCTGGGATCTCACGGCCAAAAAGCAACTGGCCTACTCCGTCGGTTACGGCGCCGATGCACTCTTTCGGGCAACCAGGGCCTTCCAGATGTTCTGGCACGTCGCCGGAATCAAGACCGAATACTCCGGCGAGATCAATTTCAACGGTCGATGCTTCATCGTGGATCCAGAGACCAGCAGCGGGTACCAGGACAAGAACTGGGGTCAGGACTACACCAACCCGTGGGTGTGGTTGAACTGCGCACAATTCGTGGATGCAGCCTCGGGTGAGGCCCTGCCCTTGACGTGTCTGGACGTCGGCGGCGGCACTCCGGTTCTGTTCGGACGACGACTGTCCAGCAAGTTGCTGATCGCCTTCTTCCTGCGCGGCGAACTATTCGAATTCAACTTCTCCAAGTTCTGGACCGGGTCCCGACAATCCTTCGAGTGCACCGTCGAGTCGGACAAGGTTCAGTGGCGCATCTCGGCAAAGACCTTCACCCACCGCATCGAGATCGACTTCTGGTGCCCCACGGAAGAAATGTTGTGGATGAACTACGAGAACCCCGATGGCGTCAAGAACCATCACTCGCTGTGGAACGGCGGTACCGCTCGTGGAACCGTTCGACTATTCGAGCGCGATCGCCTGGTCGGTGAATTTCTCGGATCGAGCGGAGGCGGCGAGTACGGCGCCTATTGATGGGTGGATGGGGCTCCCCGGGGAGGATTCGAACCTCCGTTGACGGATTCAAAGTCCGCTGTCCTGCCACTAGACGACCGGGGATCAGGGAGATGTCCTGGTGCGGGCTCAACCCTAAGACCCGCCGGCGGGGAGCCTCGGATGGCCGGATTCCGACGGTTACGGTACCGTAAGTTACGCAACCGTAGGTTCGGCCACGCGGCCTCGCGTGGAACGGCCTCCACCACGTACGAAGGGTTCCCCATGGCGCTTGTCCAGGATTTTGAGAAGGTCGACGACGGCGACGCGATCTTCCTCAGCACCCCCATGAAGATCACCATCGGGATCTTCGTCGTCGGACCGACGCTCGCTCTGCTCGGCGTTATCCCGATGATCTACTGGGGCCTGGTGTCCTGGGTTGACATCGGCTTGCTTCTCGGCTTCTGGGCGCTCACCGGTTTGGGGATCACCGTCGGCTACCACCGCTTTTTCACCCACGGCTCCTTCAAGGCACCCCGTCCAGTCAAGATCGCCCTCGCGCTCATGGGCTCATACGCGCTCCAGGGTTCGATCAACCAGTGGGTGGCCGACCACCGCAAGCACCACAAATTCTCCGATGAAATTGGCGACCCGCATTCACCGTGGCGGTTCGGAACCTCCCGCAAAGCCATTGGCAAGGGATTGGTGTTCGCCCACATGGGATGGCTCTTCTCCGAAGAGCAGGCCACTGTCGATCAGTACGCGCCGGACATCCGCGACGACAAGGACCTGCAGCGCATCAATAACGCCTTTCCCATCATCGTCGTCATGACGTTCCTATTGCCCGGCATCATCGGCGGCCTGATCACGTGGTCGTGGCTCGGGTTCTTGACGGGCATGTTCTGGGGCGGCGTTGTTCGCGTCGCATTCGTGCACCACGTGACGTGGTCGATCAACTCGATCTGCCACGTGTTCGGCAAGCGTCCCTTCAAAAGCCGCGACCTCTCCAGCAATGTGAATTGGCTGGCGATTCCCTCCTTCGGCGAGTCCTGGCACAACCTGCACCACGTAGACCCGACGTGCGCTCGCCATGGAGTGCTCAGGGGTCAGATCGATCCGAGCGCCGGAGTCATTCGCATGCTCGAGCGCGTGAATCTCGCGCACGACGTGCGCTGGCCCAAGCCCGAGCGTCTTGCTAAGAAGCTCATCGATCCGTCAATGGCACCCCGCATCCGCGGCTACCAGCCGTCGGCGACAGCAGATGCGGCGAGCGCATCTAGCACCACCGCGTGACACCACAGCCAGCCGATCGTTCCGAGGACGTCGCTGAGGGTGACTCCTTAGACAACACCGTCGTCGAACTGAGTTCGGCGTCGGGGCGAGCGGCGACGCGACAGCCGAGATCGACGCGAACGCAAAGCCGCAAACGCGCGCCCTCGGGCAAGGGCTCCAAGGTGCGCATGACCGGCCAAGAGCGTCGCGAGCAACTCCTGGATGTCGGACGGACTCTGTTCGCGGACAAAGGCTTCGAGGTGGTCAGCGTCGAAGAGATCGCGGCGAAAGCCGGTGTGTCCAAGCCCGTCGTCTACGAGCACTTCGGTGGCAAGGAAGGGTTATACGCGGTACTCGTCGACCGCGAGATGAACGATCTCCTGGCGTCCATCTCCGACGCGCTCACCGCGGGCACCGCCCGCGCCCTCCTCGAACAGGCAGGCATGGCGTTGTTCGATTACATCGACGACAACCCCGAAGGCTTCCGCATTCTGGTTCGAGACTCTCCGGTCTCGCAGTCCAGCGGTTCCTTTGCCAGCTTGATCGTCGACATTGCCGCACAGGTCGAACACCTCTTGGCGCGCGAATTCGATAGCCACGACATCAGCACCAAGTACGCGGCCGTGTACTCCCAGGCTCTCGTGGGCATGGTGGCGCTCACCGGGCAATGGTGGCTCGATGTTCGCAAACCCGGGAAGGACGACGTTGTCGCCCACCTGGTCAACCTCGCATGGAACGGCCTCGAGCACATGGAGCCCAAGCCCGCGCTGCGCACGGTAGACAAAGGCCGCAAGCGGAAAAAGAAGTAGACCATCAAGAATCTCGACGTCAAGAGTCTTGATCTAGCATGGCGGCATGGATGACGTCGACGGCATCGTCGAAGCGTGGAATCGCGAACGTCCCGATCTGGACGTCCGCCCGCTGAGCGTCCTATCCCGTGTCACTCGATTGGCCCGACACCTTGACCAGGCGCGGACGTCGGCCTTCGCCCAACACGACCTCGAAGGGTGGGAGTTCGACGTGCTCGCGGCGCTGCGGCGCTCGGGCACTCCCTACGCCTTGTCCCCGGGGCAATTGGCGACCCAAACCATGGTCACCAGCGGAACCATGACCAATCGCATCGACCGACTCGAGGCGCGAACCTTCGTTCAGCGTCAACCCGACCCGACCGACCGACGTGGGGTGCGTGTGGAACTCACCGACGCTGGTCGCCTCGCCGTCGACGGAGCCTTCACGGATCTGCTGTCCCACGAGCAACTCTTGCTGGAGTCACTGAGTGATGCTGAGCGGGTAGAACTCGCGGACTTGCTTCGCGACCTGATGCAGCAATTCACCCCGTCGGGGTAACCACCCGAGCACCGGGCGCCGGTCCGGTCGCGCGCTTCACCGTTCGGCACATGCCCGTCGCCGTCATGGCAACGGCCACATCGATCGAGTGCGCGCTGTCGCGGCACAGGAATGCACACGTGGGTCCGCTGCCGGAGACGACTCCGGCCAGCGCCCCATATTCGACGCCGGCTTCGAGCAGACTGCGCAGCGCGGGGCGCAGGGATATTGCGGCCGGTTGAAGGTCGTTGTGAAGCGCGGCGGCCAGCGCGTTTGCGTCTCCCTGGCGAAGCGCATGCAACAGCGCATCGGACACCTCGGGCGGCCGGATCTGCTCTCCCTGACGCAACGTGTCGCACTGTCGATAGACCGCCGGCGTCGACAAGCCTTCGTCCGCCAGGGCGAACACCCAGTGGAACTGTCCCTGACCCAACACCGGCATGATCTCTTCGCCGCGACCTCGACCAATAGCGTTCGCGCCGAACAGCGCGAAGGGCACATCCGATCCGAGCCGGGCACCGATGTCGGCAAGCTCCTCCCGAGATAATCCGGTCCCCCATAACGCATCGCAGGCAACGAGCGTTCCCGCCGCATCGGCGCTTCCGCCCGCCATTCCCCCGGCTAGGGGGATGGACTTCTCCACGTGGATGCTCACGTGGGGATCGATCTGCGCGTGTTGCGCGAGCGCGTGAATCGCTTGCACCACCAGGTTGCCGTCATCGGTGGCCAGCGACTCTGACCCCTCGCCGCTCATGGAAACCTGGACGCCCTCGCCGCGTTGGGCGGTAATGACGTCGACCAGCGAGACAGCATGAAAGACCGAGACGAGTTCGTGGTAACCGTCGTCTCGCAGCGGACCAACGCTCAACTGCAGGTTGATCTTCGCGGGTGCGCGAACGACGACGGACACAGCGCCAGGTTACGGCCTACCCCGCGCTCCTCGCCGCACGCGCGATCGCACAGAAATCCTCCAGGCTCAATTCCTCGCCCCGAGATCGCGGGTCCACACCCGCCGCATCGAGAACGTCCTGCACGACGCCGCGGCCCGGGAGCCAGCCAGAAAGGGCGGACTTCAATTGCTTGCGTCGCTGCGCGAATGCCGCATCGATGAGAGAAAAGACCTCGTCGCGCGTTACCCCCGCGGGCGGGGCCGTTCGCGTCAAGGACACCAGGCCGGAGTCGACATTGGGGACGGGCCAGAACACCGTCCGAGACACGTCGCCCGCGTACGCGACGTCACCGAACCATCGCGCCTTGACGCTAGGCACCCCGTACGTCCGGGAACCAGGCTCGGCACATAGCCGATCAGCCACCTCACGCTGCACCATCACCAAGACCCGGTGAATGCTGTCGAACTCTGCGAGCAAGTGCAGGACCACCGGGACGGAAACGTTGTAGGGGAGATTTGCCACCAGCATCGTCGGCGGAGTCGGCAAGTCATGCACCTGCAAGGCATCGGCGTTGACAACAGCGAGTCGGTCGATGGCCGCCGAGTCGAATTCGCCGATCGTTCCAGGCAACCGGTCGGCCAACCGTGCATCGATCTCGACCGCGACCACCTGCGCACCCGGCCGCAACAGGGCCAACGTCAAACTGCCCAGGCCCGGGCCTACCTCCACGACGACGTCGTCTCGCGACACGTTCGCCACCCGCACGATCCGCTCGACGGTATTCGGGTCGATGACGAAGTTCTGACCCCACTTCTTGGTGGGGCGAATATCGAGTTCGGTAGCGATGCGGCGGACATCGGCGGCGCCCAGGAGTCGGCTCACTGTTCGTTACTCACTGTTCACCACTCACCGTTCGGGCTTTACGCTTCACAACTCGCGGCTCACCAATGGCCGAACGCGCGATGCGTGTTCGCCACGATGTCGTTGCACAGTTTCTCCACGTCGACACCTCGCTCCTCGGCCATGCGTCGCACCGTCCACGGCATGAGGTACGTCGCGTTGACCCGCCCTCGGTTCGGTTTCGGCGTGAGATACGGCGCATCGGTTTCCACGAGCAGCAGATCATCCGGCACCGTCCGCAGCGCTTCGCGTAATCCCTCCGCGCTGGCGAAGGTGATGACCCCGGCGAAAGACATGAACCACCCGTGCTCGGCGCATACGCGCGCCATGTCCGCATCACCGGAGAAGCAATGGAAGACAACTCGCTCCGGCGCACCCTGATCGAGGAGTACCGAGATGACATCATCATGGGAATCGCGGTCATGGATCACCAGGGTCTTGTCGAGTTCCCTTGCGAGGTCGATGTGCCAGCGAAAGGACTCGTGCTGGATCGCCTGACCCTCGCTTTCGGGGGTACGGAAGTAGTCCAGACCGGTTTCACCGACCGCACACACCACAGGGTCCCGGGCCAACTCGTCGATGCGGGCCCAGGCCTTTTCCAGGGCGTCTCGCCCCTGACGAACACCGATATGAGCGGCGTCGTTGGGATGCAACGCCACCCCCACCGCCACAGACGGGTGTTGGCGAGCGAACGGAACCGACCATTCGGCTGATTCGACATCGCAACCGATCTGCACGACCTTCGGCACGCCGGCCCGCTCCGCCCACGCCAGTAATGCCTCTGCATCCGGGGCTTGATCGCCGTGCAGTGAACGATCGTGGACGTCGAGGTGGGTGTGTGAATCGATCACGGGTCGCGGAAGAGCATCCGGGGCATCCGGCCAGCCGAGCTCGCGAGCCATGCCTAGGACTCCGTCGGCTCGTCCGGCAGGCGAGGAAAGAGAGCATCCCCCTTGGTGATGGTCGACCCGGGAGGAAGTTGACCCCAGCGACCAGCATCGGCTATCCGTTGAGCAGCCAGGGCGCCGAGAGCCTCACCTGCCCCTAACTGCGACCACAAGCTCGCCATCGCCTTCGGCATCACGGCGTTGTAGAGAACGGCGACGGCACGCAGTCCTTCACACATCGTGTAGAGGACTGTGTCCAAACGCTCAGCGTTGGCGTCGTCTTTGGCGAGCACCCACGGTTCGACCTCGGTGACGTACTGGTTGACCAGCTCGACCACACTGCGGATTTCTCCGATGGCGGTGGAGAAGTCGAGTTCGTCCATGGCCGCGTCGGCGTTAGCTGTAGCCGATGCGAGTCGATCGACGACGGCGTCCTCGGCAGCGGTCAGCGGGCCCGGCTCGGGAAGCACACCGTCGCGGTACTTCCCCACCATCGCCGTCGATCGCGATGCCAGGTTGCCCAGGCCGTTCGCCAACTCCGAGGTGTACCGAGCAGACATGTCCTCCCAGGAGAAGGAGCCGTCCTGGCCGAAATTGATGGCGCGCATGAAGTAGTACCGGAAAGCGTCCGAGCCGAAGTGGTCGATGATGTCTTCGGGTGCGATGCCGGTGAGCTTGGACTTGCTCATCTTCTCGCCCCCGACCAGCAGCCAGCCATGAGCGAAAACCTGCGACGGCAATGGCTCACCGGCCGCGAGAAGCATCGCCGGCCAGTACACGGCGTGGAAGCGCAGGATGTCCTTGCCGACCAGATGAACGTTCGCCGGCCATGTGGTGGCGAAGGTGGCGGCGTCGTCGGTTCCGGCTTCGGATCCGTACCCGGTCGCGGTGGCATAGTTCAACAATGCGTCGAACCAGACGTACACCACCTGGGTGTCGTCCCAGGGGAGAGGGATTCCCCAGTCCACGCTCGACCGAGACATCGAAATATCTACCAGGCCTGCCTTAAGGAAAGCCATCACCTCGTTGTACGCGCTTTGCGGGCGGACCGCTTCGGGGTTGGCTTCGTAGTGCTCGATAAGGCGGTCTGCGAAGGCAGAGAGTTGGAAGAACCAGTTATCTTCCCGGAGTTGCTCCACCGGTCGGGAGTGCACCGGGCACACCTGCTGCCCTTCGTACTCACCGGTCCCATCGACGAGGTCCCCGGGGAGTTTGAACTCCTCGCATCCGACGCAGTAGGGGCCCTCGTAGGGGGCGGAATACACGAAACCGTTGTCGCGAACCCTTTCCCAGAATTTCTGTACCCGCGCCACGTGTCGATCGTCGGTCGTGCGGATGAAGTCGTCGTTAGCAGCATCGACGGTCTCCAGAACCGGCAACCAGGACTCCTCGACGAGCCGGTCGACCCACGCTTGCGGGGTGACACCGCCCGCTTCGGCGGCCCGCTGCACCTTGGTTCCATGCTCATCGACGCCGGTGAGGTACCACACCTTCTCGCCGCGCTGCCGGTGCCAACGGGTGAGAACGTCACCGGCCGTCGTCGTGTAGGCGTGGCCGATGTGCGGGGCGTCGTTGACGTAGTAGATGGGCGTCGTGACGTAATACGCCTTCTCACCCAACAACGATTCACCCTCGCGCGCGGACATGATCCGATCCTAGGTGTCGTCCGCTGTGCGCAAGGAGACGTCATAGACGTACCTCTTGGACAGTCCCGCATGATCGGCAACCTCGGCGGCGGCCTCTTTGCGCGAGGCTCCCGCGTCCATTCGGTCACGCACCGCCGCCGCTATCGCTTCGTCATCTCCCAAACCCGATGCGTCGCGACGCTCGTCATCGGAGGCGCCGGCGACCACGATTGTTATCTCCCCGCGGACCTCACCCTCGGCCCACCGAGCAAGCTCCCCGAGGCTGTCCCGCTTGACCTCTTCGTAGGTCTTGGTCAGTTCCCGACACACAGCAGCCCGGCGATCCACCCCGAAAGCGTCGGCCATATCTCGCACGCTCGCGTCGAGGCGATGCGGTGCTTCAAAGAAGACCATCGTGCGTTCTTCGGTAGCCAACGACGCGAGACGACGGCGACGGTCACCGTCTTTTCGTGGAAGAAACCCTTCGAAAGCGAATCGTGCGACCGGCAGTCCGGACAGGACCAGCGCCGCGAGAGCCGCGGAGGGGCCGGGCAGGCACGTAATGTCGACGTCGGACTCGTGGGCTTCGCGCACTAAACGAAAGCCCGGGTCACTGATCGACGGCATCCCGGCGTCGGTCACCACGAGCACCCGAGCACCCGCGGCGGCCCGCTCGATCAACTCCGGCACCCGCGCGGATTCATTCCCCTCGTAGAAGGACATGATCTGACCCTTCGGCTCGACATCGAGCCGAGACAGCAACGCACGCAAGCGCCTGGTGTCTTCCGCTGCGATCACATCGCTTGTCACCAAGGCGTCCACGAGTCGGGTGGATGCATCGCCGGCGTTACCAACCGGAGTTGCCGCGAGCATGATCAAGCCACGAGGCGAGTGATCGGTCACTGGCCCATCCTGTCGCACCTACGATGTGGGGGTGTCGACCGTGACCGCTGCTCCGGATCGCAGTTCGGCGACGCTTCCCGATCGTCTGGCCCCGGCCCTCCCTTCGCACGGCTGGCGGGGCTGGCTAGGGCCGCTCTCTGTTGGTGCCGTGGCCGCCGTGACTCGATTGCCGCGGCTGGGTGAGCCCAACGCAGTTGTCTTCGACGAGACGTATTACGCGAAAGATGCCTGGTCCTACCTGCGCTTCGGTGTCGAGATAGACGAGGTCGACGATCACAAAGAGTTGATGATGCAGGCCGGCGACAATTGGCGCGTCGTCGAAGCGTTCAGCGGAGAGCCCGGTTTCGTCGTCCACCCACCGGTCGGTAAGTGGGTGATCGCCGCCGGCGAGTACCTCTTCGGGGTCGACCCTTTCGGCTGGCGCATCGCGATCGCGATCCTGGGAATAGCCGCCGTGGTGATGACGGCACGGATCGTGCGGCGTCTCACTCGCTCGGACGCCCTCGGCACCATCGCCGGTCTTCTGCTTGCTTTGGATGGCATCCACATCGTCCTGAGTCGCACGGCGCTGCTGGATCTTGTTCTCGGATTCTGGGTTCTCGCCGGATTCGGCTTGCTTCTCGTGGACCGCCACCGAACGCGACAACGCCTGGCCGACGACGTGCGCCGACACGGCGCGGATCGGGTGGCCGCCGGTCTCGGTCCGTTTCTCGGCTGGCGGCCGTGGCGCATCGCCGCGATCGTCACGTTCGGGCTGGCCTGCGGCACCAAGTGGTCCGGGATCTGGTTTCTCGCGGCCTTCATGGCAATGTCGCTGGTCTGGGACGCGCTGGCACGACGGGCGATCGGGGTGGACCACCCGTGGTCCGCCGCCTTTGCACGTGATCTTCCCCTCGCGGCCGCCTCGACTCTGGTCATCGGCATCGGGGTCTACCTACTCACCTGGACGGGCTGGTTCGCCACCGACACCGGGTGGAGCCGGACCTGGGCAGCCGGTCAAGGAGCCTCCGTCGTACCCGATCCGCTTCGATCCCTGTGGCACTACCACTCGGAGATGTGGAATTTCCACACCAACCTCGACGCCGAACACAACTACGCCAGCAGTCCGCTGTCGTGGCCGTTCATGACCCGGCCAACCTCGTTCTACTACGAATCACCGGACGGGTGCGGCGCCGATAGCTGCTCGTCCACCGTGCTTGCCGTCGGAAATCCGATCATCTGGTGGGCTGCCGTGTTGGCTGTTCCGTATCAACTGTGGCGGTGGATAGCCGCGAAGGACTGGCGCTCCGGTGCCGTCATCGTCGGCATTGCTGCCGGCTGGTTGCCATGGATGCTTTACCTCGACCGCACGATCTTCACGTTCTACACCGTCGTGTATGTGCCTTTCGTGGTGATGGCCGTGACACTCACCCTCGGGGCCATCGCGCGGGGGCTGCGGAACCGGCCACGCTGGGTTCCCGCGTTGCTGATCGGTGGTTACGTCCTCGCGGTCGTGCTGGCAGCGTGGTGGTTCTATCCGATCTGGTCGGCAGAAGTGATCACCTACGACGCCTGGCGAGCGCGCATGTGGCTGCCCACCTGGATCTAGCGCCTCTCAGTACGGCAGATTTACGAGGGCGCGGGCCGCTCACTCTCGACGTCGGCCTCAGCCCGCGGGCCACGAATCACAGCGGCGGTCAGCGGTACAGCGATCGCCGCGATGATTCCCAGGGCGAATGCTGGTGACGGCGCTACAACCGACTGCCCGGCCAGCGCCTGCGCGGTGAGCAATCCGACCACGATCAGGTAGCCAAGGCCGATGAAGTCCACTCCTGTGACGGAAATCTTCGTCCGGAGGAAGAAGACCGCGAGCGGGATCAATTGCAAGGCGTGAAGCCCGACGAAGTGCGGGACACGTAGATCTCCCGCGACGGTCGACCATCCGAACAGAGGGATACCAGGGCCGCCATCCTCTGATCCGACGGTGTGTGCTCCGGCGACTCCTTGGAAGTCAGCAAGTTGTTCCGCCGTGGGACCCGTCATCAAAAAGGCAACACCCATACCGGCGATGGATACGACGAGGCCCCAGGTGAATGCGCGCTTCATGACCTGATCGACACCGGGACTGCGGATGAACATCACGGTGAGCACCATGGTTGCGAACCACAAGACGGTGATGAACCACGCCATCGCACTCCATACCGCCGTTGCCGCCGGTGAACTTACGTTGAAGTGACTCGTCGTTTCGGCAGCCGCGGCCGAGGTGATCAACACAAGTTCGACGGTGAGGCACACGACGATGGTGATGCTGGCGATTCGCGTGGTCCGAGGAGCTTTGCTGATGCGCGGGACGAGGTAGGAAAGGCTCAGCGACAACAACGCGGCGGAGATGAAGAACTTGAAGGGCTTCATCCACAGGGGTTCACCGAGGATCGTTCGATCATCGACAACGATCAGGAAACCCGTCACAACGGCCGCGACGGCATTGACGACCGCGAAAACGAATTGAAGTCGATCGAGGCCAAGGCGCGTCATGGAGCAACCCTAGAACGAATCGATAGTTGCAGACCTTGTCAACGCTGCGCTCTGCGTCACTGTCATCGAGCCGTACGGGAACGCCGGTGAAGGAAACACCAACGGACAGCAGGACCTACAGCGCAGCTTCGCAAAAGATGAGGTAATCCCCCTCACCTACCTCCGGAACAACTCCCCAACCTGTCACCGATCCGTCTTGCTCCGGCCCCCATGCGATGGAGCCAACGATGACTCCGTCCTGCGCGACGATGCCGAATCCACCTGCGGCGGGGCACGAGCCCGGCGGCACCGAGACTTCGATGGCCCGCTGAGTTGAACTGCCTTCATCGGGTGCACCGGGGAAGGTTGCAACGGGCTCCCACGCCCCCGGAATCTCTCGACCGATCAGACCTCGATCTATCCCGACCGCGAAAGGAGATTCCGGGTGGCGTGCCTGGAAATAGGAG
>WLWL01000240.1 GCA_012103605.1 Candidatus Nanopelagicales bacterium
GCCTCGTGCCTCCAATAGCGGCATACCTACCTCGCTCCCGTCGTCGCGTTCATCCATGGCGTGGCCCGTCCACTAATCGCCTCACGGCATGCGTCCAAACGAGGCGCCGACTGCTCAGTGAAGAATTTGGCGCGTTCGCTCGCGCTCATTCCGATGGACTCTTTCCACAGCGCGCGTCCGGCAATGAAACCAGAGGCTCCTCCCTCGTCGCAGGAGATGCGGAGAACTTCGGTGAATTCCTCAAAGTCCACCCCGGCGCTTAGAACCGCCCACGGGACATTGATCGAGTCGGCCAGCTGTCGACATGCCTGGGGGCTGCCTGGGTACTCCAACTTCAGCAAGTCCATCCCCAGTTCGGACAGCGCGATGGCCGATTGGACGATCGCCTCGGACTTCACCTCACCCGCCAAGGGCTCCTCACCCGGCAGCGGGTAGACCAAGTTCTCGATCACACTAGGGATGCCTGCGGCCTTACAGTCGGCCACCACGGCGCGAACAACGTCCAGCGCTTCGGCGACAAGATCGGGTTCACCTGGTGCTGCCTGGCGAAGAGCATTCACCTGGACGAGAAACTTCACCGCATCACCGCCTTGGTCGAGAACCCAGCGGCCGTTCTGTTCTTCTATGCGATGGGCGCGCGGTTCTCCGTTGTAGTTCCCGCGATCGGATGGCTCAGCGGCCACCAGCAACCCACAGGTCACCGCCAACTGGCCTGATTCCCGCACCGCCGGAACACCGAAATCCGGATCCAGCAGCAACCCGGTCGCACCGGGTGAGAGGTTGGCAGCGACATCGACTTTGGCCTGGGCCATCACCTCGGGCGTCGCCTCCTCGCCCACGGCGTCGAACATCCGCCGCAAGGTGTTGCGCTGGTCCATCGCGATGATCGCGAACGTGCCGTTGTCATCTGCGATATCTGCCAAGGTCTTCACGAAACGGTCTCCTTTTGTTTCTCTTGTTGTGGGTGCTGTCCCGGTGGTTGGACATGGCTCGCAAGTTCGCGAGTGAGCTCTTCATCGGTCATCCCGGCGGCGATGCCGGCAAAGGCTGCCGCGCCCCGAACGCCCGGCTGCGTGACGGTGCTGCGAGACAGGTCCGCCAGCAGGCTGCCTTTGGCGCGCAGAACCCCATCGAGTTGCGCCCAGCCGCCCCCGGCGATGACGTGATCGGATGGGCCGGTGACAGATGTCATGGTCTCCACGCAGCCACGCATGGAGTGGATTCCGTAGTCGATAGCCGCAGCGACAACCTGGTCGGGCGTGCAGGCGTCGTGGAGCGAAACGCGAACTTCGTTGACCCATCCGCCGGGCTCGCTCACGCTGACAACATCGTTCCCTGATCCCTCGTTCCGCCACGCGTCCACCAGGCGGGCACGTTGCGCATGGTCGTGGACACCCAACATCGCCATGACGCGCTCCATCACCAACCCGAATCTGGTTGCACCAAGCACGGCTGTATAACCACCGAGGGCGTGACGCCCCACCGACAGTCCACCGGCCACCAGTTGTGCGCGCGAGTCTGCATCGATCACCCAGGGAACGCTGCGCACGAGGACGTCTGCTGTCCCGCAGGAGTTGAACAATTGATTGGATCCGACCGCACCCGAGCCGATCGCAGCGACCAGATGATCGTGCCCGGTGACCGTGACGACAGCTCCCTGCATGATCTCCGGCCACCCATCCCCGACAACCCCCAGGCTGGTTCCCGCCGCAACAAAGGGCGGAATGAAGTCCTCCGATGCCCCGATGAGGTCCAGCGCTTGAGTCCACGGTCGACCGTCTTGATCCCACAAGGCAGTACGCGATGCCAATGACGGCTCGGTGGCACGGGTTCCAGTGAGACGAAAACCGAGGAACTCCTGCGCATTCAGCCACACGTCGCCCGTGTTGATGGTGAATCCCTGCGCTTGCAGCCACAACAACTTCGACAACGAGCACTCGGCCTTCAGCGCCAGGCCCGTGGTGCCCGCAAAAGTCTCGCGAATGTTCGGTGGCACGTCGTCGAGCTCGG
>WLWL01000241.1 GCA_012103605.1 Candidatus Nanopelagicales bacterium
CGACACTCGACCGAGCGTCGGTCGGCAACACCGTTAATCTGACGCCATGCGCCTGTTGCCGGTGATCCTGACCGTTCCGGCGATCCTGCTCGTCCTCACCGGCTGCAGCAGTTCAGACGAGACGGCTTCCAAAACTGACACCGAAATAGCTGTCAGTGAGACGGCGGCCGAGACGCCCGGCGAGGCGTCTGGCGATTCGTCCGGTCAGCAAGACGATGCCTCGGATTCGGCCGGGGTTTTTGTTTCTCTCGTCGGCTCGTGCGAGACCGGCACGTGCGATTACCGCCTCAGCAACGCCGAAGGCGGAACCGATGTCTTCGAGGCGCTGGCCGGACGCAAGTCCGTTCGCTTCGAGGTGGACCCCGAGGTCGCGGCGACCTACGAGATCAACGTGCGGGATATCGACGGTGAGGGCGCTAGTTGCACGGCGATCATCACTGGGGGTGGCTTCGATGATCGGCAGCAGCGCTTGACCACTGGCGACGGGCCGATCTGCTCGGTGTCCACGAGCCCGTAACTCCTGCCTGCTGCGCGCTTTCACCCTTTCACGAAAGTCGAAACACGCTGTTCACGTCCGGGCAATCGTGACGTCACCGACCTGAGGGACTCTTCCTTCGCCTCATTTCATTTCCTTCGACGACGGGTCCCTCACCGACAAGCCTCCGGTGAGGGGCCCGTCGAGCATTGCTCTGTCGCCCACCACCTCACCGCCCGTTCGGGGGCCATAATTTGCGATGTGGCGCAACGACGGTCCATCCCGTTGTCAATGAGCTATCTGATCGTCAGCGGTTTCGCGATTGCCGGCACCCTGGTCGGTCAACTCGGCGCCACGTCGGCCACCACCTACGCCGCCAGCGGCAACGGCGGAGTGGAGACCGGCATCTACCTCGCCATCTTGCTGGCGTTCGCAGCGCTCTCTACGGCGTGCGTGGGACGGATCACGCATCGCTGGGGACGACTGCGAGTATTCTCGACAGCACAAGTAGGCGTTGCCGTGTCGTGGTCAATCGTCGGCGTTGTGGAAATCCTCACGAGCGAGAGCCTTCTGGTGATGTGGCTGGCCGCTCCACTTTTCGGAGTGCTCTTCGGCGTGACGACGGTCGTGTCTCCTTTGGTGACACACGCCTACCTTTCTCAGACATCTCTCACGGTGTCGATGGCTCGACGGAGTATTGCTGCCGGCGTCGGGGCGATGCTGGGTGCATCGCTCGGCGGAGTACTCATTCACGCCACGGACCCTGGCGTAGGGATTTTTGCCAACGGCCTGCTGACCATTCCCTTCGCGGTGTTTCTTCTCGCCCGTCCACCGGCACAACCAGACCACGATCAACCGACCACGCAGAACTCCGCTCGGGATCTGCTGGACTTGCTGCGGTCCAGGCCTCAACTCCGTCGGGTCTGCTTTCTGACCGCGAGTCTGATGATCTGCCTTTTGCCCCTGTTCACCATGCTCGTTCCGATTCTCAACGACCTTGACACGTCCCCCCTTCCTTCCGGGGCGGGATTGATGCTCGCCGGCGTCGCAGCGGGACGGTTCTTCGTGCCGACCCTCGTGCAGCGGACTTTGAGCAAGGAGTCGCAATTCTTCGGTGCCATTCGAGCGTTTATCTGGGCGAGCGGCTTCATGATCGCGTTCGCCGTTAGCACCATGGTGTCGGTCATCAGCGTCGATCTCGTCGTATGGACGCTCATCGGCGTTGGGCTCGGAGCCAGTCGCTTCACCGCGCGCGCCCTGACGATCGGGGCCGCCGCCGACGCGAGTCCACCGGGTAAGGAGATTTCCGGGGTGGCGGTGCTCGTTCTTATCGGCACTGTTGTCTCACCCATCGGCATGTTGCTGTGGGGTGTGTCCGTGGACTACCTGTCCTCACCCATCACGGTGGGACTGGCGGCGCTCGTGATTCTCGTTATCGCCGCGGTTCTGGCTCGGTCTCGCACGCAGGGCAGCGACCGTTGACGCCTCTTGGGCACCGCCTGCCATCGCCGGATCCCTAACGGGCGAAG
>WLWL01000242.1 GCA_012103605.1 Candidatus Nanopelagicales bacterium
GACGCGTTCGTTCTCGGAGGCTTCCAGCGTGCACCCGAACACCTCGCCGCGTCGCTGGATGTGCGACTGGAGAGCCCGGTGGCTTCGGTGTCGGCGGGAAAGCGAGGCGTGGTGGTGCTCGAAACCGACGGAACGTCACATCGAGCGGACATCGCCGTGGTCGCTCTCCCGCATCCGGTTCTGAAGTCAGGCGTGGTCCGCGTATCCGGCCTGCCGAAAGCCAGCAGGCGCGGCATCACCCAACTTCGCACAGGAAGCCTCGAGCGGGTCGTGTTGCGGTTCGACGAACCGTGGTGGACAGCGTCGGGAATCACGGCGCCGGGGATCGGACTGGTCGGAGCGCGATGGTCGGAGTGGTACGACGTGTCCGCGAACACCGGAATCCCGACGCTGGTGGGTTTCTGCGGAGGACGCGCAGCCGACGGTATGCCAGCCTCCGATACCGGAGTCGTCGCCGAGGCTGTCAGCGAACTCACCCGTGCATTCGCAAACTAACCTCCGCCCGGGGCTTCGTCAGAATTCGTCGTAGAACGCCGCGTAGGTGCCCAAGCCGATGAGCAGCGTCACCGCGGAGACGACAAGGGTGATGAGGCTCATCCGAAAGGACACGACATCGCGCGGGTCCCGGCGCGCGTTGACGAGCGCGATAGTCGACAGGACGATGCCGGAGACCAGAAAGACAACAGCGAGAACGGCAAGGACCGCGACGAGTATCCACGCGATGATCCACATCAGAGAGCCAACCAAACCCACAGCATCGCGAGCACCGGTAGCACCGCCAGGACGACACCTAACGCACCCGTGATCGCGCCCGCCAATGCCATGACAGAGGGCGACGAAGCGGAGGGTCCGACCACGGGAGGCTCAAGTGAAGAAGGCTCGCCCGCAGACGAGTCGTTCACATCGTCCAGGTTGTCGTGATCGGTCACCGTGCCCGCCCTACGTCACTGTAGCGAGGGAATGCTTCACGAAGGGGCATCGTCGCGGGCGTGGAGTTCTATTCGACTAGGAAGACGACCTGCTGTGAATCCAGATTGACGCCAGCCTCGGTACGAATCCGCTGAAGCTCCGGGTCAGCCATCGCCTCTTGCATCCGCTCCATCGACTCGATCTCCAACACCTGGTAGATCCGCGACTCGTCATCCTTATCGTGGCCGTACGCAAGAACGGTGATGCCGTACTTCGCCCGAACGTCATCGGTTGAGCGGAACAACTCGACCCATTTGGCGTACCCCTGGGTGATTTCCACATTCATGATCATTTTCACAGCAGGTCTCCTGTCGTCGGTGTACCCGTCACGCTAGCGCTCCAGACGGTCATGCGTCTCACAGACGGACAATGCTGCACCGCGAGAAGCTGCGAACCCGCGAACCCACGAACCCACGAACCCGCGCACGTGCGATGCCGTTCCCTACGACGCCGCTTCTTGCGACGGGGGCGCCTGTGTCGAAGGAGATGAAAGAGCACGGTCGAGAAACTCGAAGGTTGCGGCTTTGACTCCAGCGGCGTCCTCGCGCAGGAGGTTGATCAACGGACGCGAGGTCTCCTCAGGCGCGTCCACCGCCTGCGCGAGGCGTTCCAGTGCTGGTGCATCCAACTCGATGTGTGCTTGCACACCCCAGGCATTTCCGGAGCGGAGCGTAATCACTGCATGAGGGAGTTCACTGACAACTTCCGCCGAACCCGGCGAGATGATCGCGTCCTCGTGCCACAGAACCCACGGTCCGCGAGAGGATTCGCCCATCCATGGAACCGTGTCGACGGCTCGGTAGAAGGTGGACCGGCGCTTCACCTCTCCGCCGAGGGTCGTTGCGAGAATTTGCGCTCCGAAGCACACGCCGAGATACGGGCGATCCTCACCGATCCACCGCCGGATGCGATCCATTTCGTCTGGTGCCCAGACGGCGCAATGACCGGTGGCGACGCTGTCCAGGGAACCCAGAACGATCAACGCGTCTGCCTCCGGGAAGTCGTCACCGCTGGTGTCCACGTCGTCTT
>WLWL01000243.1 GCA_012103605.1 Candidatus Nanopelagicales bacterium
TCACCATTCGGGTCTTCGCCTGGGCAACGAAGCGAGCGCTGGCGCAACGCCACGGATCCGATGCGTCGACCCAGCACAACTGATCACGTCTGCTTCGCATGATTGCTCCTCGTCCCTTCGCGCAAGTAGACGTATTCACCGCTGAGCCAACTCTCGGTAATCCCGTCGCCGTCGTACTCGACGGAGCAGGGTTGACGACGCAGCAGATGCACGCTTTCGCCGAGTGGACGAACCTGTCCGAGGCCACCTTCATCGTGCCGGCAACGGATCCAACAGCCGACTACGCCGTGCGGATCTTCTGCCCCGGACGCGAACTCCCCTTCGCTGGTCACCCGACCTTGGGAACCTGCCATGCATGGTTGGAGGCCGGGGGTGAGCCGGCCGATGACCACATCGTGCAAGAGTGCGGGGCCGGTCTGGTGCGGATACGGCGCACAGCGGACGCTGCTTTGAGTTTCGCAGCGCCACCGCGCAATCGCACCGGACCCCTCGAAGACGACCTCCTGGACGAAACTGTTCGTGGGCTCGATTTGTCCCCGGATGCCGTGGTCGACCACCAGTGGTGCGACAACGGGCCCGGCTGGCGCGGCCTTCTCCTGCGCTCCACCGAGGATCTGCATTCTGTATCTCCCAACCCAGAACTCCTGGCACACGCTGACGTCGGACTCATCGCACCGAGTTCGGAACAAGAAACTGACTTTGAAGTGCGGGCATTCTTTCCCGGCAACCAAGGGATCACCGAGGATCCGGTTACCGGGTCGCTCAACGCAGCGCTCGGCCAGTGGCTCATCGGTGCGGGGCTTGCACCGGATTCCTACACCGCACTTCAAGGTCGCGCACTCGGTCGCCGTGGACTAGTTTCCGTCGAACGGCTCCACGACGACGTGTGGGTCGGGGGAAGAACGGTGACAGTTATCGACGGGACGGTGTCGTTGTGATTCTCGACGGGGGGATGGGACACCTCCTGCGCCGCAATGGTGTCGAGATCTCCGGACCCATCGGCACCATGGAACGCTTCCGCGGCGTTGCACGAGCGAACCGTGACTCTCCCGACATCGTTCTCCAATCTCACCTTCAGTTCCTGCGTGCCGGCGCCGACGTCATCACAACCAATACCTACGCCTGTGTGCCCGCTGCTCTTGCGACCGACGGTGGTGGTTCTCCCGACGACGTAGTGGAGCTCATCCAGGCGGGTGGCGCGCTTGCTGCGAGAGCACGCGATATCGCTGTATCGGAGGGGTTATCGCGTGCGCGCCCTCTCGTTGCCGGCTGCTTGCCGCCCCTCCACGAGAGCTATCGACCGGATCGCGTTGGGGACTTTGACGAACTGTCGAGCACCTATCGAATGATTGTCGATTCCGTCGCTCCGTCATCGGACGTCCTGTTATGCGAGACCATGCACTCCACCGTCGAGGCCTTTGCAGCTGCCGAGGCAGCCGATGCGGCGGGGCTCCCGGTGTGGGTTTCCTTCACTGTGTCCGAGGTCGATGTTGGATGTCTTAGGAGCGGGGAGGCGATCGCGGAGGGCGTCGCGGCAATCGCTGAGTTCAGGAACGTCGAGGCAGTACTGCTCAACTGCAGCAGCTCGGAAGCCATCACATTCGCTCTCCCCCTTCTTGTGCAGGCTGCACCCGATCTGACGATCGGGGTGTACGCCAACGGCTTCAGTGATGAGTTTCGTGCAAGTGCCACCGACGACGATTCCGTTCCGACGTACCGGGAGTACGACGAGATGCTGACGCCGGATTCCTTCGCTCGTAAAGCTCATGATTGGCGTCAGCAGGGCGCGAGCATCATCGGCGGATGCTGCGGGATATTTCCCGAGCACATCGCATCCCTTGTCTCGACGACAGGTGCCAGTTAAGCGCTGCTACTCGGTGCGCCGCAACCACCACAACGCGAGCGGCGGCAAGATCAAAGGGATGAAGAGGTAGCCGCTACCAAACGTGGACCACACGGTGGCACGCGGGAAAGCATCGGGGACGAGCAGAC
>WLWL01000244.1 GCA_012103605.1 Candidatus Nanopelagicales bacterium
GCTACGTGCCGGTCGCTCCCATGGCACTTCTGCTCGGATACGGAATTGCGATCGCCACCTTCGGCACCTGGTACGCAGGCAGTGGCCCCAACTACGGAGCCGTCAAAACGATCATGCTCACCACGGCCGCCGGGCTCGCGGTGACATTGCCGGTGGCACTAGCGCCTCTGGGTGAATTGTTTCCGCGTCTGAGCGGTCGGAGAGCGGCGACCTCCCCTCTCACCGTCGTTGCCTTTGCCGCCGTGATCTTCCTCTTGGTCGTCGACGGAGTTCTCCCCCGCGCAATGATTCGGGTCGCTCCGGAGAGCTGGCGCGAGACGTACGAGACTTTCGGGGAAGACAGAAAGGGCTACTGGTGGCCCGCAGAAGTTCGTGCAGTCGCCGATCAGCCGATTGCCTCCAATCCGGTGGCTTGCATCTACTTCCCTCCGGGTGCCACCGAACCCGCTGCTGGACCAGATGGACAGTTGACCTATTCGTGTTCGCGGATACTCATGGGTTTGGCAGGAAAGGACTCAGAGGGGCAACCGGTTGTGGATTGGTTGCGCCGCGAATGGCTGAACAACGAGGATGCGTGGACCAACGAGTGGCCCAATCTGCGGAACATGCCGCGGGATCTGCTCACCCGCCAGGTGATCTTGTTGAATGACAGTAACGAAGTTGTGGGGCTGGAATCACTGGAGTCTCTCTTGGATCGCTATCGGCCCGAGTGGGCTATTGGGCAACCCTTGTTCGAGGCCCAGCCGGAATGAGTGTGCGCTCGCAGGTTGGTGGCTTGGCCTCCAAGGTTTATCCGGGGCTTGACGAGCGGATATGGAATCGACAACGAGACAGGCAGTTCCCGTCCACGCGCTTGAGGAATTCGCCGCTAGCCAGCCTCGATCGCGGTGTGCACGTGCTAGTGGTCCCCCAGGAGGGTCCAGTTTTCGATTCCTGGCGACCAGGGACACGAAACTTCTACTTCGAGGCATGGCAGACAGCCGTGGAGATTTTGGGGGCTGATCGGGTCAGTTTCCTGGATGTGGATCGCGGTGAGCCGTGGGAATCTTGGAGCCCTCGTCTCGTGTCGATGGCGAACGAGGTGGGCGCGACCCACATCATCACGCACATCGAGTCCGATCCGTCGAGTGAGTCAACAACGTGGCATTGGGACATTACCTGGGCTGAGCTGTTGCGGTCCTGGGACGGAGTTCTCCTGGGCGTGATGTTCGATTCGGCCTACTACTGGATCAACGCTCAAAGCAGGCGGCTTGCACGGATGTCACCTCGATTTATGGTGGTGGACATCTGCATGCCGATGGATGGCTCGATGCTTCGCGGACGCCCCGAGGTGGGTCCGGTGAATATGCCGATGTCGACCGTATCGATGGACCTCATTCGGCAGAGGTGTGCCGGCATCGAGCAGCAATGGGACGTTTCCTTCATCGGTGTCTTGTACCCGCATCGAGTTGACGCACTGGAGAAGCTCCGCAAGCGCGGTGTTGATGTTGCACTCAACCCCCATCGCATGGATGACGCGCGGGACTACGCAAGCACCACAGCCGATCAACCATCCTGGCTCGACTACATGGGTGCCCTGGCGGCAAGCCGGATGACTATCAACTTTTCACAGTCGAACGCGAGACCTGTTCAGCAACTGAAGACTCGGGTGATCGAAGGAATGCTCGCTGGCACAGTCGTGGTCACCGACGACGTCGATCGCACCTCGAGATTCTTCTCACCGGGTGTGGACTATCGGTACTTTCGTGACCTCGATGCGCTACCGGACGTGATCTCTCGGGCCCTTGCCGAGCCCGGAATCCTCGCGGAATCGGCTGCCGCGGTGCGCCCGCGGGCCGAATCATTGGCTAGTCAAGGATTTTGGGACGCGATCGACGCCGGGCTTCGGGAGCGCTCGTTGCCGTCGGTGTTGAGCCGTTGAAACGTTGGCCGAAGCCGAAGCTACGTGAGGCGCTTGAATCCCGACTGAGCTAAGCCATCGGGAAGCC
>WLWL01000245.1 GCA_012103605.1 Candidatus Nanopelagicales bacterium
TGGCGGAGACAAGAACATGGCTCCGGTGGTGGCGGGTGGTGCTCCCGCTCGCGCTACTGGTCGTCTTCGGGTCCTGGGCGGTGACGAGCCCCGTGGGGTCGTCACCGGACGACGACTACCACCTGTCGTCCATCTGGTGCGCCGGTGGAGAACGGTCCGGGGTGTGTGAAGTTGTCGCTGATGAACCGCAGGCTCTCGCGGTGCCTGAGTCCGTCGGCTTCGCTCACGAGTGCTTTGCGTTTCAGCCTGCGGTAACCGCTGCGTGCACTGAACGCTTGACGGAAACGTTGGTTCCGACTCAGCGAGTGAACAACCGTCAAGGCCTGTATCCGTCGTTTTTCTACCGGGTGATGAATGTCTTCGTCGGCGACGACCCGCAGCGTTCGGTCCTGATGATGCGGCTGTTCAACGCCATCGTGTTCGTTGCTTTGCTGTCCTTGGCAGTGATTGTTCTCACGCCGGCCATTCGCTCTGCGGTGACCGTCGTCACGGCCGTTGTCCTTGTTCCGCTGGGCTTGTTCATCATCCCCTCCACCAACCCAAGCAGTTGGACCGTCACGGGTCTGATCTTTTTGTGGGCTTTCGGCCTCGCCCTGGCGCAGCGAACCTCGTGGCGGTCGCGACAAACATGGCTGCTCGCGGTCGCCACCTGCCTATCTGCTTCTCTGGCGATTGGCTCACGCGTCGACGCCTCCGCATTCGTCGCCGTCGTGGTGATCGTGGTGTTCGTGCTCACCGGTTGGACAAAGGCACGAGCGTCGTGGATTTCCTTCGTCGTGCTGTTGGTGCTGGCCACTATTGGCCTTGTCCAGTTCGCCACGTTCGGAACCCCGGGCGGTGACGACGGTGGTCGTATGGGTGGTGCCGAACCTGGGCTGGGCTTGTTCTTGACCAACGTCGTCTATCTGCCCGTGTACTTGATTGGTGTCGTGGGAGGCATGGCACTGGGATGGAACGACACCGTGCCGCCGCCCCTGGTGGGTGTCTTCGGTTTGCTGGCAGTCGGTGCACTGATGGCTCGCGGACTCCAGGACGTTCCACGGTCTAAAGGCATCGCGCTATTGGTTTCTTTGGGGGCCACCGCCGCCGTGCCCCTGGTGTTCTTGCAACGCGAAGGGCTGGGAGTGGGCGAAGTAGTGCAGGCGCGCTACCTGCTCCCGCTCATCCTGGTGCTGGTGCTTACTCTCAGCCTTCGCGTTCCTTTCGGGAGCTCGACCGATGGAGGGTTGCCGCTACCGGGAGTCCTGGCGTGGGTGATTGGAGTGGGGATCGCAGCGGCGGCCAGCGTCTCGCTGTGGGTGCACGCCCACCGGTACGCCGCGGGTAATGAGCGTGGGCTCTTCGATATCGACCTGGTCCTGGAGTGGACGGGACTTCTGTCGATACCTCTGCCGGTGACGGTCGGGGTCGGCGTCGTGGCGAGTGCCATCTTCGTGAGCGCCGCACTGATCGGTGTTCGACGTGACGCGGTGATTACAGAACGAACGGATTCTCGTACAACTGCATTCCGTCTTGTTCGGTGAAACCCGACAGCGTCGGGTGCGTCATGGTGAAGTGCGCCGTGCACGGGGAGTCAATCAATAACCCCCAGCCGCGTTCCAGGAAGAAGTATTGGAGTTGCCCCTCGCTCCAGCGGTTGTGGGTACCGACCGCCATCAGGCGCGTGTGCTCTTGCACCGCCCCGGCCGTGGCCTGAAGCAACTCGAACTCGACTCCCTGAACGTCGATATGGAGTAAGTCGACGGGTGCGGCATCGGTGCCCGTGGAGCAAATCGACTCGAGCAGATCCGCGACTGCGATCGCGGGAATCTTTTGGTGCGCGAGGTGGGCACCGCGGTAGTCGACATCCGTACCGGGCAGGGTCCACACTGCAGTACCCATGTCGTCCACCGGCGCCTCGGGAAACTCGACCGTTCCTGTCTCCACCCAGGCGGCCGCCTGGATGACCACGAGATGTTGACCCGCCGCACTGTTGTGCTCGAGTGCTT
>WLWL01000246.1 GCA_012103605.1 Candidatus Nanopelagicales bacterium
AACTCGACGGCGAACTACGCGCGACATGGTCGGCGATGCTGCCGATGGGCGGAGCAGTTAGTGGTGTTGCCGGGCCCAACTGGATGCTCGTAGGCGACGCCGCCGGGTGCGTGAACCCCCTCAACGGCGAAGGCATTGATTACGGGCTCGAGACCGGCCACCTCGCCGCGCAACTTCTGACGGACCCGTCGACGACGGATTTCTCGACCGTCTGGCCAACGATCTTGCGCGAGAAGTACGGGCTCGCGTTCTCCATCGCTCGTCGTCTTGCTGGGCTGCTGACCGTTCCCGGCTTCCTCACCACATTCGGACCGGTGGGTATGCGTTCGCAGTTCCTCATGACGATCGCGCTACGCGTTATGGGCAACCTCATTGCCGAAGAGGACAAGGACTCAATCGCACGCATCTGGCGCACCGCTGGCCGAGCGTCGATAAAGTTCGACGACCGGCCACCTTTCTCGTAGTACTTATCACATTTGATAAAATAGACTTATGAGTCAGTCAATAGATCGAGTTCTGCGTTCGGCAGCCCGCCTCCAGGAACTTGTCCCCGACGCCGTCCTCGTCGGTGGCTCCGCTGCCGCCCTCTACGCGCACCATCGTGAATCCTTTGATCACGACCACGTCTTGACCGACCTGGCCGACCGCTATGAGCAAGTCCTCGACGCTGTTGAAGCGTCAGACGGCTGGGCCACATCGGTCCGAGCATCCAAGCCACCCATGACCATTCTGGGCTCGTTGGACGGAGTGGAGGCAGGCCTCCGACAGTTGCGACGCTCGAAACCGCTCGAGACCACAGAGTTCGAGATTGATGTCGACACCCGCGTGGTTGTTCCCACTGTCGAGGAGATGTTGCGCGTGAAGGCCTACCTGGTTGTTCAGCGCAACTATGTGCGTGACTATCTCGACGTAGTGGGTCTTGCGGATGTAGTCGGAACCGAGCAAGCCGTATCCGTGCTTGGGAAGATCGATGACCACTACACGGATCGATCCGCGGAATCGGGCTCGGTACTCACTGCCTTGGTTACCCAACTTGCCGATCCCAGGCCGCGCGATAGCGATGTCATCGACGAGTTGCCTGAGTACAAGGGTCTCGATCCTCAATGGCACGAATGGTCGACGGTGGTGTCGCGATGCCAGGCATTGTCCCTTGCTCTAGCAGGAGCACAGTGATGGCGCTGAACTTTCGTAACGTCGACGCTTCACCTAGCGATCCCGTTGCCACCTGGCCGTACGAGGCGTTGGTAACGGGGATTGAGCAGGGGCTGGTCCCAGATTGGCGCCCAGTATTCGACGAGTTGAAGGCCGATCCCTGGGGTCCGGTGTCCCGGAAGATCCAGCGCTACCTGGAATACGCCCCGCGCGATGGCGTCAGGGTCCTGTTTCGGCTTGCTATCGATAGAGCACGGGACAACGCCGAGGCTCGCGAGCGTGCGCTGGTTGCAGATCGTGTTCGCGGAGCGATTAAGGCCTCCGGCTTGACCGCGGGGCAGTTCGCCGAGCGCGTCGGTACGTCTGCCTCAAGACTGAGCACGTACGCGCGCGGGACGGTGACTCCGTCGGCCCACATGCTGGTCCGCATCCTCGATACACCGGGACTACTCGAACGCTGGCGCAATGTCCCGGCCGTAGACGGTGACGCACGTCGCACCGATGTGGATGCATCACTTGATCAAAGCGTCTGACGGCAAGACACGTCGAATGCCGGAACCGCGATGCGTGGGTTCCTATCGCGGCTGAGCAATGATCGCGGCGAGGCCAACGATCACACCGTTGACGGAGCCGACGATCGTGACCACGGTGAACCAGATCGCGTAATCGATCCCGCCCATCGGTGGCGTTGAGGGTTCCCCCGATCCGCCGAGTCCGAAGAGCGCTGCGAGTACGAATCCGACGAGGGCTCCCAGCGTCGTCGCTCGCCACAGAACCGACCACACACCGGATCGCTCGCGCACCCGCCACAGCCACGGAAGCGCAA
>WLWL01000049.1 GCA_012103605.1 Candidatus Nanopelagicales bacterium
CCCTGCTGACCGCGGGACAACTGCCGACCTATTTCGTGGGCTACCAAGCGGTCCGGAGTATCGCGAACGATCTTCGAGTCGTGCACCCGGACTGGTCTGACCGGCAGGTTCACGACTTGATGCTCAGCCATGGATCCCCGGCGCCGCGACACCTGCGCACCCTTATCGGTATCTGATTCGACTATGCCTGACCTGCGGGATTTACAAGACTCGAACAGCCTCGATATGACGCGACAACAGGTCTCCGGCAGGCTCTAGCCATGAGACGACGCACCCTGTGGGTGAACGTGGGTATCGGAGTTGCCATCGCTGCCGTTCTGGGGCTGATCGTGGTGTCCCTGCGACCGTCCTCGCAGGCCCCCGAGCAGCGAACCGTCACTGTCGCCCGTGGAGACGTGACCGCGACCGTCACCGCGAGTGGCACGGTCGAGCGGTCCGGTGTTGTCGACCTCACTTTCGCGACGCCCGGGACTGTTACGTCGGTCGATGTCGCAGCCGGGGACGTGGTGTCCGCAGGCGACGTGGTCGCCACCGTGGACGATACGGCGGCCCGCCAGCAGTTGGCGGCCGCCGAGTCGACATTGGCGCAAGCCGTGCAAACATCTGCGTCGAGTAACGCCTCGGTCGCCTCCGCGAGTGCCGCCTTGTCCGACGCGTCGCGAGTCGCTAAGCAGACGAACAAGCGGAACAAGTTGGCTGTGGAACAGGCTGAGGAATCGTTGACCGTTGCCCAAGACCTGTGGGACGAATCCTGCCTCGATCCGACAAGCGCGCTGTGTCCTAACCCGTCGGCGCAGGCGCAGTTGCGCAGCGCCCAGGCAAGCGTTGACTCCGCGCAGCGGGCCTTCGACTCGTCGGTAGAGAACGCAGCCAACAATGCGATCGGCTACGACGTAGCCGTTAACCAGGCTGGGGAATCCCTCACCCAACGCCAGAACCAGGAGAACAGCGCCTGCGAAGGTGCCGGCTCGGAGACGGCCGCCTGCACCAGCGCCCAGACCGCCACACTCGCGGCACGGCAGGCCTACGACTCCGCCGTTCGGGCTCGAACGACCGGGCTTCTCGTGGACCAGCAGGCCCAACAAACAGCGTCGTTGAGTTTGGCGAGTGCCAACGTGGCCCTGCAGCAAGCCCAAACAGAATTGCGAAAGGCTGGAAACGACGCCGTCCGCAACGCCCGTCAGGCACTCGAGACCGCAGAGCGTGTCTACCGGCAAGGCAAGGTCGCTGGTGAGCAGTCCGTCTCGGCCGCCCGCGCCTCGTTGACGTCGGCTCTGGCGTCGCAGGAAACGGTGCAACTGTCCGACGGTGCGGAACTGACAGCCGCGCAGGCGGCCATCGAATCAGCCGAAGTGGCGGTCGAGGTTGCCCAGCAAGCGGTGGATGACACTCGGCTTGTTGCGCCGGTCGATGGGGTTATCGGCTCCGTGCCGTATGTCGTTGGCGAGGTGACCACCGCATCAGGCGCGCAAGGTGGGATCACCGTGTTACCCGATGGCCCGATCGAGGTTGTCGCGAACTTCGCCGAGTCCGACGCAGCCAAGATCGTTGTGGGCTCGCCAGCCACGATCACCTTTGACGCGTTGGCCGGAGAGCGTGGCGAAGGAACCGTCGTGTCAATCGACCCGGTGGGAACCACGAGCACCTCCGGCTTGATCACCTACGGAGTCCGGGTGCAGGTGATCGACGCCCCGACGACCGTGCGCGAAGGCATGACAGCGTCGGTGTCGGTCCTGGTCGATGAGGCGATCGACGTGCTGGTGGTCCCGCAAAGCGCCGTTACGGGGACCGATGATCTTGCTGCCGTCCTTGTTCAGCGAACGGACGGAGCGGAGACATCGACCGACAAGGTGCAGGTCGCTCTCGGTCTGCAAGGAGACGCCGGAGTGGAGATCACCGCCGGCGTCGAAGAAGGAGACGTTCTGGTGATCCCGTCAGCCGATGATGTGTCGTTCCCCGACGGAGGGGTTCCTGGATCGGAGTCCAACGACGGCCCCTTTGGCGAAGGTGACGATTCGTGACCGCAGTCGTCGAGATGCACGACATCACCAAGGTCTACGGCCAAGGTGAGGCCGAGGTGCGCGCTGTCGATGGAATCTCTCTCACCGTGGAGCCCGGGGAGTACGTCGCGATCATGGGCGCATCGGGATCCGGGAAATCGACGGTGATGAACATCATCGGAGCTCTCGACGTTGCGACGTCGGGAACATACAAAATCGACGGCGTGGATATCGGGGATCTTGACGACGACGCCCTCTCTCTGGTGCGCAATCGACGAATCGGGTTCATCTTCCAGGCGTTCAACCTGATACCGCGGATGAGCGCGGCATCGAACGTGGAGTTGCCGCTGATGTATCGGGGGGTGCGTCGATCCGAACGGCGTCGACGAGCGCTGGATGCTCTCGCGAAGGTTGGCCTTGCTGATCGCTCTCATCATCAACCCAACGAATTGTCCGGTGGACAGCAGCAACGTGTCGCGGTTGCTCGTGCCCTGGCGATGGAACCCTCGCTCATGCTGGCCGATGAGCCGACCGGCAACCTCGACTCTCGATCGACAGCAGACGTTCTGGACCTTCTCGATGACATTCACGCCGAAGGAAAGACGATCGTGATCATCACGCATGAGGACGACGTGGCGGAACGCGCCGGCCGGGTGGTCACCCTGCGAGATGGCAAGGTCGAATCCGATGTCTTGGCGGCTGCCCGATGATCTTCATTGAGGCTCTCCGCAGTGGTTGGCAAGCCATTCTCGCCAACCGACTCCGCTCGATCCTGACCACGCTGGGCATCATGATCGGTGTTGCGGCGGTGATCATCCTCGTCGCCTTCGGGCAGGGAGCCTCCAACTCGGTGACCTCCAGCATCCAGTCTTTGGGAAGCAATCTGCTGTATGTGACGCCGGAGAACCCCAACCGGGATGGCGAGATCGTCAACCCATCGGTCCAAGAGTTGACGGTGGACGATGCGATCGCGTTGAACGATCCGGTTCGGGCCCCCGACATCGCCGGAGCTGCGCCCGAGAGACGCACGGCGGTCACGTGCACCAGCGAGGACCGAAGTCACTCGACGCAAATAGTGGGGACCTGGCCTTCCTTTTTCTCTATCAACAACTCACCCGTGTCGGCCGGTGCATATTTCAATAATGCCGATGAACTATCCGCTCGAAGAATTACCGTCATCGGATCAACGGTGGCCGAAAGCCTGTTCCCGGAATCTGATCCGCTTGGACGTCAGATTGCCTGCAACGGTGTCCCGTTCACTGTCGTCGGCGTGCAGGCGGAGAAGGGAGGGGCGTTCGCTAATCCGGACGATGTCGTGATCGCTCCCTTGTCGGCGGTGGAGAACTCGATCACTGGGTACGGGGAAGTGTCGGCTATCTCTGTCCAGGCATCGTCGTCGGAGACGACAGACGAGGCCGAAGAGCAAGCGATCGCGATTCTCGATGAGCGACACGGAACCACCGAAGGCACGCGGGACTTCGAGGTCTTTAATCAGGCGAGCCTGTTGGACACCGCGAACACGGCGTTGGGAATCTTCACGGCGCTCCTCGGGGCGGTCGGCGCCATCAGTTTGCTGGTCGGTGGCATCGGTATCACGAACATCATGCTCGTCTCAGTTACCGAGAGAACGCGCGAGATCGGCATCCGCAAAGCAATCGGAGCGTCCCGGCGCTTCATCCTCCTGCAGTTTTTGCTGGAAGCGACGGTGCTCTCGCTGTTCGGCGCCACGGCCGGCCTGGGCCTGGCCCTCCTGGTTGCCCAGGTAGAGATCGCCGGTATTTCCCCTTCCGTGGTCCCGGTATCGGTCGTTGGGGCGTACGTGATCAGCGTGGCGATCGGTTTGTTCTTCGGCAGTTACCCGGCCAAGCGAGCGGCATCCTTACGCCCGATCGAGGCATTGCGACATGAGTGACGACGTATCGGCAGAGAATGCCGCGCAACCGAGCGATGATCTCTCATCGCTTCTCGCCAAGCGAGGAAAGAAGACGCGCGCTAGGTCTACATCAATCTTGATCGGTGTGCTTCTGGTGTTGATCGGGGTGCTCGTCGGCATCGGTATCGGCCGAGCAAGCGCACCGCCCCCCGCCGATGGACCACAGACATCGCAGACCGATGAGCGACAGCGTGGTGGCCCGTTCGGTGGCCGGCCTCGAGACTAGACGGCGTCACGACTGGACGGCGTCGGGACTAGTCGGCGTCGAGACAAAGAAGGATCTAGCCCCACATGCCGTCGGTCACCAGCCCGTCGTCGACGGTCAGCGTCAGTCGATCGATTCGGTAGTCCATGGTGACTGCTTGAGGCTCTCCATCGATGACACCGATGCGCCAGTCGTATCCGGCGTCCTCGATCTTCGCAGTGGCCTCGTCTTGCGGAAGCGGGTCCGCGGTGAGATCGCAGGCGAAGTCAATCTGCTCTTGGGTGATGTCCGGGTCCAAACCTTCCTCCACAATCGAACAGTCGGCGGAAGCGTCGTCGGAGGACGAGCACCCGGCTAGCAGGGCGCAGCCGATGAACGCACTGGCAGCCAGTGCCGTCACGCGGGGGGCCGTGAGCTTCATGATTTTTCCTTTCGATCGCGACGCGAGAGGGCGACGATGATGAGCACGATAGCCGTGATCGCTCCGGCAATGAGGAGATACGGCGTCAGGAAGCCCCCGAGTGTGATGAGACCTGCGGCGAGGGAAATAAGGGAGTTCCAGCCGCGCTCCAGGCCACCAAGAAAGTCAGGGGTGACGCCGGGGCCGGTCGTTGTGCTGGTCAAAGAGATGTAGGCCGTGGACATCTCCACCTGCCGCATCAGGTAATCGCGGCGAGCGGTCAGGGATTCGAGTTCGGCTTGGCGCGCGGAAAGCTCAGATTCGACCGTGACCAGATCGGCCACCGACGCTGCCTGGCTTTGTAAGTCGCGGAGTCTGTTGATGGACTCTTCGAGGGTCGTGATCCGCGCTTCGAGGTCGATGACCTCGACCGCGACGTCTTGCGCGTCCACGCTGCTGCTCGTGACCTCACCGAGGGTGTCGATGGACGCCAGAAGCGCATCCAGATTCGACGCCGGCACCCGGACGGTCATGTTGGCGCTGGAGTCTTCACCGGTTCCTTGGACGCTCTGGCTCTGCAGTTGGCCCTCGAAATCTGCTGTCAGGTCAGCGATCGCGGAGACTCCGGTGGCGACATCGTCGACATCAACAGACACGTAGGCGGTGCGGATGATCTGCTGATCTGCCTGGGAGTCCGCGCCAGCGGCGTCCATGTTCATCTCGCTCGCGAGTTCCGGCGCCTCAGCGGTCATCTCGTCGCTGTAGGGAGCGTCTTCGAATGCTGGCGTCGCTACGTTGTTGCCGCAGCCCGACAGGACGCCAATGCCCGTCACGGCTAATACACCTGCCGTGGCGAGCGAGACGAGTGACCTCTTCACGCCGTTTAGACGCCATGAACGGTGGGAACGGTTCCCTGTTTCGTCACGGTTTGGTCAAGGTTGACGGGCCAACATCTGCGTGCGGTAGGGCATTAGATCCTTGCTGCGGTTGACGCCGACCACACCGACGAGCTCGTCGCTGCGGTGATATTCCACGATGCACGCCCCGTCGAGCTCTCCCTCGACGACGGTTGGCGTGCCCAGACCGGGCATCCCGAAGGACTGCAAGGAGACGTCGTACTGATCGCTCCAGAACGAGGGCAGTGCTGAGAACGGCTCGGGAGTGGCTATCACGTCCGGTTCATCGAGCACCTTCGCGAGTGTGGTGCCGGCGTGCTTACCCAACTCCGTCGGCATGTTCCAGTGCTCGATGCGAGAGGGTCCGAACGGAAACAGTGCATTGGGGTGTCGAGCGACGTCACCGACGGCAACTGCCGGTGCCGGGCTATCGACGACCAGGAGTGATTCGTCCACGAGAACCCCGTCTGAGAGGTCGAGGCCGTTGCCCTCGAGCCACTCGGTATTCGGCACCGAGCCGACCGCTTCGAGAACCACCGTCGCGGGCACGTCGGCACCGTCGTCCAGACGCACGCCGGTGATCTCGTCGACGCCCAGGAACTCGGTGATCGTGCGCCCGAGATGGAACCGAACTCCGTGCTTTTCGTGATGACGCTTCATGGCCGCACCGAGGTCTGATCCCAGGGGCCGGATCATCGGCTCGTCGTCTAGGGCGATGACGTCGACCTCCACTCCGATTGCGCGAGCGGTCGCGGCGACCTCGCATCCGATGAAGCCGGAACCCAGGATCGCGAGGCGTTGACCCGAGACGAGTCGGTCGCGCAGGTGGGAGGCGTCGTCGGCGTTTCGCAACAGGACGCGTCCCGCCTCCGGGCCGGGGATGGGTAGTTGGCGCGGACGGATTCCCGACGCGATGACCAGGCCTCGGAAGGGCAACGTCTGTCCATCGGCCAGCGTCACCGTGCGCGCGGTGAGATCACTGGCGACCACGGGGACACCTAGGCGCCACTCGACATCGGCGATCGCCTCCCGGCGGCGAAAGTGCAGGTCCTCGACGCGGACACCGCCCGCGAGTGCTTCCTTGGATAGGGGCGGGCGGTTGTAGGGGAGGTGCGGCTCGTCTCCGATGACGACGATGCCCTCCCGATAGCCGGCGGCGCGCAGTGACTCGGCCGCACGAAGCCCGCCGAGGCCGGCACCGACGATGATCACCGGATCGGTCATGGATTTACACACCTTTGTTTGACGACGGGAATTCCGAAATAATACAATATTCAACTAAAAATGTTGCCTCGTATCTGCCGGTCGAGCATGACTCGTGCCTGGGGACGCCTCAGAGCGCGCCGACGGAGTGCGCCGAGGTCGAGACGACTACTGGTCGCGCAGCATGCGACGCAGGATCTTGCCGGACGCGGACTTCGGGATCTCCTCGGTGAACACGATGTCGTGCACCACCTTGTAGGTCGCCACGTGTTCGGCGGTGAACGCGGTGATCTCGTCGGCGCTGGCGTCTTGTCCTGGCTTGAGGACGATGAAGGCGCGTGGCCGTTCTCCGGCTTCGTCGTCGGGAACACCGATGACGGCCGCATCGGCAATCGCCGGATGGGTCAGCAGCAGCGCCTCGAGCTCGGCCGGCGCGATCTGGAATCCCTTGAACTTGATCAACTCCTTGACCCGATCGACGATGGTGAGGTGACCGTCCTCGTCGATGAAGCCAACATCGCCGGTATGCAACCAGCCGTCGTCGTCGATCGTGAGGGCGGTTGCCTCGGGGTTGTTCAAGTACCCCTTCATCACCTGCGGTCCGCGCACCCACATCTCGCCGACGCCGCCCACGTCCTGGTCGTCACCGTTCTCCACGTCCACGATCCGACACTGGGTGTTCGCCACGGTGACGCCACAGGTGCCGGGCTTGAACCCGCCCATCCGGGTGACGTGGGATACCGGACTCAACTCGGTCATTCCGTAGCCCTGCACTACCTCGCAGTTGATCCGGTCGGAGGCCTCCTGGGCGAGTTCTGCGCCGAGCGGTGCGGCTCCGGAGAAGACCTGCGTGAGGCTGGAGAGATCGAAAGTGTCGACCACGGGGTGCTTCGCGAGAGCCAGCACGATCGGAGGGACAGCAAACAGCCGCGTGATCTTGTGCTCTTGAATCAAGCCGAGACTTTGCTCGAGATCGAAGCGCGGGACCGTCACGATCGTCGCTCCCTTGCTGAGGAAGAAGTTCATCAGCACCTGCATGCCGTAGATGTGGAAGAACGGCAACACTGCGAGAACGACCTCACCGTCCTGGACATTCAGGGCGTCCTCGCATTGGACGAGGTTCGCCACCAGGTTCTGGTGAGACAGCATGACGCCCTTGGGGAATCCGGTCGTTCCCGACGAGTACGGCAGAACCACGATCTGCTCGTCGAGGTCGACATCCACCTGGCCGGCGGGCTCACCCATCAGGGCGGTAAAGGGTTGCATGCCCTCGGGAGCGTCACCGATGATGAATATCTCTGAGACGCCGGCTTCCTGCGCGGCCGCGGTGGCTGTTTCGGCAAACATTCCGATCGTGACCAGCATGCTGGACTGTGAGTCGCGGAGTTGAAAGGCGACTTCCTCGGCCGTGTAGGTCGGATTGATGGTGCTGACGGCGACGCCGGCTGTCGCCGCACCGTGAAAGACGATGGCGAACTCGGGGATGTTCGGAGACATCAGCGCGATCGTGTCTCCCGGCCCCATGCCGCGCGCCATCAAGCCTCCGGCAAAGGCCGCCACGGCCCCGGCGAACTGTGCGTAGGTGTAGGAGCGGCCGGTCGGGCCATCGATGATGGCCGCGCGATCGGGGACCCTGGCCGCCTCGCGGAGCACGTGCGCCGTGATGGGCACATCGGGAATGACGACGTCGGGCAGCGGGCTGTGGTGGATGGTCATGTTTCTCCCCTCGAATTCCTACCGTGAGTCTGGCAAGACGGGCGAGGCCATGGGGCGGCTTTCGGCAAAAAGGCGAGATGGTGAGAAGGCGAGGCGCTGAACGGCAGGCGAGTTAGTCGCCGAGTTCCGTCCGTCGCCGAGACACGAACTCCTGCAGTTGCTCCTTGAGTCCCTCGTCCATCTCCGGCTCTTCGTACTCGGCGAGCTTCGCCTCCGCGATCTCGGCGGCCCGAGTCGCGGTGTCCTTCGAGCCATTGCGAGTCCAGCGCTCGAAATTGTCCGAACTCGACAAGAACGGCCGGTAGAAGCACTCACGGAAGCGTTCCATGGTGTGCATCGCACCAAGGAAGTGACCGCCATGGCCGACTTCACTGTGAGCGTCGAAAGCCATCGATGCCTCGTCGATTTCCAGTGGCGTGAATTCGTGTTGCAGCATCTCGAGCAACTGAACATCGATCACGAACTTCTCCATGCTGGAGACGAGTCCTCCCTCGAGCCATCCGGCGGAGTGCATGATGAAGTTCGTTCCGGACAGGAAGGCCGGCATCAGCGTCATCATCGCTTCGTAGCCGGCTTGAGCATCGGGCACCTGGGAGGAGTTGAGTCCGCCACCGCCGCGGAACGGCAACCCGAAGTGTCGCGCGATCTGTCCGGTAGCGAGGAGGCCGATGCCCGACTCGGGTGTTCCGAACTGTGGTGACCCGGACTGCATGTCGATGTTGGACAGGAACGATCCGAAGACCACCGGTGCGCCGGGATTGATCAGCTGGGTAAGCGCAACACCGGACAGTGCCTCGGCGATCTGTTGGGCCAACGCGGCGGGAATGGTGACGGGTGCCATCGCGCCCATCAACAGGAAGGGAGTGACGATGCACGGTTGCCGGGCTTGCGTATAGACAAACAGCGAGTCGAGCATGCGATCGTCCCAGCGCAACGGGGAATTGCAGTTGATCAAGGAGATGCAGAAAGGCGTCTCCTCGATCGCCTCGCGACCACCGAACACCATCTCACCCATAGCCACGGTGTCCTCAGCGTTTGTTCCGGTGACGACGTTGCCCATGATGATCTTGTCGGTCATCGTCAGCGCCCGATAGACCATGTCCAGGTGCCGGGAGTCCAGTGGGGCGTCGTTGGGCTCGACGACGACGCCGCCGACGCTGTCGAGGACCTCGAACGTCTGCGCCAGTTTCGCGAAGTTCTCGAAGTCCGCGAGAGAACCATCACGCCGTTCGGTGCCATGTCGGAAGAAGGGTGGGCCGTACACGCTGGAGAAGACCATCGAGTCGCCGCCGATGTGCACGTCGTGATCGTGATTCCTGGCCTGCATGTCGAACTCGCTGGGTGCTTTGGCTACCTGTTCCAGCACAAACTCCGGATCGAGGAAGACCGTCTCGCCGTCGACTTTCTGGCCGTTGGCGGCGAACAACTCGACCGCCTCGGGCTTGGCGAACTGGACTCCGATCTCCGTCACGATCTTGCGCCAGCCGCTATCGAGCGTGGCCAGCGCGTCGGACGACAAGATTTCGTAGCGGGGCATGGAGTTGTGGAACATGGTTCTCCTCGTCGATCACACTCGTCGATCCGCACACCCTTGACGGAGGTGCGGGTGCTTCCTACACTCGCAACGTGGAACAAGCGTTCCACAATATGGGCGCAAAAGGAAGGCCCTCGCCCCGAGTGGCTTTCCGGAATCGGGAGAGTTGTGTCGTCGGTGTCGGGAACCCAAGCAGTCGATCGTGCGGCGGGACTTCTGTTGGCGGTGATGGAGGCCGATCACCCCCTGACCTTCGGCGAACTCCAGGAATCGAGTGAGCTAGCCAAGAGCACCGTGTCGCGTTTGCTGTCAAGCCTGGAGCGGCACGATCTCGTGGCCAAGGATGAGAATGGCGCTCTTCGACCCGGAGGTGCGCTGACCCGTTTCGCGCACTCACGCCGGCCAACGGATGAGTTGATTGAGGCATGCCGCCCGTTCATGGTGACCTTGAGCGATGCCACCGGCGAGAAGATCAACCTGGCGGTACTCGACGGTCAAGAGGTCGAACAGATAAGTCAGCTGGAGTGCACGTACCTCATCGGCGGAATCAACTGGGGAGATCAACGCATCCCGCTGCACGCGTCGGCGTTGGGAAAGGTCTTCCTTGCACACGGTGCGGAATTGCCGCCGGGTCGCTTATCGAAGGCCAGCTCTCGGACGATCACCTCTCGCCAGGAACTCGCGGACGACCTCGTTCGGGTCCGGCAGCGGGGGTGGGCATTTGCGGACTCAGAACTCGAACCGGGGCTGGTCGCGATAGCTGCGCCCATCTTCGCGGCAGACGGAAGCGTTGTCGCTGCCATGTCGATTTCCGGTCCGACACTGCGCATGACCAGAGAAATCATCAAGGCCTTCGCGGATCAACTAGTAGATGCCGCGATGGGTGCGTCGAGCGCTATCGGCTTTACGCCCGGTCCAGACTTTGTCGAAAGAAGGGTTGGTGCCGCATGACTCCGGACGATGTGTTGAAAGCCTTGTACGAGGAAACGATGGTGGGGAATGCCCCGGCGGTCCTCGAGCACACCAACACCGGTCTCGAGCTCGGTATGACGCCGAGCTCTCTGCTCTTCGACGCCCTCATTCCGGCGCTCGAAGAGGTGGGAGCACGCTTCGAGCGCGGTGACTTCTTCGTGCCGGAGATGCTGATTTCCGGTAAGGCGATGAGCGGAGCACTGGAAGTGCTTCGCCCGCTACTGGCTCAAACGGGGGCCGAAAGCGTGGGCACCTTTCTGATGGGAACGGTGAAGGGAGATGTGCACGACATCGGCAAGAACCTTGTGAACATCATGCTCGAGGGCGCCGGCTTCCATGTGATCGACATCGGTGTGCAAGTGCCGCCGGAGAAGTTCGTCGAGGCGATCGACGAACACAAGCCAG
>WLWL01000247.1 GCA_012103605.1 Candidatus Nanopelagicales bacterium
CGTGGTCGACGTCGAGCAACTCGCTGCCGGCTCCGACCCAGATCGCCTCCTCGGTACGAAAGACCGATTCGAGTGCGCTGACCAGCCCCCCGGGAGCAAGGCGCCAGCCGGTGATCTCTTGATCAGGGTCGCCGTCGAGGTACACCGGCTCCACCGGAAGTCGGTTGGCGACGACGATCAACTCAGGCATGGAGCGCGTCGCCTCCTCGTTGGGTAGCTAGCTCGCGTGTGAACGCATTCAGCATACGGGGCGGATTACCCCGCGGACGCCGGTAAAAGATGCCGTCGGTGCGATATCAGCTGGTCAGCCGGCCAGTCAGCCGGCAAGCGCGGTGCGCAGGGCGTCGGGAATGGGTGTCGGTGTCCCCGACTCGTCGACGTTCACGTACCGCGCGACTCCCCGAAAAACCTCCTGATCTCCGCGCGTGAGCGTGTACACCAGGACAACGCTCGAGGAGCCCACCCGCTCGCAGACCACATCCATGTCGAGGACGTCATCGACAGTGCTGGTGCTCGCGAACATTGCGTCCATGTGCGCGAGAGCGCCATCGAAAGGCACCGCCGAGAGGTCCGCGGAAGTGAACCCCAGGGCTCGGAAGAATTCCGTGAAGGCCTCGTCGCAGATGTCAAGATAGCGAGCGTTGAGGACGACGCCTGCGGAATAGACGTCGCGGTAGCGGACGCGGTACTGACCGACGTGCATGTCAGCGGGTCAAGACGATCTTGCCCCGAACGGTGCCCTCGTTCATCGCCGCGAAGCCCTCGCGGGCATCGGCCATCGGCAAGGTCCGATCGATGATGGGCGAAATCTGCTGCGTAGACATGAGGTCGATGAGTTGACGGAATTCTTGGGCCGTTCCCATGGTCGAACCAGCGACGGTGAGCTGAAGGAAGAAGACACGGTTCAGTTGCGCCGGTGGCATGGGCCCGGAGGTGGCCCCGGACACCACGACGATCCCGCCGGGGCGCAGCGACTTCAGCGAGTGATCCCAGGTCGCCTCGCCCACCGTCTCAATCACGGCATCGACCTTGTCGGGTAGGCGTGCTCCGGTGGGGAAGGCCTCGTCGGCACCGATGCCGACAGCCCATTCCCCCTTCTGCTCGTCGCGAGAGGTGACCCACACGCGCAACCCCATCGCTTTGCCCAACACAATGGCTGCGGTGGCGACACCTCCGCCTGCTCCCTGCACCAGGATCGTCTGACCGGCCGTCGCTGATGCCTTGGTGGTCAGCATCCGGAACGCGGTCAGGTACGCCGTCGGAAGACAGCTCGCCTGCTCGAAACTGAAGCCGGCGGGCAGCGCAATGAGGTTGGCCGCTGGCACACGGACTCGCTCAGCGAAGGTGCCGGAGTACCTCTCGCTGAGCATCGAGCGCTTCGGATCGAGCGTCTCGTCGCCGCCGACGGGTGAGCCGATCACCGCGTGCACCACCACCGACGAGCCGTCGGGGCCGATCCCGGCGGCATCGGTGCCGAGAATCATCGGCACCTGCTCCTCGCGAAGCGCTTGTCCCTTGAGCGCCCAGACGTCGTGATGGTTCAGGCTCATCGCCCTGACGTCGACGTCGACCCAATCGTCGGGCGTTTCTACCGGCTCGACGTCGCCGATCTCGAGGACGGATAGGGGATTCTCGCGGTCGATTCCCGCGGCATAGATCGCATGCATAGACAAACGCTAGCCGAACTCGGGCTTGTGTCCACGCCTGCGACGATTTACTCTTATTAAGCCGGTTTTCTCCTGACAGCGTCGCCCGTACTGATACCTCCGCCGGTGCCTGTGACATAACCACATCGTTGTCCGAACGTCACTTCGTGGGCGCCCTGCGTGGGGTGCCCGCCCAGGCACTGGGGGTCTGATGTCTACTGCTCTGCCGTCCCTCGAACCACCGCTCGTCGAAGAGCGCATCGCCCATCGGGACGTCACCGGCCTGATCGACCCTGACTGCGTCGTG
>WLWL01000248.1 GCA_012103605.1 Candidatus Nanopelagicales bacterium
GACAACTGCCGACCTATTTCGTGGGCTACCAAGCGGTCCGGAGTATCGCGAACGATCTTCGAGTCGTGCACCCGGACTGGTCTGACCGTCAGGTTCACGACCTGATGCTCAGCCATGGATCCCCGGCGCCGCGACACCTGCGCACCCTTATCGGTATGTGACACGGCTATGCGTGACCTGCGGAATTTACAAGACCTGAACAGCCTCGATATGACGCGACAGCTGGTTTCCGGCAGGCTCGAGCCATGAGACGACGCACCCTGTGGGTGAACGTGGGTATCGGAGTTGCCATCACTGCCGTTCTTGGGCTGATCGTGGTGTCCCTGCGACCGTCCTCGCAGGCCCCCGAGCAGCGAACCGTCACCGTCGCTCGTGGAGACGTGACGTCGACCGTCACCGCGAGCGGCACGGTCGAGCGGTCCGGTGTTGTCGACCTCACTTTCGCGACGCCCGGGACCGTGACGTCGGTCAACGTGGAAGCTGGCGATGACGTCTCCGCGGGAATGATCCTCGCCACTATCGATGACACGGTGGCTCTTCAGCAACTAGCAGCCGCCGAATCATCGCTGGCGCAGGCAGTTCAGTCGCTCGCTTCGACTGATGCATCTGTCGCGTCAGCGAGCACGGCCCTCTCGGATGCCAAACGTGTCGCCAAGGAGAACAATCGTCGAAATCGGCTTGCGGTTCAGCAGGCAGAAGCGTCGTTGCGTGCCGCGCAAGACTTGTGGAGTGAGGCCTGCCTCGATCCCGCAAACACGTCGTGCCCGAACCCGGCAGCTCAGGCGCAGTTGCGTTCGTCTCTAGCGAATATCGACTCAACGCAGAGGACAGCCGACGCGGCAACGGAGACCGCAGCCAACAACGCCATTGCTTATGAGATCACCATCAACCAGGCAGCGGCCACCGAGGCGCAACGAAAAGTTCAAGAGTCGACCGCGTGTCAGGACGATTCGTCGACAACGGTCTGCCAAAGCGCGAAAGCGTCAACGTTAGCTGCACAGCAGGCGGTCGAGAATGCACAGCGCGCCAAGACGACCGGATTGATTGCCGACCGTCAGGCTCAGGAGTCGTCGAACGCGGCAGTGTCCAGTGCCGTCTTGTCGACACAGCAACTGCAAGGAGAGCTCGCGAAAGCCGGAGCGGATGCCGTGCGATCTGCCCGCCAAACCTTGGAGGTGGCGGAACGAGCATTTACGCAAGGAAAGGCAACGGGAGAGCAAACAATTCGAGCGGCTCAGTCCGCTCTCAATTCAGCTCTTGCGGCCGAGGAGCCGATTGAGGGGCGCGATGGAAGCGAGACCACAGCCGGAGGGGTGGCTGTAGAAGCCGCTCGCGCTGGGGTGGAGGTTGCCCAGCGGGCGGTGGATGACACTCGGCTTGTCGCGCCGGTCGATGGTGTTGTCGGTTCCGTGCCGTACGTCGTTGGCGAGGTTGCTACTGCATCGGGTGCGCAAGGCGGGATCACCGTGTTACCGGATGGCCCCATCGAGGTCGTCGCGAACTTCGCCGAGTCCGATGCGGCCAAGATCGTTATGGGTTCGCCCGCCACGATCACCTTCGACGCGTTGGCTGGAGAGCGCGCCGAGGGCACCGTCGTGTCGATTGACCCGGTGGGAACCACGAGCAACTCCGGCCTGATCACTTACGGAGTCCGGGTGCAGGTCATCGACGCCCCGACGACGGTGCGTGAAGGCATGACAGCGTCGGTCTCGGTCTTGGTCGATGAGGCGATCGATGTGCTGGTGGTTCCGCAAAGCGCCGTCACGGGAACCGACGATGGCACTGCCGTTCTTGTGCAGCGAACTGAGGGAGCGGAGACATCGACCGACAAGGTGCAGGTCGTTCTCGGTTTGCAAGGGGACGCGGGAGTGGAGATCACTGCCGGCGTCGAAGAAGGCGATGTCCTGGTCATTCCGTCGGC
>WLWL01000249.1 GCA_012103605.1 Candidatus Nanopelagicales bacterium
CAGGGAAGAAAGTCATAGCCCAAAACCGGAAAGCTCGACACGACTACTCGATCGATGACGTGTACGAGGCGGGAATCCAGTTGACGGGAACCGAGGTGAAGAGCCTGAGGGCGGGCCGGGCCACCATTACGGACGGGTATGGCTACTTTGATGGGACCGAGTTGTGGTTGAAGGGAGTGCACATTCCCGAATACGACCTCGGAACCTGGACCAACCACGAGCCCCGTCGGTCGCGCAAACTCCTGCTGCACAAAGAAGAGATCCGTCGCATCGCCGGGAAAGTTAAGGACACCGGAATCACACTCGTGCCGCTGTCGTTGTATTTCAAGGATGGCTTTGCGAAAGTCGAGTTGGCCGTTGCTCGTGGCCGGAAGAGCCACGATAAGCGTCAGGCGATTGCCGAACGTGAAGCCAAGCGTGAAGCGCAGCGATCCATCGGTCGTCGAGACAAGGGAATCGAGTAGGGGGTGAAACGACTGTCGGGGACCGGGTTCATTCCCGCCCCTCATCGAGGTTTCTACGGCTGGCGTGTGGTTCTGTACGCCAGCATCGCTCTCGCCCTGACCGGACCGGGCCAAACGTACGGGGTCTCGGTATTTGTGAATCCGATGATCGACGATCTCGGCATCTCGCGAACCACGATGACGACGTCCTATCTGATCGGCACCCTGGTGGGCGCGCTCGCTTTGCCGTGGATTGGGCAGGCGATCGATCGATACGGAGTGCGTCGCGTCATGATCATCGTCGGCGCGATCTTCGGTGCCTTCTTGATCGCTATGTCGTTCGTGTCCGGCATCGTCGGTCTAACCGCGGGCTTCGTCGGTATTCGAATGATGGGGCAGGGCGCCTTGAACCTGACGGCGACCACGTCGGTGGCGTTGTGGTTCACCCGCAAACGCGGACTGGCGATGGGCATCGTCACCGCTGTCGGTGCTGTGGGCATGACCCTGGTGCCGTTACTCGGTGACTTCTTGATCGCCGACTACGGCTGGCGCCAAACATGGGTGATCGAAGGTCTCATCGTGTGGGCGCTCGTTCTCCCGATAGCCATCTTCGGGATCCGCAATCGCCCCAGTGATGTCGGCCAATATGTCGATGGCGACCCGGCCCCGGTCGACGGGAGTGACGATGTCTGGGGGGTCAAGCGCAGTGAGGCTCTTCGGACGGGCTTCTTCTGGTTGGTCACCGCGGCGGTCGCCACTATCTCGGCGATCTCCACCGCCGTGGTATTTCATCAAATCGACCTCCTGGGAAGTCGAGGCCTGACGCCGACCGAAGCCGCGGCCAACTTCATCCCACAAACCGTTGCAACCTTGGTCGCCACGCTGGGGATAGGCGCTTTGGCCGATCGTTTCTCTCCCCGCGTCGTCCTTGCGACGTCCATGATCATGTTGGCGGGGGGATTGGCCTTGGGAACAGCCGTAACTCCAGGTTTCGTCGCGATCTCCTTCGGCATGCTGATCGGCGCGTCGGGCGGAGCGATGCGAGTGGTCGAGGCAACCGAACTTCCGCGATACTTCGGCACCTTGCACATCGGAGCGATCCGGGGCGTTGTGACGTCGGTGGGTATTGCCGGCGCTGCCGTTGGACCCCTGGTCTTCTCACTGATTCACGACACCACGGGCGACTACACCATGGTTCTGGTTGTCAGCATGATCGTTCCGGCAGTGGTTATGGTCGCGACTTTCATCATCCGTTTGCCGCAGCACAGCGAACCGGGCGCCTCCGGCGAGTCTCACGTGGTGCACAAGGCGTAGGAAAGAGCGCTTGGCAAACCGCGTACACTAGGTCTACAACTCAACAGGGGGTGACAGGTTTCGACGGACAGTCGCTCTGCCCGGAGAAGCGTGCCGAGAAGCTCAGGTGATCTCGTTAAACATCCTGGGAAACAAATAACTGCCAAAAAGACGCAGTCTG
>WLWL01000250.1 GCA_012103605.1 Candidatus Nanopelagicales bacterium
TGCCTACTCATCACGTTGATCGTTGGATCCATATACGCGGCCGGAACAATCACCGGCAGGTCGCGGGTGCTCGCTGGAAGTGTGTCCATCTTCGTGGGACTCAACACCGTGGTGCTTGCCTTCGTGGGAAATACCTACTTGACGGGCACCGCGATAGCGGTCATGTTCGCCTTGATCACCGTCAGTCTTTCGTTCCTCGGTAGCCACGGGAGTCACGGCCGAGGCCTACTCGGCACTCCGCGGTGGACAACCGGTGTGATCTCCGGTCTGCTCGCCGGCTGGTTGATCATGATCAACCCCTACGCGTTCATACTCGGCGGCGCCATCTGGGGCGGTGTTCGGATCACCTCGCTCGTCCTGCTGCGTGCTGATCGGATTCGACGCTTGACGATTGATGGTTTCGCTGGGCTTGCCGGAGCCGCTCTGAGCGTCGCCGTGTTCCTTGCTGCCGGCCGCTCCGTCTTTCCCGAGCTGAACTGGTGGACGGCATATCTCGAGTGGAACTCTCGCCTCGACTACACGGTTTTCATCATCGACGCGAACACGTGGCAGCGTGACTCGGCGCTGCTGATTGTCGTCGCCTCCGTGGTTATCTCTCTTGTCACGGTCATCGTCTATCCCGCTCGACGTTGGGCATGGGCAGCCATAGCTATCGGAGCTACCAACGTGGCGGTCACGGCGATTCTGATGATCTCCTTTACCGGTCCTTGGCTAGAAGCCCCCACCTACATCGCCAAGCTGTGGCCGGCGTCACTGATCTCCTTGGCTCTGGCCTTCTTCACTATCGCTCCCGGCACCAGGGAGAGCCGGTCTTCTTATCCCATCGTCGTCGTGCTGGGTGCCATGGTCACCATTCCTGCACTGCTGTGGAGTGGACGCTTTGACGGAACACTTTCCCGTGCGGGCGCCTGGCTCCTCGCATCACTCGTGACGGTGCTCGTCATCGGGATGTTGCTTCTTGCTCGTCGGGCATGGAATAGGTGGGTCGCCCTCGCGCTATCCGCAACCATGCTGGTGACCTTCGTGAGCGCCCAGATTTTGCAAAATGGGAGGGGTCTCCTCGGTGGCTACGGGCAGTATCCCTTCCGATCAGCGTTCATCGACTTCAATTACCGAGAGCAGATGGAAACCAAGATCAACGTCCAGCGATGGCTCATTGCGCGCACATCCCCGGACGACACGATCGCGCTGTGGACTGATCCACAGTTCCTCACCGCGGATGTCGCTGCAATGCAACTGTGGGGTGGCTACAACATATTCACGCGCGACGCTGAAATGAACCGGGAGACCACCATGCGCTTGGAGGAGATTCGACCCTCGGTGGTAGCGCTGTATGCCCCCGACAAGGCGCAGATTGACACCCTGTACGAGACGCTGCCTCCCTGGGCACTCCCGTCAGAGTTGGAGTGCACCGAACAGCCCTATCTTGGTGTCGGCACCGGGCAAGTGGTCGCATGCCTGACGCGACTCACCTGGGTGGGTTAAGGACGAAGCAGCCCCGCGACATCACGCACTCGTCCTGCAGTGCGTCCAACATGGCGGGCACGTGCGGACCACCAGGCAACCGGATGATCTTGCCCCGAGGTTGCCAGCCCGACTTGCTGGTCTGGACCAACGCGGTAATCGATCACCTTCGTGTCATCAATGAGAAGGGCCTGCTGTCGAAGGGCCACGAGACTCCACCACCGATCGTGCAACCACCCCGGAGGGACCGTCCAATCGGAAAGCCCTGACAAGCGGATCGCGCTCGCTCCGCCTGTGGCGATGGAGTGACGCAACGCGAAACGCATTTGATGGCGCAACGTCCACTCGTCGAAGTCGTCGGGCACCGGAAACGATCCACGAATGGATCCGGGCAGCGCCACACCGTGTTCGTCGATCAAGAAGCCATCACTGGCAACCATCGCTACCTG
>WLWL01000050.1 GCA_012103605.1 Candidatus Nanopelagicales bacterium
AGACTGTTCTCGATGGTTTCGATCTCCCCGATCCGCTCGCTATGGCGATCGCACTCGACCCGTCGATCGTGACGCGCGAAGCACAGCATTTTGTCGACGTCATCCCCGGCGATAGTGCTGCGCGCGGTCAGACAATCGTGGATGAACGCGCTGCCAGCGGTAAGGACATCAACTGTCGGGTTATTTACGAGGCGGATCGTGACCGCTTCCTCGACATGCTGCACCAGGCGCTGCGAGAGGCAGGTCCGGGGAACTAACGCACCGCGTACGGTGGGGACGTGAACGTTTTTCGATCCCGACCCTTCATGGTGGTCGTCATTGTCTGCGTGATCGTCGGCTTTGTCGGTGCGGGCGCAGCGGCCCTGATCCCACGCGGCGGGGGATCCGGGAGCGCCGATGTGACATCTCTGTGGCAGTCGCAGCCTGAGGACGTGAAGTCGGAAGTGTGTTCGGCTTTTCGCGCCAACCCTCAGGGCTATCTCGCATTGATGGAACAAACATGGCTCGCCGACGGCACGCTCGATCAGGAAAGTTTCGAGACTCTCGTGGATGAGATCGCCACCGACTGCCGAGTCAACTACTAGATCGCACATGCCCGTCGAAGAGTTAGTCGATTCCCGTGATGATCGCCTTGCGGGGTATCGAGATCTCACCGATGTCGCGCTGCGGGTTGCCTTCGAGCCAGCAAACGGCGTCTACATAGCCGAGAGCGCCTCAGTGATCGAGCGAGCACTTAACGCCGGACACGAACCGTTCTCCATCCTCATGGAGGACAAGTGGCTACCGAAGATGACGCCCCTGATCACTCGCTTCCCCGATGTGCCCGTCTACGTTGCAGGCACCGAACTCTTGCAGGACATCACCGGCTTCCACGTGCACCGAGGTGCACTGGCTTTGATGAAACGTCCCGCGCCCGTGACGATCGAATCAGTGATCACCGACGCTCGACGCCTGCTCATCCTCGAGGACATCGTCGATCACACCAATGTCGGGGCGATCATCCGCTGCGCCGCCGGACTGGGGTTCGACGGCTTCCTGGTCACACCTCGCTGCGCCGATCCGCTCTATCGACGCAGCGTTCGGGTATCGATGGGAACGGTGTTCGACCTTCCCTGGACGCAGATCGATCCCTGGCCGGACTCGCTGAACCTCCTGCGCGACAACGGGTTCGTCGTAGTCGGGGTGACTCCGCACGGACACAACGCAGTCGATCTCGACGCCTTCGACGCGCCCGATCGTGTCGCACTGGTTCTGGGCACCGAGGGCGATGGGCTGACCACAGCAGCGCTCGATGCGTGCGATAAGTCGGTCCGAATTCCGATGCACAACGGTGTTGATTCGCTCAATGTCGCCGCCGCGGCTGCCATCGTGTGCTGGGCGCTTCGACCCAGATAGTCGACCCAAATAGGCGATCTAGATCTCACGAGCGAACCGGTCAGCCGAACAAGAAGTCGAACCCGACGCGAAAGATCCTCGCTGATGCGAGTCGCTACCGGCCCTTCGGGATCGAGATCGGTGCTACCGGCTGGAAGGTGATTTTGGTCGTGTTGGAGAGTCGATTCTGGGCATCGAATTCCAGCAACGTGGCGTTCAATCCGTTCGCGGCGATTCGCACCACGGTTCTGCTCGGCTCGCCCTCCGACGGGGCTGGATGCGATGCGGACACCTCCATGGTGCCGTTCTCCAACACCTGCGTCGTCACACCCGGAGCCCCTTCCGTCCACGGTGACCACGGGTCGAATCCGATCCGACTTTCCACCCCGGAGATCGGGTGAGGGTTGCTCGCGGTGCGGGTTTTCGTCCATCGCTTCAAGGGAGGATCGCGAAAGTACTGGCGTTGACCAGCGGTGATGATTTCCGAGATCTTCTTCATTCCCATGTTTCTGTTGCCCCGGCCGATCACTTGAGCGAAGTCGTCGCAATCGGCGGTTCCGGCACTATCAATGCGGCACTTGGATCGAGTTTTTGGCCGCTTGCCGTTACGTACATACGTCAAGGGCGCACTCGATGCCCACGCAGACCACGCGCCAACGGCACTTTGCGGGTCCTGACTGAAGGTCGCAAGAGCGGCGGTTACATCAGCCGGGACGGGAAGGCCCTCCGCCTGAACAGGTGCGACAAGTACGAGCGACGATGAGAACACGGCCGCCGCAACAACCCCGCAAAGACTTCGGCCCTTCACCACGATACGACGGTAACCAACGACGTCAACTCCAAGCAAATGCGATTTCCACCGCCGTGGCAGCACGCGCGCGATAGCGTCGCCTTGTGACTTTGTTTGGGAACATCGACGCCGGCGTCCTTCGCTCGATGCTGCGTCAACTGCCCAGCGCGATCCGACAGAAGCCGTGCGAGTTGGGAGACATCGAGTGTCGGCGACAACTGTCGGATTCACTTAACGCCAGCCTCACCGAGCGTTTCGGCAAGGCAAGCGACGTCACGCTCAAAGACCATTTCATTGCTCGACCCGACGGCTCCGAGCTGCGCGTGCGCGTCTACCGAAAGATCGGCAGCACTGCCCGCGGGGCGCTGCTGTATGTGCACGGCGGAGGAATGATCGTCAGTTGCATCGAGGACTACGACGCCCGCTGCATGCACTACTGCACCAACACAGGACTTCCCGTGGTGTCTGTGGACTACCCGCTCGCACCGGAGTCTCCCTACCCCGCGCAAATTGACGATGCACTAACGGCGCTGTCATGGATGCACGCCTCGTCGACGGAGTTCGGCTGGGATCGTGCCCGGATCGGCATCTGTGGCGACAGTGCTGGTGGTGGGCTCACCGCAGGTGCCGTCTTGAAGAACAGAGACACCGCCGGGCCCTCGTTGGCCTGCCAGATGCTCGTCTACCCGATGCTCGATGACCGCAACACCATCCCGGACCCTCGGTTCCCCAAGCAATTCCAGATCTGGACCTACGTCGATAACGAAACCGCGTGGGACGCATACCTCGCGGGCCTCGACGATCGACAGGACGTACCGATCTACGCCGCACCCGCCCGGGCGACCGATCTCAGCGGGCTCCCACCGACCTACATCGACACCGGAACCCTGGACATCTTCTATGACGAGGATCTCGCCTACGCCAAGCAGATGATGGCCGACGGAGTGACAGTGGAGGGGCACCTATGGAACGGCGCTCCACACGGGTTCGACTACTTCGCTTTCTCCTCGGCGATCGCCGCGAAGGCTTGGGACTGTCGGTTCGCCTTCCTGGTCAAGCACCTGCACTGACGCGGTACCCCCCCCCCCGCTCGCGCGATACCCCCGCAGGGAAGTGACGCTCACCCCCCCACTTCAAGTGGCGAGACGTTCGCTGATGTGGTGCCCTATTCGAGCGGTTGATCTGAGGGAAGCACTCGCCCCGGGAGGTGGTTCACGTGTGGGACGGAATGCCGACGGTCGTGCCCATCCAGGGGGCCATCGTCGCAACGGTCTTCCTCGTCATCGCCTTCGTCAAAGTCTTTCGGGGGGTTCGCGGCACCGACGCGATCCTGTGGAACGCCGTAGGCGTGATAACGCTTCTCTACTTGTTCACCTCAGTCGCATGGGTCGCATCCGGGGGTCTTTCGCAATAGGCCCCAGATCCGCTGGCCTTAACCGGTGACGTCTCGCGCCACCACGACGAGCCGTCGCGTATTGACTCCTGGGGGGTCACAGGTTGTCAGCGTCAACGTGTCGCTCCCATCGCGCAAAACGTTCGGTCCGAGCACCCACGTTGCCGACGGTTCCACCACCATGATCCTCGAGACTTCGTACGTGCGCGTCTGCCCTTGAGGAGTCTCGAGGACCAATGCATCACCAGCGCTCATCCGATCAAGGTCACCGAAGGGAGCACCGAACCCCGTACGGTGCCCGGCAATCGCGATATTGCCTCCACTCCCCGGCGGCGCTGTGCCGTCGTACCAACCTGGCCCCTGCGCCAGGGACGCATTGGATGTTCCGTAGGAGATAAAGAGTTCGTCAGTCTCGGATGTCGGACCCTGACCTGTCCACGACAGTTTCGCCACCGCCGAACCCCGCGGCCACGAGCGTTGCATCGTCCCCTGGTGTCGGGTGAAGGCTGCCTTGGATGAGCGCTCGTCTCCGGTTGCTGCCAACTCCGGGGTCTGATCGGTAACGACCGGTGCATTGACCGCCTTCTTCGCCAGAGACGTTGCCGACTTGGTTACGCGCACAGCACTGGGCCCATTACTGACGACCAGCGTCACCGTGGGATTACCCGGCAGTGATCCACCGGTCACCTCCTTCTGGACCTGCTCCGTGGGCTGCAGCAGGACGGGGGTGTACACCGATTGCGGCGCCGTCGTCGGTGCAACCACCGTCGGTGTGTTGGTCGGTGACGGATAGGGAATCGGCGGCGTCGTGTACCCGGGCACTATGGAGAACGTTGGGTTCGGTGTTGCCGTCACGCTCGGTGTGGGCGTCACGCTGGGTGTCGGTGTCACGCTGGGTGTCGGCAGCGGCGGCACAACGTATTGCGGCGTCACCGTGAACGTTGGCTGTGGCTGCGGGCTGACCGTGATCGTCGGCGTCGGCGTGCTGGTCGGTGAGCTCGTGGGTGTCGGCGTTGGGTACGGCGTTGGGACCACGTACTTCTGCTTGACGGGATAGTCCGTCTTCGTTGGTACACGCGGTGGCCAGGTCAGTGTCGTGGTCGTCACCGTTGCCGTGGGCGTCGGCGTCGCAGTCGCCGTGGCAGATGGTGTCGGCGTCACAGTGGCCGTAGCGGACGGTGTCGGCGTCGCAGTGGCCGTCGCCGTGGGTGTCGGTGTCGCGGTGCCGGACGGCGTTGGCGTCGCCGAGGGCAACGGCGTCGGGGTGGCTTGTGGTTGCGGCGATGGCGGCGTTACCGCGCAGTTGCGCTGCACTAGTTGCTGGCCCCATCCGTTCCAGTTCTGCCCTGGATAGTCCTGCCACGCTTCGATCACGTCGGTCCAGCCCGGCTGCGGGAAGGGCGCCGAATTCCTCGGGGGCTTTGGTGCCTGACTGAGCCGGATGGAGTCGAGGACATACGGGCGCAACGGATCCGTGGTCGCTCGACACATGTGCAGGACATGATCGTCCGGAACGATGGGTGGATGGGTTGGTTCCGTCGTCGCAACAGAGGTGGTTGTCACCTGTTGTTGCGGTGACACAGTCGGTAACACCACCTGGGGGACAGGAGTGCAGGCCCCGAGGTAGTCACCGTGACCGAGGTGACCCCCGAGTGCTTGAGCAGGTACAGACATTGTCTTCTGCGCCGGTGTGCCGGGCTTGTGGCAGATGGTCACTCTGTTGGGCTTCATCAGGGCGGCACGGGCAGACGGCGTGGAGTCCGTCGATGCCTTCCCGCAGATGATGACGGATGAGATGACCGACCCTTGAGCATCCACAACCGATCCGGGCGAGGGCCCGATGAAGGTCTCGTAACCATCGGCGGTGTCGAGAATTGCCGATGCGAGCGACCATGATCGGGTGACGGTCGTGAAGGGGGGATCAGCGATGGGGAGGATGACGGCTTTCATGTCGCTGTAGCCGGAGTACGCCCAACACAGATCCCCATACCCCAGTCGCTGCCAGTTGGCCGGTAGCGAGTAGTCGATGCCGGACTCGATCACGTCAAAACTCTCGACGTCACCGGAGAGCTCGAGTAGTTGCAGAGGATTGCCGTTCGACGATTCGATGATGATGTTGCCCGGACCCGCATCCGTCGCCACCGTGATGTTCGACTTCTTCAAACCTTGATCAGGATCCGGAGCGGTTGACTGCACGACCGACGGCCGTAAGTCGGAAAGGTCGTACGGCGCGGTCGGGTTTGCGGTCGGGCTTGTGGTCGGCATCGCCGTTGGAGCGACCGTCGCAGTTGCCGATGGTGTCGCGGTCGGGGACGCAGAATCCGATGCACTCGGGGTGGCGGTCGGTTGCGATGTCGATTGCTCAGGGGAGGGAGTCGGCGTGGGCGTCTCAGGCGGGGCTGGCTTGCTCGCGATGGTGACGTTCACTCGGTTCAGGTATTCGACCTCGTTCGCGTCAACAACCAGCGCATTGATAGATCCAGAGCCCGCCGCGAACGCTAGGAATGACGTCGACGACAACGGCTCCATATTGCCTGCGGCCGATGAGGACACGAGTGTGCAGCCACCGGCGATGCCGAGGTCAACGGTGTCACCTTCGGTGACGTTCACTCCAGAGACCGAGTTCGCACAAGCAACCGGAACCCCGGCAGCTTGCGCCGCGGGCGTACCTATCGACGCCACTCCGGTGGCCACGAGTACGGCGGCGGCGCCTAGCGCCATCAGCTGCTTAGTGCGCACCCGCAGATAGTAATCGTCATAGTCATCGACGGCGCCGCGATGGGCACCCGCGTGTGACAGGCTCGGCACATGGATTGGCTGAACGTCGGAGCGATCGTCGCCGGAGTGGTGGTCCTCATCGCCTGGTACAAGGCGGATAACGCAGCAACCCCCGAGTCCCGTCGACCGTGGCTCATCGCTCGGTACGGAGCTATCGGCTTCATCATCATGTGGTTGATCGTCGAGGGCCCGGAGATGTATCGCCTGATCTTCGAGGGCGGCGTGGAGTAGTCCGCGCCATCGAGGCCTTCACGTCCACCGAGTCCTCGCACCCATCTGTCCTAGGGTGTCGGTGTGAGTGATGATGCGAGCGCCCCCGCCACGCAGGCACCCAATGGCCGGATGGTGTGGATCGACCTCGAGATGACCGGTCTCGATCCTCAGACAGACGAAATCGTCGAGATCGCCGTCATCGTCACCGAAGCCGATCTCACCGAGATCGACGAGGGCCTGAGCATCGTGATCAAGCCGAACGATGCACCGCTCGCGGCGATGGACGACGTCGTGGTCGGCATGCACACGGCGTCGGGTTTGATCGACGAGATCCCTCAAGGAACGACGCTCTCGGACGCCGAATCTCGTGTTCTGGAGTACGTGACTTCCCACATTCCCGAGCCTCGCAAGGCTCCGTTGGCGGGCTCCAGCGTGTACGTCGACCGCATGTTTCTCGCCCGCTATATGCCCGACCTCGACACCCACATGCACTATCGCCTCGTGGACGTCTCGTCCATTAAAGAGTTGACCAAGCGCTGGTACCCGCGCGCCTACTTCAACACCCCGGAAAAGACGGGTAATCACCGCGCGCTGGCCGACATCCGCGAGTCGATTGCCGAACTCCGTTACTACCGGGACGCCGTGATGGTTCCGCTGCCCGGACCGGACACTTCCACCGCCAAGGAACTCGGCAATAACCACGTGGTGGACCACGGCTAGACTTCTCCAGCGCTCTGGAAACAGGGCCGCGGTGGGTGTAGCTCAGCTGGTAGAGCGCCGCGTTGTGGTCGCGGATGCCGCGGGTTCAAGTCCCGTCACTCACCCCACGTAGTGGCACCCCTCCTCGCAGGGTTTGTCTCCTATGGAATCGGCGACCGATAAGGATGCGGCTGTGGGCACCTGGCACGCATACGAGCGGACGACCACGTCGATACCGGCGGCAGTGGATGCTCGGGCTCGCACATTCCACGAGTCGCTGAACGATTACGAAGCAACTGCACTGATCGACCTACCGGCGCTCGCAGTTGAGTTGTCTATCGGCCGTGTCGTCGCCAAAGACGAGTCCACCCGGCTGGGGTTGCCCGCTTTCAAGGCGTTGGGGGCGTCATGGGCAATCCATCGGGCAACCGAAGGCCTCTCCGGTCCGCTGACGATCGTGACTGCTACCGACGGTAACCACGGACGAGCGGTTGCTCGATTCGCACGAACCATGGGGCACTCGGCGTCGATCTTCACGCCCGATGGAGTACACCCGAGCGCCGTGCAAGCCATCCGCGACGAAGGTGCACGCGTGGAGGAAGTTGGCGGCTCGTACGACGATGCGGTAGCCGCGGCTGCTTCCGCTGCCACTGCTCCCGGACACGTTCTGGTCCAGGACACAGCGTGGGAGGGGTACGAGCAAATCCCCGGATGGATCGTCGATGGGTACGCGACTCTCTTCGCCGAAGCAGACGACCAACTCATCGCCTCGACCGCAGGCTCCGCAAGTGTCGATCTCGTACTCGTCCCCACCGGAGTCGGATCTCTGTTGCAGGCAGCTCTTACCCATTACCGATCTGCCGGTGATGCTCGAGTGGTGTCAGTAGAACCAACCGAAGCAGCTTGCATCGCGCCCAGCATCGATGCCGGGGAGCCGGTGACGGTCGAAACAGGCGTCACGGTGATGTCGGGACTGAATTGCGGAACACCTTCCCTTCTGGCCTGGCCACTGATCCGAGATGGCCTCGACGGTGCCATGAGCTTGGACGATGAAGACGCTATTCGGGCGGCACACGACCTCGCGTCTCTCGGCGTTGCCGCAGGCCCGTGCGGCGGATCAGGGCTGGCGGCCGCTCGCCTGCTCTTGACCGGCGATGGGGCAGCTGCTCGTCGTTCGCACCTAGGCATCGACTCTTCGAGCACGCTTCTGATCATCATCACCGAAGGTGCGGACGCCAATCCACTGCCTAGCTGACAGCCACGTTGAGTGCCTAACGGAGGCCAGATCTGACTGCTGGTGACCCGCTAGCGTGCGGGAATGACCGATGCACCCGATCAAAGCCCCGGATCCCACGCAGCAGATCAGCGATTGCTTGACCACCGGGAGATTCGCTACGGCACCGTCTCATCCGTTGAGGAAGCCGCCACCGCGCGCGGGGTGCCGGTGGCCGCCGTGGTGAAGTCCCTGTTGGTGCGTCGAGGAGAGGACGACCATCTCCTGGTTCTCGTTCCCGGCGATCGATCGATCTCGTGGCCGAAACTTCGCGCGGTTCTGGGTGTCTCTCGCCTATCGATGCCGGATGCGAAGACAGCATTCGAGGTGACCGGGTATGAGCGGGGCACGATCACCCCGCTGGGCCTCGACCTGCCCGTCGTGGTGGACGAGCGAATGCGAGGTGAAGCGATCACGCTCGGCTCAGGTGTTCACGGGGTCGCGATAGGACTCGAGGCCGACGACATCATCACGAATTACTCCACTGTCGTGGCGGATGTGTCCGACTCCTAGCCGGCGATAGGTGAGGCCTGCACCAACAAGCCGGACATGATCAAGATGGCAACGACGAGAGCCATCTCCGGGCCGAGGGTCTTGCGCAACTGGCCGAGGTGCTCACGCTCCTCCTCGCGGACGTCCGATCCGCTGTCTCGCTGCACCTGCGCGTACTCGATTTCTGGAATGGCATGGAAGTGGTTGCGGTAGCCGAAGAAGGCGAGCGCAGCAACGAGCGCGACCTTGATGAGCAGAATCCAGCCCCATGCAGTGGTCACGAGTGCGCCTGGTGCGGGCAGGATGAAGAAGGCCATCACCACGCCGGTCACCGCAACCCCGAACACCGAGTACGTGGCGAGTCGGGAGAATCGAACGGCGAGCTCGCTTCCGTCGGGCACCAGGCTCGCTTCCTGCGTTCGCTTGCGCAGCACGAGGGCCAATGCGATGGCGAGGGCGAGGATTCCCCCACCCCAGATGGCCGCGAACGTCACATGCGCCGCGTCCGTGGCGACCATCAGCCACAGTGGTCCTGCGGTTGCCGTGTGGCCGTCGAGGGCATACGAGGCGATCACCGCTCCGCTGAGGACCCAAACGAACGGGCTTCCGTTAACCATTCCGGGGACGCCCGCCAGGGCAGCGCCGGCGAGGAGTCGCAGGAGCGCAGCGGCAATCAGATTCCAGCTGGACCCACCGAGCAGTTGCGACGCGAGGTCAATGACCGCACCAACCACCGCAACGATGCCGGCGATCCGCATGATCCGAAGCAGATAGAGACCAACCCACGTCATGCGCGGCAGAGCAACGAAGGCCACGAACAATGCAACACCCCACCCGATGATGACACCGAGGTTGGAGATCGCCGAGGCGATGGATGCGACCGGTCCCCCGCCGCCGCCTGTTCCGAGTTCTTCGGCAGCAGCCAGTTCTGTCTCGAGGTCACCAGAAGCTTCGGTGCCTTCGTCTTCCACGGCCGGCTCGGCCAAGACGACATCACCGACGCCAAAGCGAATGACTCCGCGCACCGTGTGTCCGTCGGCGGCCTCGGCTTGCCAGACAACACCGTAGATTCCTTCGTCGAGGGAGATGGCCGGCTCCAAAAGCCAGGCGTTTCCACCATCGATTTCCACCGGCTCGTAGACCAGCTCGGTCCCCTCGGTGTCGAGCAGTCGCGTCTCGGTCTCATTCAGGCTGATGGGGTCGGAGAACCTCAGCTCGATCTCGGTCAGTGGCTCGGCGACCGTCTCTCCATTGGCCGGGGAGGAACCTTCGAAGGCGGCATCCGCCTGCGCACCACTCGCGCAGCCCAAGGTCACCAGGACCATCACGGTGACGGCGAGCAGCGCTTGGCGACCCCGGCGCCAGGCACGGTGCGAAGGACTTCTCACAGGGTCACCGTACCTAGGTGGCGGCGGCATTTTCTCCACGCACGTCTCGACTTGCCCGCCGAATAGTTGAAGCGTAAACTAATGTCAACCAAGGAGGTCGCATGCCGGCTGTCACCGCAGACACCATGACCCTTCCGCGCCTGAACGTGGATCCCGTATCCACCCTGCGCACCGTCAAGACGGTGACCAACGCACCCCAGGGGTACGAGGGCGAGGGTTTTCCCGTCCGCCGGGCCTTCGCCGGCGTCGACCCGATCGACCTCGACCCCTTCATTCACATGGACCAAATGGGCGAAGTGGAGTACGCGCCGGGTGAACCCAAGGGAACACCGTGGCACCCGCATCGAGGATTCGAAACGTTCACCTACCTCATCGACGGGCAGTTCCTGCACCAGGACAACCACGGCGGTGGCGGCACGATTCTCGATGGCGGCACCCAATACATGACAGCCGGCGACGGCATTTTGCACATCGAAACCCCACCCGAACATCTGGTGG
>WLWL01000251.1 GCA_012103605.1 Candidatus Nanopelagicales bacterium
GTCGGAGTTCCCGGGTCCGGCGTAGGCCATGGGCGCAAGTCCGGTGATCATCACCAGTGAAGCGGCGATGGTGGCGATGGACTTCTTCATGATGACTCCCTGTTGACTCGTGTCGTCGTGCTGTGCCCCGAACGTTGGCAGTCACGGTCGGAAAAGCCCAGGAAAATCGGGGGATTTTGAGAAAGCGGGGTACTAGCTACCCGGTGCAAAATCAACGATGGGGTGCTGGTACCCCATGGATGTTTGTCAGCGGCCTGGAGCCACGATGCGGACCTTCAGGCTCCGCGGAGAATTCGCAGCACCTCATCCTCCGGCTGGTGCGACACCACCCACTCCCAACCGGAGAGACGAACAACCGAGGACACGTCCGTGGAGTTCGCGTACACAACCGAGACCGGGCAGTCGGGCCAGGTGTCCGAGGACGCCGGCAGATGAGGATCGATGAGCACATAGGAGCGGACCCGTCGATGTTGGCTGCGCATGGACAACGCAACAGGAGGAAGTGCGAGGCACGTGGGGCCGTAGGCGACGAAGGTGACGGGCTCCGGGCAGTGCACGCTCATCAGGGCAGCGCATAGTTGTTGTGCGTAGATGGGCTCGTGGAGATCCGCGACACCCTGATCCGCGGCACCGTTCTCCGCGATAGCGAGATCCACGAGCTGGAGCTCGGGGGCATCTGACTCGTCGAAAGCAGTGCGCAGAGTTCGGATGAGGTCGCTTCGTCCACTCCACGAAGCCTCGGGCAAGACGATGACACCGCCGCCCGCATCGAACATGCCGTTAACAGTAGGCCCGGCTGTCTAGGGTGAAGGCATGTCGTCGACAGTCGCGTGGACATCTCTTAGGCAGCAGATCGTTGATAAGGCGGTGGTGCACGGAAAGGTCATACTCTCGAGCGGTCGCGAGGCCGACTACTACGTCGACCTGCGCCGGGTGACTCTGGATGCCGTCGCCGCCCCGTTAGTTGGAGACGTCATGCGTGAGGTGACGAGCGATTGGCAGTACGAAGCCGTCGGCGGATTGGCCCTCGGTGCCGACCCGGTGGCGACAGCTATGTTGCATTCGGCCGCGCGGGCTGGGCGCGAAATAGACGCTTTTGTGGTCCGTAAGAGCGAAAAGACCCATGGCCTTCAGCGACGAATCGAAGGTCCGGATGTGTCGGGACGCCGCGTGCTGGCAGTTGAGGACACCTCGACGACGGGAGGATCGGTACTCACTGCGGTCGACGCACTCCTTGAGGTGGGAGCGATCGTTACCGGGGTGGCGGTGATCGTCGATCGAGGCGCGGGACCGGCTATTGAGGAGCGCGGTCTGGAGTACCGGGCGGCCTACTCGCTGGGTGACCTCGGTCTTGGATGAGCAGAGCATCGGACCTGGACAAGGACCATGGGTGGGGCCGTGGCCGGATGACCCGCGGCTCGACCCCGACCTACTGGAGCACGGCGACCACCGCAACGTGGTCGATGAGTATCGATTCTGGAAAGTAGAAGCGATAGTTGAAGACTTAGATGGCAAGCGTCACCCGATGCACGTGGCGATCGAGAACCTCGAGCACGATTTCAATATCGGGTCCATCGTGCGCACCGCCAACGCGTTTCTCGCACGGGAAGTCCACATCGTCGGGCGCAAGCGCTGGAACCGTCGTGGCGCCATGGTGACCGATCGGTATCAGAACATCCGCCACCATGAGTCTGTCGACGCGCTATCAGCCTGGGCGAACGAGAACGAGGTTCCCATCATTGGTCTCGACAATGTTTCGGGTGCGATCTCGCTCGAGACGTTCGATATGCCGCCGTCATGCGTTCTGTTCTTCGGGCAGGAAGGACAGGGATTGTCCGAGGCTGCCCAACTCGCCTGCAGTGCGACGGTGTCCATCGCGCAGTTCGGATCGACCCGTTCGA
>WLWL01000252.1 GCA_012103605.1 Candidatus Nanopelagicales bacterium
TGTACTTGCCGCAGAGGTGGCCGGCCTACTTCGATCGCACCGAGGGCTGCCACGTCTGGGACCTTGATGGCACCCGCTACCTCGACCTCGGTTTCATGGGCGTGGGGACCAACATCCTCGGCTACTCGCACCCAGCGGTGGACGCGGCTGTTCGCGCGGTGATCGATAAAGGCAATTTGTCGACCCTGAACGCTCCAGAAGAGGTCTACCTGGCCGAGCGACTCGTCGAACTCCATCCCTGGGCAGACATGGCCCGGTTCGCTCGCTCCGGAGGTGAGGCGTGCGCGATTGCCGTGCGCATCGCTCGGGCTGCCTCCGGACGGGATGGGATCGCCTTTTGTGGCTATCACGGCTGGCACGACTGGTATCTGGCCGCGAACTTGTCTGACGACTCACTCGACGGCCACTTACTGCCCGGGCTTGAGCCCACCGGCGTGCCACGGGCACTCGCGGGCACCTCTCACACTTTCCCGTATAACGACCTCCCGAAACTCGAGGCGCTGTTGCAGCAGAACCCGGACATCGGAGTCATCTTTATGGAGCCCCAGCGCTCTGCTCCTCCGCTCGCCGGCTTCCTCGAGGGTGTTCGTGAACTCGCGACCCGACACAACGCTGTCTTGATTTTCGACGAGTGCACATCGGGGTTCCGTCGTCCTCTGGGCGGACTACACCTTGACTTGGGAGTCGAGCCGGACATCGCAACATTCGGGAAAACGCTTGGTAACGGCTACGCGATCACTGCGGTTATCGGGCGCGGTGACGTGATGCAAGCAGCGCAACAAACATTCATCTCCAGCACTTTTTGGACCGAGCGCATCGGGCCCACAGCGGCTCTGGCTGCGATAGCGGAGATGGCGACTAGCGGCGCTCCGGATCACATTCATCAGATCGGGGAATCGGTGCAGAGCACGTGGCTCGAGCTCGCAGCGAGCACGGGTCTCGCGATGACCGTCGGCGGGCTTCCAGCCCTTGCCTCGTTCTCAATTACTGAGCGAGATCCACTGACCATCAAGACCTATGTGACGTCCCGAATGCTTGACCAGGGTTACCTTGCAGGTCCGAACTTGTATGCGTCGATCGCACACACGCCCGTCATCCTCGAGGGCTATTTCACCGCGCTCACGCCGGTCTTTGAAGAGATCGCCCAATGCGACGATCAGGAACTACTCGCACGGCTTCCCGATGGCCTAGCTCAATCGGGATTCAAGCGCCTCACGTAGCTGCAGCTGCGGCCAACGATTCAACGGCTCAACACCGACGGCAACGAGCGCCTACGCAGCCCGGCGTCGATCGCATCCCAAAATCCTCGACTGGCCAATGACTCCGCCCGCGGGAGCACCGCGGTCGCCGATTCCGCGAGGATTCCGGGCTCGTCAAGGGCCCGAGAGATCACATCCGGTAGAGCATCGAGATCACGAAAGTACCGATAGTCCACACCCGGTGAGAAGAATCTCGAGGTGCGATCGACGTCGTCGGTGACCACGACTGTGCCGGCGAGCATTCCTTCGATCACCCGAGTCTTCAGTTGCTGAACAGGTCTCGCGTTCGACTGTGAGAAGTTGATGGTCATCCGGCTTGACGCCAGCGCACCCATGTAGTCGAGCCAGGATGGTTGATCGGCTGTGGTGCTTGCGTAGTCCCGCGCGTCATCCATCCGATGAGGGTTCAGCGCAACATCAACACCGCGCTTGCGGAGCTTCTCGAGCGCGTCAACTCTGTGCGGGTACAAGACACCGATGAAGGAAACGTCCCATTGCTTCTCGACGCCAGAACACCGCTGCCGAATGAGGTCCAGCGATACGGTCGACATCGGCATATTCACCGGACCCACCTCGGGGCGTCCGCGAAGCATCGAACCATCCATCGGCATGCAGATGTCCACGACCATGAATCGCGGT
>WLWL01000253.1 GCA_012103605.1 Candidatus Nanopelagicales bacterium
ACTTCCGCCCGCCACCGCTGATCGTTCACGTCCTTGATCAAGGCGTACTCGATACTGACGCGTCGCCCGGTGCGCTCGGCATAGAACCAGGCCGCATCAAGAACCTCCGCGACCTTCCACCGATTGTTGATCGGCACCAGGGTGTCTCGAAGATGATCATCCGGTGCGTGCAGGGAGACCGCCAGCGTGACGGGCAGCCCCTCCTCGGCCAACTCCCGAATCCTCGGAACGAGGCCGACGGTGGACACCGTGACGCCACGAGCACTCATTCCCAGTCCTTCGGGAGCAGGGTCGATAAGTCGGTGCAGTGTCGCGATCACGGTGCGGTAGTTGGCGAGCGGCTCCCCCATACCCATGAACACGACGTTGCTGATGCGACCCGGACCACCGGGAATCTCGTTGTTCGCCAACGCCCGCGCTCCGGCGAGTACCTGTTCAACGATTTCCGCTGTCGACAGGTTACGCGTCAGACCTGCCTGCCCCGTCGCGCAAAAAGGGCAGTTCATACCGCAGCCGGCCTGCGACGAAATACACATCGTGACCCGATCCGAATAACGCATCAGCACAGACTCGACGAGTGATCCGTCGTGCAACCGGTACAGCGTCTTTACCGTGGCGCCGTCGTCACATGTAAGGGTCCGCACGGGCTGCAGGAGTTCGGGGAGCACGGACCGCAAGGTGGCACGATCTGACGCCGAAATATCCGTCCACTCATCGGGGTTGTTCTGCAGATGAGTCAGCAGGTGCGTGGACACTTGATCGGCTCGAAAAGCCGGTAGCCCGAGATCAGACATCGCGGCTCGACGCTCGGGCCGGGCCAGGTCCAGCAGGTGTCGTGGTGGCTTGCCGCGTTCGGGAGCCTGGAGTACGAGATCCACCATTACAGACTCACCATTACAGCGCCGCCCCCGTGAAACTGGCACCGAGGAAGACGGTGAAGATCGCCCAGGACGCGAACGCGTTGGGGATCAAGGAGTCGAGGCGATCCATCATCCCGCCATGACCCGGCAGGAACGATCCCATGTCCTTGACACCGAGGTCGCGCTTGATGGCACTCTCGGCGAAGTCACCGCCGGTGGCGGTGATGGCCAGAATGAGGCCGGCGATGACACCTTGCCACCAGGCAGCATCCAACAAGAAGACGAAGGACAACGCGCCAACGCTGCACTGCAAAATGACCGACCCGACAAATCCCTCCCAGGACTTCTTCGGGCTGATCGATGCTGCGATCGGGTGCCGTCCGTAGAAGATGCCGGCGAAGTAGCCGCCAATATCGTTCGAAATCGTCAGCAGGATGAAGACGACGACTCGCCACGGACCATCGTCAGCCGCCAGCGTCAGCATCAAAAAGCCCGCCATGAACGGCAGGTAGGCGATAACGAAGAACGATGCGGTGATGTCGCGTACGTATCCGTCGACTCCACGCCGGATTCGCCACAGCATCGCGAGCAGCAGCACGGCGCCGGTTGCAACCAACTGCCAGATCGGCCCCGCGAGGTAAGCGACCGTCGGCAACAGCACGACGGCCCCATAGGCCGGAACCCGTGCGATCTTGATACCTCGTGACGCGAAAGCCTGGATCATCTCCCGCATTGCGACGCCGAGCGCCACGATGACGACGACACCGAACAGCCACTTGTAGGTGAACAGGCTCGCCAACACGACCACGACGAGCACGACGCCGGACGCCACCGCGGCCGGCAGGTTTCGGCCGGTGCGCGAGGCCTTCTTGCGGTCGCCGTCGGCCTCTCGCGGGTCCTGCTCGCGATCGCCGTCCGGACCGGACGAGTCGGTCACATCAGACCTCGAGGAGTTCGGCTTCTTTGTGCTTGAGAACTTCGTCGATGTGCTCGACGTGTTTGCTTGTCACGTCATCGAGTTGCTTTTCTG
>WLWL01000254.1 GCA_012103605.1 Candidatus Nanopelagicales bacterium
ACTTCGAGCCGTGCAGTGGGCAGGACCAGCCGTCGGATGTTCCTTCGACGGTGGCTCCCTGGTGGGTGCACCGGAGGTTCAGTGCGGTGTAGGTGTCGCCCTCGCGCACGACCGCGACCGGTGTGCCCTTGACCGTCCCGAGCAATACCCGCGACGGATCCGACTTCAAGGCCGGAACCTTGTCCACGCGCACGACCACTTTTCCGTTCTTGCGACGCTTGATTCCTTTCGCGGCCCACGCGTCGTCGGCGAGGAGAGCCGTGCCGAAGCCACCGGCGGCCAGTGCCGCTACCCCGCAGGTGCCAACCAGGAATGCGCGGCGGGAAGGATCGAACGATGTCGTTTCAACCGTCATAACTCCACTATGCCGCGCTCGGAACGGCGATGCATCCCCGGGCCTTGACTAGGGGGGCTCGGGCTAGACTTCCGCCTGCGTTGCTTTGGTGGCGCGAGCGCCCGTAGCTCAACGGATAGAGCATCTGACTACGGATCAGAAGGTTTGGGGTTCGAATCCCTACGGGCGCGCTTTTGCTCGAGTCTCTTTGGCGAACGCCTTCGCCAGCTGTGAACGTCGGGCTGCCGGAAGATTCGAACTATCCACCCATCGCTCACACGACATTCACCCACGTGATGGTTTGTGGTCATCTATCCGCGCAACGCTTGTTGCAGCTTCCCCGACAGGCACGCAGGAGACAGACGCGTCAGGGAGGATCTATGAGGGAAAATCCAGACACCTTCGAGTGCGGCGTCTGTCACGCTCATGAGGGTGACATCGTTCACAATGACGTCTTCGGTTTCGTAGCCCGGTGCACCGAACGCGGGTACGCGCAGCGAGCGACACGTCCTCAACTGCTCGCTAGTTAATTCGTATGTGATCCGCGATACACCATGACCGGTGATACCTTCCCCGCGTGGGGCCAAGCCTCGATGAGATAGCCGAAGAGGCGCTGTATCAGCGGTCTCGAGCCATGTGGCACCCGGTGGCTTTCGCGGACGATCTCGACGATCAGCCGATGGCCGTGCGTCTTCTCGACGAGGCAATCGCTATCGCTCGAATCGATGGGGACGTCGTCGCCTTCAAGGATCTGTGTATTCATCGCGGTACTGCGTTGTCTCTTGGCACGGTCGTCGATGGGGGACTGCAGTGCGCGTATCACGGCTGGACATTCGATTCGACTGGAGCATGCGTGCGGATTCCCTCGCGACCAGAGGGGAGTATCCCCCGAAAAGCCAAGGTGCAGTCGTACGCGGCGCAGGAGTCCCTGGGACTGGTGTGGGTGTGCCTGGAGCCGCCCGCGGAGTTTCCGATCCCGAGTTATCACCCGTGGGGTGACGCATCGTTTCGGACGGTGCGCATTCCGCTGTACGACTGGAAGAGCAGTGCTGCCCGACGGGTGGAGAACTTCGTGGACTTCTCGCACTTCCCGTTCGTACACGCCGGGGTGCTCGGTGACCCGAACAAGCCCGAGATCCCGGACCACCCGGTTCGGCGTGACGCGCACACGATTTCCTTCGATCTCGGGGTCGAAGAAATCCCGAACGAGCTCAAAGGCGACGACGTCGGCGATGGACCGATCCAGCGATTGCCCAGTACGTACACCGTCTTGATGCCCTACAGCGTGCAACTCGATCAGCCACTCGGCGACGGTCGACACTTCCAACTCTTCATGGCCTCGGCGCCTCTGGGGCGTAAGGAGACGCGAACGTTCAGTTGGTGCTCGCGCAACTACGACCTCGATGCGAGCCTCGACCAGGAATTCGTTGATTTTCAGACGGTGATTCTCGATCAAGATCGCCTCGTCGTGGAGTCGCAACGTCCCGAAGAACTACCCGTCGATCTCAGCGAAGAACTTCACATCAAGGGCGTCGATCAAGTGTCGATT
>WLWL01000051.1 GCA_012103605.1 Candidatus Nanopelagicales bacterium
CGACCACAGGCCGGTTACGAGAGGATACACTGCCGCGCATTCCTTAACCGAGTTCGATTCATGGAGTTCGAGTGAAGAAGCTGATAAATGATCCGTTCGACATGGTCGAGGAGATGGTGGACGGATTCCTGTCCGCCAATGACGACATCGTCAGGCGCGTGGGCCGCCGTTCAATCGCACGGGTGGCCAGTCCGATCGACGGCAAAGTCGGCATTGTTGTCGGTGGCGGAAGCGGGCACCTTCCCGCATTCGCTGGTTACGTCGGTGAAGGAATGGCGGATGGGGCAGCGTTCGGCAACGTATTTGCCTCACCTCCGGCCCGACCCGTGGTCGAGGCAACAACTGCGGTTGATTCCGGTGCTGGTGTTCTCTACCTCTACGGCAACTACGCCGGTGACTGTCTGAACTTCGATAAGGCCCAGGATCAATGCCGAGAGATGGGCATGAACGTCCGCACCGTTGTTCTCAACGACGACGTAGCGTCGGCACCCATCGACCAGGCGGACCGTCGCCGCGGCATTGGGGGGCTGTTCTGGGTCTTCCGCATTGCCGGCGCCAAGGCAGAGCAGATGGCTTCGCTCGACGAGGTCTTTGAGATCGCCACCCGCGCCAACGCGAACACTCGCACGGTGGGCGTCGGACTCACCTCGTGCACCGTTCCGGCCAACGGGCGCCCCACCTTCCATCTCGAAGAAGACGAGATGGAACTCGGCCTAGGCATCCACGGGGAACCCGGCATCAAGCGACAAAAAGTCGCCCCCGTCGACGACATCGTTGAAGCGATGATGGACATGATCCTGGGCGACTTGGACTACTCAGGCAGCGAAGTCGCCCTCTCGGTAAACGGACTCGGGGGAACACCCGCCGAGGAGTTGTATGTGGTTTACCGCAAGGCAAAAGAGATCTGCGACGCGAACGGACTCCGGGTGCGCCACAAGAACGTCGGCGAAATGGTGACCGCGCTGGAAATGGCCGGTGCGTCCATCAGTCTTGTCCGTCTCGACGACGAAATGGGCGCCCTTCTCGACTCGACCGTCAACACCTGCATGTACAAGAAGCCCTAGGAGCAACGAATGCCAACCCTGACCGGAGACTCCGTCCGACTCCTGCTCGAACAGGTCGCCATCGACGTGGAATCGAACAAGGACTTCCTTTGTGACCTCGACGGTGAAGTCGGTGATGGTGACCACGGCGTGAGCATGACGATCGGGATGCGCGCCGTTCGGCGAGCGATGGACGACCTTCCCCCCGACCCCAGCGTCGAACAAGCCTTTCAAGCCGCCTCTGATGCCTATGCGATCGAGGTCGGAGCGACCATCGGTCCGCTGTACGAGGTCGCCTTCGCGGCCGCCGCTCAGGCGTGCTCGGGCAAAGCCGATGTCAGCTCAGTCTCGGACTGGGTGCAGATCTATCGGGCCATGTTCGATGCGATCCAGCAGTTGGGCGGAGCCGAGTTGGGAGACAAGACCTTGCTCGATTCTTTCCATCCCGCCATCGAGAAACTCGCCAGCCTCGAGGGTCAGGATCTGGTTCCGTCGCTCGAGCAGGCCGCGGTGACGGCTCGACAGGCAGCGGAGACCACGAAGGACCTCAAGCCCATGAAGGGCAGAGCGTCCCGTCTTGCCGACAGGGCAGTCGGCCACCAAGACGCGGGAGCGACATCCCTGGCCATCATCCTGGAATCAGTGGCGGCTTTCGCCGCAAACGTGCGGAACTAACTCTCCGTCTCGCGACGCTACTTTGCGTACTCGCGCAAGCGGGCAACCAGTGCGCCGCAGAAGTTCGGGATATCGGCAACGACGCGTCCCCACACGAGTTGGCCGTCGATGAAGGCACTTTCGTCGACCCACACGGCTCCGGCGTTTTCCAAGTCGTCCTTGATGCCCAGCGATCCAGTCGCTCGACGCCCCTGGACCAGGCCCGCTGAGATCAACAGCCACGGTCCGTGGCAGATCGCTGCTACCACCGCACCGGCTTCGTACCGGTTCCGGATGAGTTCGAGAACAGGCTCGGATCTGCGCAACTTGTCCGGTGCCCATCCCCCCGGGAGGACCACGAGGTCGTACGCGATCCCCGTCGCCTCGTCAATGGTGAGGTCAGGCGTGATCTTCAACCCGTTCTTGCCAGCAAAGGAATCCATCGAGAGCGCGACGGTATCCACGGCGACACCCTCTTCTTGGAGTCGCATGAGCGTGACGTAGTACTCGAGATCTTCGGCTCCTTCGGCAGCAAGCACGCAAGCCTTCAAGCCCTCCAGGGTTTTGTCGTGGGTCACGATGCTGTTCCACCTTCGTCATAGTCGGTAATGATCTGGACCTTTGCCGCTGACGGGGACGAGTCGTCGAACTCCAGGTCGAGCCACCGGTCTACGAGCGTCCAGGCCAGTTCGGGGGCGACAACGCGAGCACCCAGAGTGAGCACCTGACAGTTGTTGCTCAAAACAGACCGCTCCACGGAATAGACATCGTGCGCCGTCGTCGCTCTGATTCCCTTGACTTTGTTCGCGGAAATGGCCATCCCGATTCCTGTTCCGCAGATCAACAGGGCCCGCTGGGCATCTCCGGCCGCGACGTCCGTCGCCACCTTGAGCCCGATCTCCGGATAGGCCGTTGAGTCCTGCCCGTCGAGCACTCCGCTATCGCTCACGTCTGCCACCCGAGGGTCGGACGCGAGTTTGTCTCGCAGGTACTCCTTGAGGGCGAAACCCGCCTCGTCGCATCCCAACGCCAACGACCACTGGTTCATTGATCTTCTCCTCTCACCCGAGCCTCGATCCGACTCCACTTATCCGGACTCCAGGCCGCGCGTCCGACAAATACCCCCGACGCTCCGTCAAGAGACGCAAGCTGCGCACAGTTGCCCTCGTTGACGCTTCCCCCATAGACAAGAGTGACGTCCTCCCCGAGTGCTGACCGTACGCGGGTCATCCTCGCATCAACGTAATCCATTGGTGCCTCGCGTCCTGACTCCCCAATCGCCCAATAGGGCTCGTAAGCCAAGACGTCGCCGTGGCGAAACTGACCGCCGGCGATCAGGTGTGCCTGATTGATCAGGTCATCACTGTCGTGATCTCCCTGCACTTCCTCTCCCACGCACACCAACACATTCAAGTTCGCTTCCCGCGCTCGCCGAACTTGATCAGCGAAGGATTCGAGCGACTCCCCTAAAGCAACCCGTTCCGCATGCCCCACCATGACGAAGTCGGCACCCATCGACGCAACGTCCTGCGCAGCCACCTCTCCTGTGTAGGCACCTCGATCGTGAGTTGAACATCCCTGGACTCCTATTTGCAACCCGGAACCCTGCGCTACCGCGACGGACTCACCGAGAAACGGCATCGAGACGACGAGGGCTCGCTGGGCGCCATCGTCCAGGCCCGCAACGTGCTCAACCAGCCAGAGGGTTTCCTCGCGACCGAGGGCCATCTTCAGGTTGGACCCGATCCACGGTGCATCAACCAACGGATTGCAGACCAGCTTCGATCTTTCGGTCGTGGGCATCGAACAGGTGCAAATTCTCCCGCGGCAACTTGATCCAGATGGAGGAAGAGGCATGCTTGCCGACGTCGTGTTCGACCACGGCCTTGATCTCGAGGTCCTGCACCTTGACGCCCAAAAGCATGCGGCCGCCGATAGTGATGGCCTTGTCGACGATCTCTGCCCGGACGTGATCTGGTTGTTCTTCCAAGGAGGCCGTTAACTGCTCGGGCCGGATGCCCATCGCGGTTGCGTGCTGTGCTTCGGCACCCACCGGAATCGGTGACGCCAGCAGGGGGCTGTGCAACGACGAACCTTCGACGACGAAGCCTGTCCGCAGGAAGTTCATGCCTGGGCTTCCGAGGAACCAGCCGGCGAACACGTCGTCCGGTCGGTCGTACACGACCCGCGGAGCATCGAGTTGAACGATGCGACCGGTATTCATCAGGGCAATCTTGTCCGCAAGACTCATGGCTTCGGTCTGGTCATGCGTGACGTAGATGATGGTCTGACGCAACTCGGTGAAGAGCTGCTTCAAGGATCGCTTCAACTCCAGCTTCGAGGTGAGGTCAACGTTTGTGATCGGCTCATCGAAAAGGAGCACTTCTGGTTGGCGGGCCACTTCGCGGGCCACCGCGACCTTTTGCCGCCCAGCGTTGTCCAAGCGGTCCACGTTCGTTTCGAGGGCGTCGGTTAGCCCGATGATTTCGGCCATCTCATCGATTCGCTTCTTGCGAGCGGATGAGTCCATCTTGGCGGCGATGAGTGGCAGCTCGAGATTTCGAGCCACGGTGGTCCCGCGGTAGATCACCGGGTACTGGAACACCATTCCGATCTGACGCTTGTTGGTGGGAACTCGCGTAACGTCTTTGTCGCCGATCATGACGCTTCCCGTGGTCGGCGTTTCCAGACCCACAATCATGCGCATAAGAGTCGTCTTGCCACACCCGGACGGACCGAGCAGGACCGTCACCGTTCCTTCTTCGAAGACTGTGGAGACCTCTTTCACGGCCCCGAAGTCACCGAAGTACTTCGAAATGCCGTCTATGCGAACATCAGCCATGTTGCACTCCCTGGCCTATGCGGGTTCGACTCACCGAGTCGAACAGGACAAATGAGGACGGGTCCACAGCGATGTCGATGCTTCCACTACCGATCGCGGCGAGAGCCTCGCTTCCCGAACCGAGGACCGTCGACATCGATACGCCGTCGACCTCAAGGTAGAGAATTTCCGATCCCCCGACGTCTTCGGTGAAAAGGACCTTCGCCGTGCATGCGACAGCGCCCTCACGCGCTGCGCCCACCTGGACATGTTCGGATCGGATTCCCACGAGAACCGGCCCAGGAGCGATATCGCCGCTCACCTTGACCTCGCCGAGCACCGTCGAGCACATCTTCGACGACCCGACGGACCGCACATCACCGTCGACCAGGTTCGCGCTCGGGAACCCAAGGGCTTGCATCGAAGAGGCCGCCTGGGGGTTGTCGTAGACCTCGTCGAGATCACCCTCTTCCGAGATGCCGCCGTCCGCCAAAACTCCTACGCGGGAGGCGAGCAGCAAGGATTCCAGCGAGTCGGACGTCGAGTACAAGAACGTGACCCCGAGGGCGGATCGTGATGCCTTCAGATCGTCGATAAGACGCTCGCGCAATTTGAAGTCGAGGCCGACCAGGGGGTCGTCGAGGACGAAGAAGTCCGTTTGCTTGGCCAAGCCTCGTGCAATGGCGGTTCGCTGCTTTTGCCCACCACTCAGTTGATCCGGACGCTTGTCCAACAGATCTTCGATCGCGAGGAGCTCGCACACGCGGTCGAGGGTTTCTTGCATCTCGACTTTGCCGACCTTGTCCAAGCGCATCGGATACAGGATGTTCTCCCGCACCGACTTGTTCGGAAAGAGCGCGAAGGACTGAGGGACGTACCCGACATGCCGCTCTTGCGGTCCTTCCGACGTCACATCTTTTCCACCTAGGTGGATGGTGCCAGCGTCGGCGGGCTCGAGGCCGAGCACGATGCGCAGCAAGACGGACTTACCCGAACTGGGAGCTCCCGAGACTACGTAGAAGTCACCGGGATGCACGCTCATGGTGCAGTTCTCGAGAACCTGCGTGGATCCGTATCCCTTCGAGACCCCAGTAAGCGCTAGAGCAGATGCTGCCGGCACGTTTGCTTGAGACACAACTACCTTCCCATTTCAACGAGTATCGGGGTCACCCAAATACTGAACGCGAAAATAGCGATGATGACCGCAATGATGATGACGGACTTGGCCACCGTGGCTCGCACGCCGGCTGTCGGTGTCACGTTGCTCACGGCTATCTGTAGGAACACGGCGATCCCCAGGAGGAAAATCCCGTATCCGTACAACTGAAGCGAGAACGGCTGCGCGACGCACAGCAGGGAAACGATCAAAAACGCCATCACCCAGTTTTGGGCGCGCCGCGCGAAAGCGACTTTGCTCTTGCCCTTCTCGACGGTTTCGGTGTCCGGCATCGACATCAGACCTCACCTCGCACGGTTCCGAAGGTCATACCGACTAGCAGATACTTCTGGAAGAAGAAGATGAGTACCGCTAGCGGCAACACGTACGCGGTCCCCAGGGACGCCACGTACGGCCAGTTGGTCGCCCCTCCGTCGTACAGGCTCGTAAAGAGAGCGACAGGGATGGTGGAGGTGTTCCGACCGCCCAGCTGGAAGTTAAACAAAAACTCGTTCCACACGAAGATGATGTTGAAGACGAATGCGGCGACGAGCCCGGGCTTCACCTGTGGAAGAACCACCTTGAAGATCACGTGCGCCCGCGACGCTCCGTTAACCAGACCCGTCTCGTCAAATCTCTGTGAAACACCGTCGATGAACCCTTTGAGGATCCACACGGAGAACGGGACTGAGAACATGACGTAGAAGATCAGGAGGCCTACGTAGCTGTCCTTGAAGTTCAAGATTCCGAAAAGTTGAAAGAACGGAATCACGAAGGCTGCCGCAGGAACAAACCGCGTGGACAGCAGAAGGAACATCAAGAAGTCCGTGCCGGCGGGCTTGAAGCGCGAGAAGGAGTAAGCCGCAAGGTAGGACACGACGATCGCGATGGCGACCGATCCGACCGACAGGAACACACTGTTGAAAAAATACAGACCAACGTTAGGTTTCGTGATCAAGGCCGCAAAGTTCTCCAGCGTCGGGGTGAAGATGAACTTCGGCGGGTAGGCCAGGATCGTGTTGTCGGTCTTCAGTGCCGCGAGGAAGATCCAGAAGATCGGCGCGAAGAAGATCAGTGCCACGATCCAGGCGATCACCCCTGAGATAGTCAGCCGGCGTTCCTTGTCGTTGCGCCGGCTCGGCGCGTTCTCCTCCGGCAGCACAACCGGCGAATCATGAATGGGGGATGTCATGCGTTCTCAGCCTCCCGTCGGGACCGCAGATTGAGCACGAAGAGGTAAATGGACGTCAGTGCGATGGCGATGAATAGGAGCAGTACCGCCAGCGCCGACGAGTAGCCGAGGTTGAAGCTCTTGAAGGCCAAGCGGTAAAGCGCGACTGCGATGAGTTCGGTGCGATCACCGGGCCCTCCGTTGGTCATTAGGTAGACCAAGTCCATGGTCTTGAACACGTCGATGGTCCGCAGCAGGATGCCCAGAATGATGATGAACTTGCCCGCCGGGATGATCACATGGATCAGCCGCTGCCAGAACGACAGGTTGTCCACTTGGGCAGCCTCTAGTTCGGCCTTCGGGACGGATCCCAGGGCCGCCAGCGTCATCAAGGCCATGAACGGGATCCACATCCAACTATCGACCACGAGCACAGCGGGAAACGCCAGTGTGGCATCGGTGGTGAAGTCGATTTTCTCTAAGCCGATCAACTCAACAAAGTAGTTAATGACCCCGAAAACGGGGTCGAGCATCAGGCGCCAGAACAGTCCCGAGGACAACGGGGTCAAGATCATCGGCGTGAAGAGCAGGGTGAGCGCGAGGCGACGGCCGGGAACCTTGTTGCTCTTCCAGAATAGGTAACCAACCACGGCCCCGAGGACGGTTTGTATGGCCACCGCGAGAACCATGAAGGTGAAGGTGCGGCCCAGGGATAACCACAGCGGGCCCGCATTGGCCAACTGCGTGTAGTTATCGATCCCGATGAATTGGGGATCCCCCGCAGACGTCAGCGTGTAGTTGTAGAAGCTGAGCCCCAACATCCAGATGGTAGGGACGACGTTCATCAAAATGAAGAAGACCAGCACGGGGACGAGCAGTCCCCACGACCACCAGGTCTTCTTCGCTTTCGCCCGTGGGGGAGCGGGCGCCGGAATCCCTTCTTCCATACGGCTCGCAACCGACGGGGGTGCGGAACTCGAACTCATCGTCACCTTTCAGTTGGGATGTTCCCCGGCGCCTGCGGGCAGGCGCCGGGGAACATTGTCAATATCGCCAGGAACTACTGCAGAGTTCGCCCTGCAGTTCCCTCCGGAGGCGCCACCGTCGTGCGCCCGGCGTTGAACAGGATTTCCTGCTGCTTAGCCGCGGAGTAGTCGAGTGCCTCAGCAGCGCTGGACACTGTTCCCGTCGCGTAGCCGTTGAAGGCCTCCTGCTGCACAGCGAGCATCTCGGAGTATTCCGGCAAGTGCCAGAAGTCCTGCGAGCGTCCCTCACCAAGCATGTACAAGAAGGGCTTCAGGTACGGAATGTCGGCGTAGGCCGGGTTGGCTGCGCCTTCCTTCGACCAGGGCAGACCACCGTTATCCAGGATGAAGACATCCTGAGTCTCGGGCAGGTACCACCACTTCAAGAAGTCGACCGAGACACGCATCTGGTCGTCATCATTGAAGGAGTTGATCACCCATGGCTGACCACCCATCGCACCGATGATGTTCGCATCTCCGTCCGGTCCTTCGAACTTCGGAAGCGGAATCGCCAGGTACTGGTCGGGTGATGCCACGCCGCCCTCGGGAGCCTCCGGGTTGTGCATGAAGGCACCCACGGCCAGCCACTGGAAGGCGGAGAATGCGCGACCCTGCGTGAACAGGTCGATCATGTCACCGATTCCCTGGGTGGCGAAGGTCTCCGGCTGGTAGTCCTGCAGGCCGACGAACTTCTCCATCGCGGCAGCGTTGACCTCGGAGTTCAGGATTCCGTAGACGTCATTTGTCTCCGGGTTCCAGATTTCACCGCCGGTCGAGTATGCGAACGGGTAGTACGCGCAGGAGAAGAAGTCGTACTCCTTGCTGTACATGAGTGCCGTTCCGTACACGCCTCCCGACGGATCGTTGAAGAAGTCAACGATCTCGAGGAAGTCGTCCATGAGGATGTTCTCGTACTCCTCGTAGGTGGTCGGCAGATCCTTGCCTGTGGCGTCCTTGAAGGCAGCCTGGTTTGCCGGATCCTCCAGCCAGTCCTTACGCAGGAAGACGCCTTGAGTGTCGGGCATCTGCGGGAAGCCCCAACGCTGTCCGGAGCCGTCCGGGTAGACCTGGTAGGTGTTGGTGACCAGCGACGAGTAGGGCTCGATGTCGAGCTCGGGGTTCAACGCGAAGACGTCGTCGGCCTTCACAATCCACCCTGGCTCAGAGAGCGCACCCAGCCACTGGCTGTCGACGATCATCAGGTTGAACTCGTTCGATCCCGAAGCGAGCGTCGGCGCGATCTTTTGGAAGAGTTCACCGAAAGGTGCTTCGGCAAACGCCAGATCGCTTACGTCGTAGCCGTACGTCTCCTTGGCGTACGTCTGGAACGCCGGCCACATGGACTCGGGCGCCGCGCTGGGCGGCCAACCACCGATACGCGAGTAGCCGAATTCGATCGACTTGCCCTGCATGTTGGTGTCAGAGCTACCGCACAGCGGGTTGTCTGGGTTATCGGCGCAGGTTTCTCCGCCGTCCCCGCCGCCGTCTTCATTCAGATTTTCGGAGTCGTTGCCACCGTCATCCGATGCAGCCGGATCGTCGGTGCCGCTCGCTCCATCATCACCCGAGCTACAACCCGCGAGTACGGCCGTCGAAGCCAGACCGACAGCGGCGAGCGCTGCGACCATGCGACGTCCAGTCCAGCGCTTCGAGCGCCGGCTCACGGGAGTTTGGGTTGCACTGTGTGTCATCCCGCTTTCCCTTCCTCTCTCTCCTGAATAGGACCAGCTTCCGTCGAGCGCCACTGAGTGTCGTGGGCTTGAGAGACGCTGGTCACATCCTTTCGGTTGATCCCATTAATGCAGGATCCATTTGTGTGAAGACTTTGTAACAATCAATGCAAAGCGGATATTTATGCACTTTCGGGTTGATGTCATCGTGCGCCCAACAGGTGCTCGACGGCCAACTGAGACAACTGCACGTAGCCGTATCCACGATCAGACAGCCGCTCGGCAGCTTCCGCACTGAACGTGAGGTCGTCGATCGTCTCCCCCGGCGTCAGGGTCGGCTCCGCCAAGGACTCCAGGCCCGAGGCCCGCAACGCTTGCTGCACCGCCGGGTCTTCTCGGAAGCTTCGCGCGCGATCCCGCAACATCAGATACATCCGCATGTTGGCCTCCGCTGACGCCCACACACCGTCCAGATCCTCTGTTCGCATCGGCTTGTAGTCGAAGTGCTTGGGACCGGAGTAGTCGCTTCGCTCCATCAGGTCGACGAGGAAGAAGGCGTTCGTGAGATCCCCATGCCCGAACACCAGGTCCTGGTCGTATTTGATGCCGCGCTGCCCGTTCAGATCGATATGGAAGAGCTTGCCACTCCACAACGCCTGCGCGATCGCATGCACGTAGTTCAGACCCGCCATCTGCTCGTGACCGGTCTCTGGGTTCAGGCCCACCATTTCGGGGTACTGCAGTTGGTCGATGAAAGCAATGGCGTGACCGACCGTCGGCAGCAGGATGTCTCCGCGTGGCTCATTGGGCTTGGGTTCGATAGCGAAGCGCAGGTCGTAGCCCTGGTCGATCACGTACTGGCACAGCAGATCAACCCCTTCCTTGTACCGCTGGAGCGCATCGCGGATGTCCTTGGCGGCGTCCATCTCCGATCCTTCGCGCCCACCCCACATCACGTAGGTGGGCACACCGAGCTCGGCGGCGTAGTCAACGTTGCGCCGGGTCTTGGCGATGGCCAGTCGTCGCACGTCGCGGTCGTTGGACGTGAAGGCGCCATCCTTGAACACCGGGTGGGTGAACAGGTTGGTCGTCATCATCGAGGTGACCATGCCTGTTCGATCGAGGGCCGATTTCCACTCGTCGAATCGCGCCCGTCTCGCCGATTCGTCTGCGTCAAAAGCAA
>WLWL01000052.1 GCA_012103605.1 Candidatus Nanopelagicales bacterium
ATGAAGTCCGCCGTGCCGAAAGTCCTCCATCCGATCGCCGGACGGTCCCTTGTCGGACACGTCATCGAAGCCGCGGCTCACCTTGAACCCGAGCACGTGGTGGTCGTCGTCGGCCACGGTCGGGAACACGTGGTCGAGCATCTGGCGGAGATCGCGCCGTGGGTCGTGCCGGTGGTGCAAGACGAGCAGCGCGGCACCGGGCACGCGGTGCGAATCGCTCTGGACGATCTCGCGTCCCGGGGCGTGTCTACCGACGGACCGACCGTGGTGCTCACCGGAGATACACCGCTGGTCAACGGAGGAACCCTGGATGGGTTGATGTCTGCCCACAGTGGTGCGTGCACCGTGCTGACGGCCACCGTTGCGTCCCCCGCAGGGTACGGCCGAATCGTGCGAAACCAAAGCGCAGTCGCGGCGATCGTCGAAGAGCGTGACGCGACCGATGAACAACGGTTGATCAACGAGATCAACGCCGGTATGTACGTCTTCGAATCATCAGCCCTCGTCGAGCGAATCACGCGCCTGGACACCGACAACGCTCAGAGCGAGGAATACCTCACCGATGTCGTGAGCATGATCACCGCGGACGGACTGGTGGTGAACGCTCACATTTCCCCCGACTCCGATGACATCCGCGGCGTGAACGACCGGGTGCAACTAGCCCAGGCGGCAGCGATCATGCGCGATCGAATCAACGAGCGCTGGATGCGCGCCGGCGTGAGCATCGCTGATCCCGCGAGCACCTGGATCGATGTAGACGTGGAAATCGAACCGGACGTGCAGCTGTTGCCACAAACCATCCTGCGGGGCCCGACCGCCATCGCCGCCAGAGCCCGCGTCGGCCCGGGAACCACCCTGGTGTCCTGCGAGGTCGGAGCGGACAGCGAAGTGATCCACACCTGGGCCGAACTCGCGGTGATCGGCGATGACGCCCGCGTCGGCCCGTTCACCTACTTGCGACCGGGGGCGAACTTGGGAGCGGGCGCGAAGGCCGGAGCGTATGTGGAGATCAAGAACTCTTCCGTCGGCGACGGAGCCAAGGTTCCGCACCTTTCCTATGTCGGTGATGCGGACATCGGCGAGGACAGCAACATCGGTGCGGCCACCGTGTTCGTCAACTATGACGGTCAGGACAAGCACCGCACTGTGGTCGGACGGGATGTGCGCATCGGAAGCGACTCGATGCTGGTAGCCCCCGTGGAGATCGGCGACGGCGCCTACACCGCAGCGGGCTCGGTGATCACCGATGACGTTCCCCCGGGGGCGATGGCGGTCGGGCGAGCCCGACAGCGGAACATCGAGGGGTGGGTCGAGAGGCGCCGGGCGGATTCGGCATCGGCGCGGTCTGCCAGGGCGGCGAATGACGGTGACGGTGCGTCTGACAGGGTTCAGTCAGAGGATTCCGCCCGGGAGGAATGAGTGGCCGAAAAGTCCGTACCCACGCAAAAGCGTCTCGTGCTTCTCAGCGGCCGATCGCATCTCGAACTCGCCGAGTCCGTCGCCGACGAACTCGGCATCGCTTTGTCTCCGACACTGGCCTACGACTTCGCCAACGGTGAGATCTTCATTCGTTTCCGGGAGTCTGTTCGTGGGACGGACGCGTTCGTCCTGCAGAGCCACACCACGCCGATCAACACGTGGATCATGGAGCAACTGATCATGATCGATGCGCTCAAGCGCGCATCGGCCAAACGCATCACCGTGATCGTCCCCTTCTACGGTTACGCCCGCCAGGACAAGAAGCACCGGGGCCGCGAGCCGATCTCCGCGCGGTTGATGGCCGACCTGTTCAAAGCGGCCGGCGCCGATCGATTGATGACGGTCGACCTGCACACCTCCCAGATCCAAGGCTTCTTCGACGGCCCGGTGGATCACCTGTTCGCGCTCCCTCTCCTCGCCGAGCACGTGGCCTCACGGGTAGCCACCGACCAGATCACCGTGGTGTCGCCAGACGCTGGACGGGTGCGCGTTGCCGAACGATGGACCGACGTCCTCGGCGCCCCTCTCGCGATCATCCACAAACGCCGTGATCCCGATGTGCCGAACCAGGTCCGCGTCTTCGAAGTCGTCGGCGATGTGCAGGATCGAGTCTGCGTGGTTGTCGACGACATGATCGACACCGGCGGCACGATCGTGAAAGCAGCCGAGACGCTGCTCGAGAACGGCGCCAAAGACGTCATCGTCGCGGCAACGCACGGCATCTTGAGCGATCCGGCTCGCGATCGTCTCCAGCAGTCGCAGATCTCCGAAGTAGTCGTCACGGACACGCTGCCGATCCCCCCGGAGCGACAGTTCGACAAATTGACCGTGCTGTCGATCGCACCGATTCTGGCCATGGCCATCAACGAGGTATTCACCGATGGATCGGTGACCTCAATGTTCGAAGCCGCCACGGCGGACGAGGCCTCCTCGCACTAGGCCCGGTGTCCCCAGGCTCAACGGCGCCCCCTTAGACTTCCGACGTCCTCGGCGAGGGAGGCCGTCCTACCGGACCGGTCGCCGTGATCGACGCGGGTGGTGCCACCTGACGTCTGTCCGCACCCCCGCGAGGCATGCCGCATAGTCGTGCAACCGCATGACGAAACGCCGAGGAGAACACGTGACCAACGTCGACATCACCGCTGAGCCCCGCAGCGACTTCGGAAAAGGGGCGGCCCGGCGACTGCGTCGCTCGGGAAGCGTTCCCGCCGTCATCTACGGCACGGGAATCGACCTCACCCACGTGGCTCTCGACGAGCACGAGATCAACCTGGCGTTGCGAAAGCCGCGGGTGGTCTTGAACATCTCCTACGACGGCAACGCCTACCTCACCAAGCCTCGCGACATCCAGCGTGATCCGGTCAAGCAGCACCTCGAGCATGTCGACCTCGTCATCATCACCAAGCAAGAGGCCGCGATTCGAAGCTCGTATGCCGATGCCGTCGCAAAGGCCGAAATTGCCGCTGCAGAAGCTGGATACGACGCCGCATCCGTAATCATGGCTCTCGAGGAAGCCGTCGCTCGGGGCGAGGATCCGCTGGAAGCCGTCGACCATGCCGTTGCCGATGTCAAGGCCAAGGCTGCAGAGATGGCCGCGGCCGCCGCCGCACGCGAAGCCGCACGCGAAGCCGCAGAGGCCGCCGAGGCCGCCGAGGTTGCAGCCGACGGCGACGCAGGCGAGGCCGCGCCTGCCGCGAGCAACGACGAGGCATCCGCGGAGTAGTGCGCTTGCCCCGTACGCACTCGACACCCTGCGGGCTGCCACGCTCATGTCCGATCCCTGGCTGATCGTGGGTCTGGGAAATCCCGGACCCGAGTACGCCGCGACCCGACACAACATCGGAGCGATGGCCGTCGACGTCATCGCTGGTAGCACGAGCGCGACACTGTCCCGACACAAGAAGGTGCACGCCCGCATCGCCGAAACCCATCTCGGTTTCCCTGGCGATCGGGTGTCGGTCATCGCCTGCGCTCCGCTGTCCTACATGAATGAAAGCGGCGGACCCGTCAAGGCCGCCATGAACTTCTATCGAATCCCTCCGGAGCGACTCGTCGTCGTGCACGACGAACTCGACATCGACTTCGCCACCCTTCGCATCAAGAAGGGTGGAGGTGATGGTGGGCACAACGGCCTGAAGAGCATCCGCTCCGCGATCGGAACCGGGGACTATTTCCGCATCCGGCTCGGCATCGGACGCCCGGTCGGTCGGCAAGCCCCCGCGGACTACGTCCTGCAGGCGTTTTCGAGTCAGCAACGCGCGGACCTTCCGGCCTTCTTGTCCCGCTGCGCTGAGGCCGCCGAGACCTTGATCCGACAAGGCCTGGACGTGGCGCAGAATGCCTACAACGAACGGTCGTCCAGCGGTGACGATGCCAGCACAGGAGGAAAGGGATGAACGATCCACGTTCCGACGCCGCCATCTCCCGCGACGTCGCCCAGGATGCCGGTCAACTCCTGCTGCAGATACGACAGGACTTCATCGCCGAACACGGTCCCATCGGGGATAAAGAGACGGCGAACATGCTGCGCGATAAAGCCGATGCGGCGTCGAACGATCTGATCCTGGACTTCTTTTCCTCGACTCGACCACAAGACGCGGTACTGAGTGAAGAAGCGAAAGATGACCCATCGCGCCTGGACTCCGAACGGGTGTGGATCGTGGATCCCCTCGACGGAACCTGGGAGTACGGACAGAACCGCGCGGATTTCGCCGTCCATGTGGCGTTGTGGGCGGCAGGGGAGCTGCACGCGTGCACCGTCGACCTCCCGGCCCAAGGCATCACGCGCAGCGTGCTCGACGACACCGTCGAGACGTCGGTAGATCCGACCCGCCCGATACGGATGGTGGCCTCGCGGAGCAGGCCACCGGCCACCCTCCAGGCCACCTGCGACGCGCTCGGACGTCTTCTTTCGGACGCGGCAATCACCGACCGCGGCGTGGAGGTTGTCGACGTTGGGTCGGTTGGCGCCAAAGTCAACGAGATCCTGAGCCAACGCGCGGACGTCTACCTCCACGACACCGGGTTCTACGAGTGGGACGTTGCCGCGCCGTACGGGGTCGCGACGCACTACGGCCTGCGCTGCTCGAACACCACCGGTGAGCCCATCACCTTCAACCACATGCCGCCGTACGTGAACAATCTCGTGGTCGCGCACCCGGTCCTCTACCCGCACGTGATGCGCGCCCTGGCCGAGACAGCCGAACGGTGAGCCTCCGCGGACTAGTAGACGATCTCGATCGACATCCACCGTTCGTGCGGGTCGATGAACTCGCATCCGACGCAACGGCCCAGGACGTCGACGTGCACGCCGACCTCGGCATGCACGCCATCACGGTCAGCCGCATCAATCGATCAACGACGAACCCGATCCTGGTGCTCACCGCCACCGGCTCGGGTGCCGACGACATGGCCGCGGCCATCGGAGACTTCGCGCCCGACGTAAGCGTCGCGACATTCCCGTCGTGGGAGACCCTCCCGCACGAACGACTATCCCCGTCCTTCGACACGGTCGGGCGGCGAACCCACCTGCTGCGCCGAATCGCCCACGCCGATCCGCAGGATCCGTTGCTGCTGCCCGTCGACGTGGTCGTGGCGTCCGTTCGGGCCGTCGTTCAGCCGATCTCGTCCTCGGTGATCGAGGCCGCTCCAGTTCGCGTGCGAGCCGGTGACCGCGTCGATCTGACGGCGTGCGTCGAAGCCCTCGTCGGACTCGGGTATGAGCGCGTCGATCTCGTCGAGCGACGTGGACAGGTCGCAGTGCGCGGAGGCATCGTGGACGTCTTTCCGCCGAGTGAGGAGCACGCCGTCCGCATCGAGTTCTGGGGGGACGACGTCGAAGAAATTCGGCACTTCTCGGTCACCGATCAACGATCCCTCGATCTACTCGAGCACGGACTGCTGGCCCCCGCGGTTCGAGAACTATTGCTCACCGACGGCGTGAGGGCAAAAGCCCGAGAATTGGCCATCGGTGCCCCCGGGATAGCGGAGATGTGTCAGAAAATCGCCGCAGGAATCCCGGTCGAAGGCATGGAGTCTTTGACCGCACTTCTCGATGCGTCCATGGTCACCCTCGTTGATCTTCTTCCCCGCGGAACTCAGATTGTCGTGAGCGAGCCGGAGCGCGTCGCGGCCCGGGCGTCGGACGTGATGCGGACCGCGCAGGAGTTCCTCGAAGCGGGATGGCACAGCGCAGCCGTTGGCGCGGATGTGCCGATCGATATCGAACCCGCCGCCTACCGGACCTTGGACGAGGTGCACGACAACGCCCGGGCACGCGGATGTCGATGGTGGACGCTCAATCCCCTGCCCTCGATCGACCCAGATGTCGACCTTGGCGCCCGCGCTCCGCGGGAGTATCGGGGCGACTCCGAAGAAGCATTCGCCGACATCCGTGGGTGGCTCGGGCAAGGACTCAACGTCATCGTGACGGCCGGAGGACGCGGCCCCCTCGAGCGGCTCGGTGAGGAGATGGCCCACAGCGACATCCCATCCAGAATCGAAGACGAGGTGACGAGTGCGCCGGATGGGGTCGTGCACTTGGTCCGCAGCCACTGTCGCCAGGGGTTCATACTGCCGACAGTTGCGCTGATCACTGAGGGTGATCTGCTCGGGCAACGAACGAGCGCCACCGATGGGCAGCGTCTCCCGAGTCGTCGTCGCAAGACCATCGACCCGTTGACCTTGGCAACCGGGGATTTCGTCGTGCACGAGCATCACGGTGTCGGTCGGTACATCGAAATGGTGCGCCGCACGGTGCAGGGAGCCGAGCGGGAGTACTTGATCATCGAGTATGCACCCAGTAAGCGCGGTCAACCGGCGGATCGACTGTTCCTTCCGATGGACCAACTCGACATGATCACCCGGTATGTAGGGGGTGAATCGCCCAGCGTGCATCGCCTCGGGGGGAGTGATTGGGCAAAAACGAAGGGCAGAGCGCGCAAGGCGGTCAGAGAAATCGCCGGTGAACTGGTGCGCTTGTATGCGGCCCGCCAGGCGAGCACCGGCCACGCCTTCGCACCGGACACTCCCTGGCAGCGAGAGCTCGAAGATGCGTTCGCGTATGTCGAGACGCCCGACCAGTTGGCCTGTATTGATGAGGTCAAAGTCGATATGCAGCGCCTCACGCCGATGGATCGACTGGTCTGTGGTGATGTCGGGTATGGAAAGACGGAAATTGCAGTGCGGGCTGCATTCAAGGCCGTCCAAGATGGCAAGCAGGTCGCGATCCTGGTGCCGACGACCCTCCTGGTCCAACAGCACCTCGCGACATTCAGCGAGAGGTACGCCAGTTTCCCGGTGCGGATCGCGGCGCTGTCTCGTTTCACGGCGGACAAAGAACGGAGCAACGTGCTGTCGGGCATGTCCGACGGATCGATTGACATCGTCATCGGGACGCATCGATTGCTGACCCCGGAGGTTCGCTTCAAGGATCTCGGGCTCGTCATCGTTGATGAGGAACAAAGGTTCGGAGTCGAGCACAAAGAGCACCTCAAGGCTCTGCGCGCGAACGTGGATGTGCTGTCCATGTCGGCGACGCCGATTCCGCGAACGCTCGAGATGGCGGTCACCGGCATCCGAGAAATGTCGGTGATTCAAACACCGCCGGAAGATCGGCATCCGGTCCTGACGTACGTGGGCCCGTACGACGATAAGCAGATCGCAGCGGCGATCCGTCGGGAGTTGCTGCGCGATGGTCAGGTCTTTTTCGTTCACAATCGGGTCGAGTCCATCGAGCGAGCAGCGCGACGGGTTCAGGATCTTGTGCCGGAAGCTCGTGTCGCCATCGCACACGGTCAGATGGCCGAGGGGCGACTCGAGCAGGTCATCGTCGATTTCTGGGACAAGAACATCGACGTTCTCGTGTGCACGACGATCGTCGAGTCCGGGATCGACATCGCGAATGCCAACACGTTGATCGTCGATCGGGCGGACACCTTCGGCCTGTCTCAACTGCACCAACTTCGTGGTCGCGTGGGGCGCAGCCGGGAGAGGGCGTACGCGTATCTGCTGTACGACCCCAATAAGCCACTGACCGAAACGGCGCACGAACGGCTGGCGACGATCGCGCAGCGAACAGATCTGGGATCCGGCATGCAGATCGCCCTGAAGGATCTGGAGATCCGAGGTGCAGGCAACCTGCTGGGGGGTGAGCAAAGCGGCCACATCGCCGACGTCGGCTTCGACTTGTACGTCCGTCTCGTCGGTGAGGCTCTCGCCGAGCACAAAGCCGGCGCGGGCGAGGGCGATGACGAAACACCCGAGGTCAAAGTCGAACTTCCGATAACCGCCCATCTTCCGGAGCAGTACGTGCCGGCGGAACGGCTTCGCCTCGAGGCGTACAAGCGACTGGCAGACGCCCGCAGCGACGAGCAGGTGGACGACGTTGCTGCCGAACTCGTCGATAGGTATGGACCGCTCCCACCGGAAGCCGAAACCCTGGTGAGCGTTGCGCGCTTTCGCGTGCACTGCCAAACAGCGGGTCTTCGCGAAGTCATCGCCCAAGGCAGTGGCGTACGACTGCACCCCGTGGAACTACCCGAGTCAGCCCAAATGCGCATCAGCCGCTTATACCCGCGCACGACCATCAAGCCAGCCGTCCGTACGATCATCGTGCCGCGTCCGACCGCGAGTTCCGCGATCGGAGCGGCCGCGTTGAAGGACCAGGACTTGCTGGCGTGGGCCGACGAACTTGTGGGAGTGGTTCGAGGTGCCCCGGCACAGCAGAAGACGAAGGATGGAGCGGTCGAGGGTGAATAGCCGGAGAGCGGGCGTGGTTGCAGCGGTCGCCGCAAGCGTCCTCGTGTTGAGTGGTTGCGCGTCCGCCACCCCGGGAGCTGCAGCGGTGGTGGGGAACGAGCGAATCTCCGAACGTAACCTGACCGAGCAGGTGGAGCAGGTGCTGCGCGCGCAGGGACGACCGGTCGACTCGGCCTCCGAAGCCCTGGTGGTGACCACCCTTGATCGAATGATCACGACTCAACTCGTCGAGCAGCTGGCGGCGGAGAACGACGTTGTCGTCACGCAGGGGGAATTAGACGCGACCATCGCGAACTACGTCGAGGCCTCCGGAGGGCGCGAAGCGTTCCAGAACACGCTGTTGGCCCAGGACCTCGCACCCGACGACATCGACGAACTGTTTCGCGTGAACCTCTTGGCGCAAAAAATGGGTGTGCTGTTCGATCCCAGCGGAACCCCGGAGACTCAATCGTCCGCGATCTTCGCGGCCGTTGCCGCCTATAGCGAGGAAGTCGGCACCACGGTGAGCCCACGCTACGGACAGTGGGACCCGGCCGGCTTGCTCGTGGGCCCACCCCCGAACGACTTGTCCGTCCCGATTCAGATTTCCTGACCGGACGCGCACGCAGAAAGCGAACGAATGGCGAAGCGTGGGGAGAGCGTCCTCGACCTGATCGAGGTGATGGATCGACTTCGATCACCGGGCGGCTGCCCGTGGGATGCACGCCAAACGCACGAGAGTCTCGTCGAGTACCTCGTTGAGGAGGCCTACGAGACCGTCGAAGCGATCGAAGGCAGCGATGATTCCGGCTTGCGCGAGGAACTCGGTGACCTATTGCTGCAGGTTGTCTTCCATGCACGCATTGCTCAGGAGCGAGGGGAGGAGGGCTGGGACATAGACGACGTCGCTCGTGGCATCGTCGAAAAATTGATCCGGCGCCACCCGCATGTCTTTGCGGACGTCGATGCGGACACCGCCGAGCAAGTGGAAGCCAACTGGCATGCGCTGAAAGCCGAAGAAAAGGGGCGCTCGTCGGTCGCGGACGGGATTCCCGAACAGCTGCCGGCGCTGCTTCGGGCATCGAAGGTGCACTCGCGCAGCGCATCGCTCGGCGACGCGGTTCCGGATCTGGAATCACACGACACGGCTGCCCGCGTCCTCGATTCCGTCGACGGTGAGGAAGACCTCGGTGAGTTCCTCCTCGCGGTCGCGTCTCTTGCTCGGGACCGAGGCTGGGATGCGGAGGCAGCGCTGCGGCAAGCGGTCCGACGCCGAATCACCTCGATACGAGAGGCACAGAGTCGGTGAACGACGCAACAGCACAGTTTCGGCGGCTCGCAGAAGACTCAATCGATGCTGCGCTCGAAGCCGATCCGGTAGGCGCAACCTGGCTCGGCGATCATCGATTCGATGACCGGTTGCCCGACTACTCACCCGAAGCACGGGCGTCACGGTCGCGACAGATCGACGACCAGTTGACCGCTATCGATGCGATCGACGATGTCGAACTCGATGTCGTCGACCTGGTCGATCTTGAGATTTTGCGGTCGAGACTCCAGCGTGAGGCTTTCGAGATCGACGAGCTTGCAAGTGCACAGTGGAACCCGATGGAGTGGAACCCGGGGACGGCGTTGCATTTGCTGCTCTCGCGTAATTTCGCTCCGTGGCCAGAACGTCTCGCGAGTATCCAATCGCGCCTATCTGCCATTCCTGAGTTCTTGGACTCTGCTCGTCGGTCGCTCGAGGCCATGCCGCATATCCACGTGGAAACGGCCATCGGTCAATTGACGGGAACGCGTGCCGTCGTCACCGATGCCATCGGCGAGCAATGTGCCGTACACGAGACCGACCTCCCTGCGGGAGTCGATGCCGCCGTCGCAGCCATCGATGAACACATCGCCTGGCTGAACGAACAACTACCCGTCAGCACTCGCAGTCCGCGACTGAACCAGCGGATTTACGCCGGGGTGCTATGGCACTCGCTCGACGACGCCACCAGCGCCAATCACTTGCTGCGCGAGGCGGAAGCGCACCTGGACGAGGTCACCGGTCGCATGCGCGAGGTGGCCGCCGAGTACCTCGATGAATCCGTGCACGCCGACCGCGTGGTGCGACGCGCCCTCGAGCGCGTTGCCGCCGAGGCGGTCGTGACTGACACCACCGTGTTGCCGCTGGTCCGCGAGGCCCTGGAGCACGCCACCGACTTCGTTCGCGACCGGGAATTGGTGTCGATTCCCCGACAAGACACCGAGGTCATCGAAATGCCGGAGATCCATCGGGGAGTGGCGGTGGCCTACTGCGACGCCCCCGGACCCCTGGAGCAGGCATCGGTGCCCACCTACGTCGCCGTCTCGCCGACGCCGGCGTCGTGGGAGCAGGAGCAGGTCGCGTCGTTCTACCGCGAGTACAACGCGACGTTGCTGCACGACCTCACGATCCACGAAGCCATGCCCGGTCACGTTCTTCAATTGGCCCACGCGGCCCGAGCCCAAACGCCCACCC
>WLWL01000006.1 GCA_012103605.1 Candidatus Nanopelagicales bacterium
GGTCGGGATGAGAACGTTGCTCGTATTCCAGCGGATCGGTGTCGGCCATTAAGTGTCCTCGGACACGGTAGGCGTGGATGATCTCTTGCACCCGGACCGTCTTGTCCAGGTCCGTCTCGTGACTGGCCGAGATGTCGTTGGCCCAGCGAACCGGCTCGTAGGGGATGCGTAGGGATCGGAAGATTTCGCCGTAGAAGTCCTCTTCGCCGAGCAGAAGTTGATGAATGCGGCGCAGGAACTCGCCCGATTGCGCACCCTGGATGATGCGGTGGTCGTAGGTGCTCGTGAGCGTCATGATTTTCGACACGGCGTTGCGGACGATCGTCTCCGACGATGCGCCCTGCCAGTCCGCCGGATACTCCATCGCTCCGACCCCAACGATGCACCCCTGCCCTTCCATCAGGCGAGGGATCGAATGATTCGTGCCGATCGTTCCCGGGTTCGTCAACGAGACCGTGGTGCCGGCGAAGTCCGTGACCTCGAGTTTGCCGCCACGGGCGCGCCGGACCACGTCTTCGTAGGCGGCCCAAAAAGCGGCGAAGTCCATCCGCTGGGCACCCTTGATGTTCGGAACGAGCAACTGACGCGTGCCATCGTCTTTCGCGAGGTCGATTGCCAATCCGAGGTTCACGTCTTCGTTGCGGAGTACGGCGGGCTTGCCATCCACCTGGGTGAAGCCGTAACCCATCTCGGGCATCGTTGACATGGCTCGCACCACCGCGAAGCCGATGACGTGGGTGAGCGACACTTTGCCGCCTCGCCCGCGCGATAGGTGGTTGTTAATCACCACCCTGTTGTCCAGCAGCAACTTCACCGGCACCGATCGCACGCTGGTGGCGGTGGGCACCGAGAGGCTGGCCTCCATGTTCGTCACTACGCGACCGGCCGCTCCGCGAAGTACCTCGGGTTCAACCACGGACGCATCGGTGCTGTCCTTGGACGGTGGCGTGGCGGCGTCTGGCGGAGGTGTCGACGCGGGCGTTGACGCCGGAGTCGACGCCGGAGTCGAGGCAGGTTTCGACGGGGCTGGGGAAGTCGTTGGTGTCGAAGAACTCTGCTCGGGTGCAGCGGGTGCCGGGGCAGCAGCGGCGGCCGCGGCGGCGTGCGGCACGGCTGCGGGTGAGTACTCCACCGGGGCGTAGTCCTCGAAGAAGTCCCACCACGCTGGATCGACGGAGTTCTTGTCCCTCAGGTATTGCTCGTAGATCTCGTCCACCAACCACTCGTTGGGGCCGAAGCGACTAACAGCGGAATTGGGGGGCTCGCTCGCCACGGAGGCGTTCCTCTCACGTGCAGATGAATGTGGTCCTAACAGTAGCCCTCGGCGCATGCGCGAACGCGTCCGGATGCACGTCCCGCCGACAGGCGCCACAGTTGCGCCATGGGTTTCCTCGGGTCGGACACGGTTGCGCTGGTGACGGGAGGCAGTCGAGGTCTCGGTCTGGCTGCAGCGCGGGGGATTGGCGGCCGGGGCGCCCGCGTCATCGTGCTCGGTCGAGACCACTCGCGCGTTACTGCTGCCGCAGCAGAGCTCGTCGACGACGGTGTGGAGGCAATCCCTGTGGCGGCGGACGTTGCGGACCCGGCATCGCTCGCTCGGGCTGCGGACGCCGTCGCCCATGTCGGACCACCGAATGTCCTGGTGCTTTCCGCCGGAGTGATGGCAGCCAAGATGACACGCACCATCCGCACAAGCCCCGATGAATGGCAACGCGTCATGAGCATCAACCTCGACGGCGTTTTCTACAGCATCGAAACCTTTGCGCAGGACCTTGTGAAGAATCGATCCGGCAGGGTCATCGCTCTGTCCGCGTGCCTGGGTCGGTTCACCGGACCCGGAACGAGCGGCGGGTTGGCTCCGTATCGAATCTCGAAAGCGGGAGTGAACGCGCTGGTGCGGAATTTCGCCGCTGAGATGCAGTGGGGGCAACGCGGCGTCCTGGTAGACGCCGTATGCCCCGGGCATTGCCGGACCGACATGGGTGGACCCGACGCTCCGCGATCCGCCGAGGAGGGCGCCGAAACAATCGTGTGGCTGGCCGATCGAGAGGCAACGGATGATGAAGGCAACGTCGTTCCCACCGGTGTGCTGTGGGAGGACAGGCAGATCGTTCCGTGGTGATGGATCGGCGTTAAGCGCCCTGCCCGATTAGGCGATCATCCCCGGCCTGTTGCCCTTACCGGCGACTCGACCGCCGGCCGATTCCCACGCGGCCAAACCGCCGGACAGGCTGTAGGCCTCGATGCCCTGCTCCCGGAGAAGCCGGGTAGCGGACTTGGAGCGCGAGCCTGTTCGACAAGCCACAACGACGGGTCGGCCTTTCGGAAGTCGTTTGGGTGCCTGGGCGGCGACGTTCGCCGCCGGGACGTGCACGGCCCCGGGGACCCGTCCGGCGTTCCATTCGGAGTTGTCCCGGACATCCAGCATGGTCGCTCCCGCACTCAGCATGTCCATAGCTTCTGACGGCTTGACCGACGGCAAAGTGAAGCGCGAGAACAGGCCCATGAGACGAGACTGTAGGTGAAGGTGGGCCCGACGCATCCATGTTGGCGGCCGCAAAAGTCCAGAACACGCACGCCGGGTTCATCTCGACGGGGGTCGGCAACGTACATTGATCCCGTGACTTCCCTGGGGGGCTCTATCTCTCGGCGCCTGCGCTCAGCGGCCGCTGTGGCCGTGGCAGTCGGCGTGCTCGCTGCGGCATCGCCTGGTGCTGTGGTTGCTGACGAGTCTGCCGAGACGGACTCGGTGGAATCGACCTCGTCGCCGAGTGCGAGTCCGACCGTCGATCCGTCCGCCGATCCTGGCTCGGAGACCAGTGAGGAGCCGACACCCGAAGCCGCGACCGACCCATCGGTGGCTCCACCGGATGCTGCTCCGCCACTTCGGCCCGTGCTGATCGCGGTGACGCCGGCAGATGCCAGCGCGATCGCGACCTACCTGCCTGTCGACGATCCTTCGGTGACCGGGTATCAAATCTCGCCGGATGGCTATCTGTGGTTCAACTGTCCAAACCTCAGCGGCACCTGCGGTCTCTCTTCATTGACCAATGGTCGGGAATATCGAGTGTCGCTGCGATCAACGGGCCCCACAGGTCAGTCCGCCCCGTCCGGTCCCATCGCCACGATTCCCACCGCCTCCGACTGGGCCAAGCCGAAAGTCCTGCCCAAACCGCGCAAACGGGTAACGGCGACGTTCGAGGCAGCAGGCAACGGCCTCGGTGTTTCCGGAAGCCGGGTCAAGTTGGGAGTCGGCACCCTGCCGCGCCTGCGATTCAGCAAGAACATCACGAACAAGGCGGCCGTTGAACGTCACCTGCAGGTGGCTGCGACGACGCCGAGTGGTCGCACCGTGAATGTCCCCGGATCTTGGGGGTGGATCAGCGACCAAACGGTGGTGTTCCGACCGAAGAACTACTGGCCGGGTAACTCCACCATTCGGATCACGTCGACGGTGAACGACACCGTGTTGGGCAAGTCCGGCAAGAAGTACCTCGTCGGCTCGAAGGCGCTGCGCAAGACGTATGTCTTCCGCACCGACCGAGCGCTCATCGCGACCGTCGATGGCGCGAAGAAGACGATGACCGTGCACGTCAATGGCAAGAAGCGGAAGAAATTCAAGGTGTCGCTCGGGAAGTCGGGCTGGGAAACGCGCAACGGCGCGAAGGTCATCAGCACCGACAAAGAGGACTACAAGGTCTACCGGAGCTCGAGCCTCGGGTTGGACCCGGAGGTCGAGTTCTACGAGCTCCCGTCGAAGTGGAACACCCGCTTGACGCCATCGGGGGAGTTTCTGCACACCGCCTCGTGGGCATACGGCCGACTCGGCCGCTACAACGGGTCGCACGGCTGCACCAACCTGTTCGAGGAGGACGCCAAGTGGATCTTCGACAACACCATCCCCGGTGATGTCGTCAACTACATCAAGACCGGCGGCGACATGATGGAACCGTGGAATGGCCCCGGTGGACTGTGGAATATTCCGTGGAATCGCTGGATGAAGAAGTCTGCGCTGTCCAATGCCAGCGGCACGGCAGACACGACGAGTGATGATGGCTCCGTCGATGATGTGCGCCCCGACGGCGCATGACCAACCGGTTCTCTGACGCCTGTCGCCTAGACGAGACAGAGCCCGGCGCGTTTTCGTGGGACGTTCCTGCCGGCTGGCTTCAGGGCCGCGGGGCGTGGGGCGGTCTTGTCATCGCTGCATCTGTCAACGCTGTCGAGGTAACGCAGCAGCAAAGCGCTGATCGGCGTGTGCGCAGCGTGACCGCCCATATGTTTGGACCCCTGCCTGCCGGCATGGCACGCATCGACGTGACGCCCCTTCGCGTCGGATCGGCGATGACGACGTGGAAGGCGAGCGTCACCGGATCTGACGGGGCTGCCGCCGCCCACAGTGTGATCATCACTGGAACTCCGCGCGCTGGGGACATCGACGAGCCGTGGGGCACGGCATCGATGCCGGACCTCCCCGATTGGCGTGCGGTTCCGAGCGTTCCGGTGGGTCCTCCGATGGGTCCGGAGTTCGGCTTACACATCGGCTACCGACCGGTCTCCGGCATACCCGGCTCGGGAGATACTCCTCGTGCCCTCGGATGGGTATCGCCCATTCCTGACCCGGCAGACAATGTCGAGCAGTGGACGGCCGGAATCACTCTGGGGCTGGTGGATGCGTGGTGGCCGGCTAGTTACGTGGCCATGACCGGTGTGCGTCCGATGGCCACGGTGTCGTTCAGTGCGCACCTACTTGTTCCGCCTCAGACACTCGATCCCCAGCAACCCCTGGGATTCGAATCGTGGGTGTCGTCAATGGAGGAGGGGTTCACCTCGGAAACGCGGCGGCTGTGGTCACCGGACGGTCGACTTGTCGTGGAGAATCACCAATCAATCGTCGTGATCAAGTAGAGAACGCACCACCGACGCTTCGGTGACCTTCCGTTACGGCGCTGGGTAGCGCTGCGCTAGTTCGATCACTTTCTCAACGTATTGCTCGGTCTCGGGGAATGGTGGTATGCCGTCATACTTGCGAACCGCACCGTGTCCGGCGTTGTAGGCGGCGAGGATGTTGTGCAGCGGGGTTCCCGAGACGGACGAGACCAGTCGTCTATTGAGACAATTCAACTCCGCTGCTGACGGAATCGCGTCGCGTGGATCCCACACGTCGCGGACGCCGTCGCCGTTCGCATCCAGACCGTATTGACTCCAGGTGCTGGGCATGAACTGTGCGATGCCTTGAGCTCCCGCGGGGCTCTGCGCGTCCGCCTGCCATCCACTTTCCACGGCGATCTGTGCGGCGAGAACTCGGGACGGTACCTCCGGGCACCGTTCGGCTGCCTCGTCGATGAGTTCTTGGTAGGCCTCGGGAATGGTCGGAGTGCCTCCAAGTTTCCCGACGCCACGGGCCTGCTGAATTTTGTTCCAATCCGCAAGGCCGAACGCATGGAGTAGGCCCAGCCCAATACCGAGACCAACCACCGCGATCAGTGAAAGTCCGACGATCCAGGTCACGATGGAACGGGAAATGCCGGATTGTTCGGGGGAGCGGAGGGGAGCCATGACGTCTCAACGGTAACCCAGGCTCGTTGGTATCCCGCGTACTCTCAAGGCATGGCTCCGGAATCGTCGCCTGAGAAAGAAGGCGTCCAGGACCTCGACGCTCCCGCTCTCGAGGGCATGTTCACCAAGGAGTTGTCCACCGCATTCGCAGCCCTGGGTTGCTTCAACCTGGCGATCTTCGGAGCCACGGGGGCGGGCAAGTCCACTCTGGTCAACGCTGTCTTCGGTCAAGATGTCGCCGATACCGGGGTGGGGGAGCCGGTGACGCGTGGCGTCGACTACCACCGTCGCGACGACGGCTTCTTGGGAATTTTCGATTCCGAGGGGTTCGAAACCGGGTCGGCCGGCGACCAAATCCTGGAAGGCCTTCGCAACGTCGTCGAAGCACGGCGGAGGTCTCCGATCGATCAGCAAATCCATGCCGCGTGGTACGTGGTGCGTTGGTCAGATCGACGCTTCGAGGACGCGCAGGCAGCCTTCGTCCGGCGCCTCGCAGATTTGGGGCTCCCGGTGATCGTGGTGTTGACCCAAGTGCCGAGTAAGGACGGTCAGGCGCACCCACATGCGGTGGAACTATCGGACTTCATCACCGGTCTCGGTCTAACGATTCGCGCCGGGGGAGCACCGGTGTTAACAAACGCGCTTGCGGACGACTTCACGCATGCACCGGCGTTCGGACTCGACCGGTTGCTGGACGCGACGTATGAGGTAGTACCCGAAGCAGCCCAAGCGGCTCTCACCGCTGCTCAGCAGTTGGACATGGAGCGCAAAAAAAAAGCGGTAAAGGCGGTGATCAACCAAGCGGTCACCGTCGCATCTGGAATCGGCGCCGTCCCGATTCCCTTCACTGATGCGGCGCTTCTCGTCCCCAATCAGGTGACGATGATCGCGCGGATCTCCGCCGCCTACGGGCTACCGCCGCAGCGCTCGAGGGCGATGGCGGTGGCGGGTTCGCTCATTCTGACGGGCGGGGCAACGATGGCGGGGCGTTACGTCGTCACGAATCTGCTCAAGTTCATCCCCGGGGGCGCGATCGCCGGATCCGCAATCTCCGCCACGGTCGCCGCGTCCTTAACTCGCGCTGTAGGAATCGCCTGGGCGAAGGTTTGCGAATACGCCTTGACCTTGCCCGAAGGTCAGCAGCAGGCCTTTTGGAGCAGCGGCGCCGTGCTAGAGAAATTCCGTTCGGCACTCAGCGCGGGCTGAGGGTTGGGAATCCGATGACGCGGGTAACGAGCGGCTGTTAGCGTGCGTTCCATGCGAAGGCTCTTCAGTCTGGCGGTTCTCGGCGGCGTGGTCGCGGGTGGCTGGTGGTTGTGGCGTCGGATGATGGAACCTGCTGCGTCGCCGCAGTGGCAGGCGATGGACTCGCCGGTGACGCAAGCCTCAGCGGTGACCACCCCAGCAACGACAACGGCGACAACAGCGGACGCGACGTCGTCCAAGGTTGCCGAGTCGACCGCGAAGAAGACGACCGCGAAGAAGACGACCGCGAAGAAGACGACGGCGAAGAAGACGTCGGCGAAGAAGACGACCGCCAAGACGACAGCCGCGAAAAAGACGACGGCAAAGAAGACCACCGCGAAGAAGTCGACCGCGAAGAAGCCGGCTGCAGGGTCGAACCCGTCATCGAAGGATGGGCCGCCCAGCGCACCCGGTGAGTCTTCGAACTCCTAGTCCCCGAACTCCTCATCCTCGGCGTGAAAGCACAGCCCTGACGCATCACCGATCCCCGTCCCACGGGGGAATATCCCCGGGGCCCGTTCGCACTCTGCGAACGCCCATGGTTCCCGATCGCATTTCGAGGTGAGTCCCCGTAACCTGAGAGTAGGAGGGTTTATGAGATCGCCGAGAAAGTTGCTGACGTTCCACACCGATCCCAGCACGATCGCGCCTCCGCGTGTTCCGACTCTGGTGCACGCTTTTCAGGGATTTGTGGATGCCGGTGGCGGTGTTCGGCAGGCAGCCGATCACATTCGGGAGACCTGCACCACCGAACTTGTGGCGACGTTCGATTCTGATGAGTTGCTTGACTACCGCGCGCGACGCCCACGAATGACCTTCTCCTCGGACCATTTCTCCGCGGTGGAGTCGTCTCGACTCGAAGTGAATCGAGTTGTCGATGCCGAAGGTCGCGACTTCTTCCTGTTAGACGGTCCGGAGCCCGATTACCAGTGGAATCGCTTTCTGGCGGCGGTCGATCTGCTGGTCGATGAGTTCGGCCTATCCCACGCGGTGGGACTTACCGCCATTCCCTGGCCGGCTCCGCACACGCGTCCGATCGGCATCACGGTGCACGGAAACGACGCCGCGTTGACCGCGGGCCGCAGCGCTGTCCTGGGCGATATCGAAGTTCCTGGGCACATGGGTGCGTTACTCGAATTCCACCTCGGCCAGCGCAGCCTGTCATCGATCGGGGTGACAGCCCAGGTGCCCCACTACCTCGTGCAATTCGACTATCCGAGATGCGCGATGGTGCTGATCGAGGGGCTTACCGAGGTGACCGGACTGCGCTTGACGGGCATGGGCCTGGAGTCCCAGGCCGAGAAAGCCGACGGCGAGGTCGCAGAGCAGTTGACGGGCAACGAGGAATTCGCCGCGGTCGTGAGCGCTCTGGAGACGCAGTACGACCAGATGATCGAAGCACGCAGCGCGCTGACCAAGCCAAGCAGTGCTCCGCAGGGTGAGGTGCCCAGTGGTGACGAGATCGCTGCCCAGGTAGAGGAATTCCTTGCAGGCCTCGAAGGCTCGACCGATAAGGAAGACAAGTCGGGCAACGAAGACGCGTCTTAGAGTTGAGCGGTTAGGCCGTCAGAATTCGTATCGGCGCTTAACTTGAGCACACGGTCCCCGGCTCCGGCAGGTCGCCGGTGAGCAGGTAGGTGTCCGCGAAATTGTCGATGCACAGGTTGCTACCGCCATACACCGTGTGACCGTCACCGCGGTGGGTAAGGAGTCGACTGGTCGGTAGCTGGGCACGTAGCGCCTGCGACCATGCGTAGGGAGTTGCCGGATCGTAGGTCGTCCCGATGATCAAGATGGGCGCGCTCGTGGTGGAGGTCACTGGCGCGGGTGGTGTGTCCGAATGTCCGAACCACGTGCTGCACGGGGCGTTGCCCCAGGACATCGCGACGGCCATCTCCGGCACCCGGGCGTCGGTCGACCACTCGGATGCCGCTCGGCGCAGGCCCTTGATACCTGGCGTCGGGGGATAATCCCAGCACCCGATGGCGTAAAAGGCCGACGTGATGTTGCTGCCGAAGGTGTTGGGACCGGTTTGGTCATTCGCCAACTGTGCGAGCAGCTGCAGAGTCGAACCGTCGCCGTCGAGCGCTTGGCTCAATCCCGAACGCAGCGTCGGCCATAGATCGGTCGAATACATCGAGAAGAACAGGGCTGTCAGGGCCTCGGCTTGCACGAGGCGTCGGCTGCCATCCGATGGCAGTGGTGCCCGGTCGAGTTGCACGAGTAGTCGGTTGATGGCCGAGAGCACTCCTGCCTGCGTTGTCGCGATGCAGTTCGATCGCTGCGCACAATCGGTGGCGAAGCGGGCTATGGCCCGTTGGAATCCTGCAGATTGATCTTCGGACACTTCCATCGCGTTCAGAGACGGATCTACTGCTCCGTCGAGAACCATGCGTCCCACACGGTCCGGGAAGCGTTGGGCATACAGAGCACCGAGTTCGGTCCCGTAGGAAAAGCCGAACCAGTTCAACTCGTCATCACCGAGGACGCGGCGAAGGATGTCCATGTCGCGCACGGTGTTCTCGGTGCCGACAGATCGAGCGAGAGCAGCATCGCGATCGAGACACCCTTGGGAAATGCGATCGGCTCGGGAGAACAGTGTGCGCCGCTCGCGGGCGGTGTCGGGCGTGATGTCGGTCCGATTCCAGCGCAGTATCTGCTTGTCGGTAAGGCAGGTGACGGGTGCGGACTGTCCGACTCCACGTGGATCGAATCCGACGATGTCGTAGACCGCTCGAACATCTGAGTCGATGACGGTGCTGAGGTATTCGGCGAAGTCCACGCCGCCCGCCCCGGGGCCGCCGGGATTGACCAGCAGGCTCCCGCGAGCATTGCCGCTGGCGGGGATGCGAAGGACGGCGAGATCCAGGGTTCGACCTGTGGGATTGCGGTAGTCCAGCGGCACGGTGACCGTCCCGCATTCGGAGCCACGTGCTGCATCGTCGCAGGGACCCCACGTAAGGGTCTGGGTGTAGAAGCGCGCCAGATCGGCATCTGCCTCGTCCGCTGCAGCGGGGGAGACCATGACCGGGGAGACGATGACCGCGGATCCCAGGACGGCCACACCAGCGCACCCACCGATCCACCTGCGTGCCCGCCGCCTCATAGCTGCCTGCGAACGCCTCATGGCTGAGACCGTACGTCATGGCATACGCCGAGCCGTGGCGGCGACCGCTCTTCGGTGATGGGGTGCGCGCCGCTACCGGTCGGGGAGATGGTCCTGGAGACGGTCGGGGAGACGCCCGACGGCGGTATCGCGCTGGTCATGGCAGGCTAGGGGGGCACAGCACGCATGTCGGATCCGTCTTCGAAGGGGGCCACTCGGGTGAGCCAGGGCGTCAGCGCGGTCGATGACCTTCCAACTCCCTCGACGGGCAGTTCGGTATTCACCTTCACGGATACGGCCGTGCTGGCGGTGTCAGCGGTCGACGCACCCGAGGTGATCACGTCCTCTGACATCGACGGATGGCTCGCTCCGGCATATGCGAGTGCGGGTTTGCACGGAGGAATGCTGGAGCAGTTGGCAGGAATCTCCGAGCGTCGTTGGTGGCCGTCAGATGTGACATTCGCTGATGCAGCCGCGATGGCTGGCGCCAAGGCCATCGCAGAAGCCGGCGTTGATCCCCGAGCCATCGGTTTGCTGGTGGATACATCTGTGTGTCGTGAGCGGTTGGAGCCGTCCGCATCCGTCGATGTGCACCGTCAACTCGGACTCTCATCTGCATGCGTGAACTTCGATCTGTCGAACGCGTGCTTGGGCTTCATGAGCGGAATGCAACTCGCGGCCAACATGATCGACAGCGGGCAGATCGATTACGCATTGATCGTCGATGGTGAAGGAAGCCGTCAACCTCAGCAGGCGACCATCGAGCGTCTCAACTCCCAGGGCGCGACCCGAGAAGACATTGTGGAGAACTTCGCCACATTCACGTTGGGCTCCGGGGGAGCGGCCATGGTCCTCGGACGTGCGTCTCAGCATCGGGAAGGGCACAGGTTCCTCGGCGGTGTGTCGCGGGCTGCCACCGAGCATCACCTTCTGTGCACGGGTGATCTGACGGGAATGCGCACCGACAGCCGTGCGCTACTCGAAGCAGCGGTGGACCTTGCCGTGCTCACCTGGGCCGACGCCGCCGAGCACTTCGACTGGACCGACCTGAAGATGTATGTGATCCATCAGGTGTCGAAGATCCACACCGAGGCGATCGCTCGTGCCCTGAACATCGATCCCGAACGTGTGCCGCAAACTTTCCCAACGCGAGGCAACATCGGACCGGCGTCGGTCCCCTTCACGTTGGCGATGAACTCCGAGCATCTGGTGTCGGGAGACAGGGTCGCCTGCATGGGCATCGGCTCGGGCTTGAACGCCGCTGTCATCGACATCGAGTGGTGACGTCGGCGCGGATTCCCGCCCGCACGGCCCCTCCCGTGAAGGGGTTCGACCCAACGTGGTCCCGGATTGTCTTCATCAACGACGAACACATCGACTACGAGCGCATCAACAACGACGGTGCGCAACAGCGGGCTGAAGCGTCGCAATCGGTCGACGAGATCAAGCCGGTTGTCGAGACGCTGGGAGTCCACGTTCTCGATACGAATCCCGAACACGTCGAACTCACCGTTGTATGTGTTCACGGAAATCCAACGTGGTCCTATCTGTGGCGCAACGTCGCTCGACAGGCACCGCCAACGGTGCGCGTCATCGCCCCCGATCACGTCGGCATGGGTTTCTCCGCGAGAAGCGGTGGTATCCGCCGACTCGATCAACGTGTTCGGGACCTATCAGCAATCGTGGGCAGCCTGGACGTTCGCGGGCCGGTCGTCGTTCTCGCCCACGACTGGGGAGGCCCCGTCGCGCTCGGCTGGAGTGAGAACGTCATAGAGGACGAAGACTCGCCGTTTGGGATAGCCGGCGTCGTACTGACGAATACTGCTGTGCACCAACCGGAGCATCGGGGCATTCCGTGGGTCATCGCAGCGACGCGCCTACCGGGCATCCGTGGAGTGATGACCCGCCGGACACAGGGCTTTGTTCGGGCGACAACCCGAATCTCCCGAGTCGATGCCGAGACGGCGCGTGCGTTCCGAGCTCCGTATCCCACGGCTCCAGACCGTCACGCGATCGATGATTTTGTGGCGGATATTCCGACCGGACCCGACCACCCGACCTCGGCGGTCCTCGAGGGAATCGCTTCGCGACTCGACACACTCGCGGACGTCCCTACCTTGCTGGTCTGGGGAATGCGCGACCCCGTCTTCTCAGTGCGATACCTGGACGACCTCCGCCGACGGCTGCCGCATGCGATCGTGCAGCAGTATCCGGATGCTGGGCATCTGGTGTTGGAGGATCGCCCAGACGCCATCGCCGATATTTGGTCCTGGATAGTGCGTGTTCCCGCGTCACTCGATGGTGGCGAGAAAGACACAGATTCAGACCTCGTGCACGCGCACGAAGCGACGGAAGACGACCTTGGAAAGAACCTTCGGCGACGAGGTCGAGGTTCTACTTCTGCGGCAGTGGCGATGTCCGAGCCAGCGTCGGGTGCATCACGGGGTGCATCGCCGGAATCCGATCTCTTCCGAGATGTGTCGTGGGGGGCACTCGAGGGTCGTGTTGCCGAGCTCGCCGACGCCTTCGCGCGCCGAGGAGTCAGCGCGGGCGATCGGGTCGCGGTCTTGATCCCACCGGGAGCTGACTTGCTCGCCGTGGTGTACGCGGTGTGGCGGATCGGAGCCAGCATCGTGGTCATCGACGCTGCTCATGGTGCGCGATCCCTGCTTCGCTCGCTCACCGGCGCCCGGGTGGATCACGTCGTGGCCGTGCGCCGAGCCGCGCCGGTGGTTCGTCTCCTGAACGTGCCAGGAGAAGTTTTCTGGCAGCACCGTTTGGCTGGGTTGTTGGATGCTGAAGCAGAGCCTCAAAGCACACCGGCGGCCCACGCTGCCCATTTAGATGCTGCGATCGTGTTCACATCGGGAGCGACGGGCCCGGCCAAGGCGGTCGCGTACTCCCGAGCCGGAATCGCCGCCACTCGGGACACCCTGCTCGGTCACTATGAGTTCACCGACGACGACGTCCTCGTTGCGGCTTTCGCGCCCTGGGCGGTGCTGGGCCCCCTGTTAGGTATCTCCTCGGTCATTCCGGCGATGGATGCCTCGCGTCCGGGTTCATTAACGGCGGAGTCGTTGTCGGCGGCGATGGAGCATGCCGGGGGAACGGTCATGTGGATGTCACCGGCGGCGCTGAGTTCGGTGCTCTCCGGGGCTCGACCGGGCTCGGACACCCGCACCCGCCTCGCGGGCGCCGGATCGTCTCTTCGGCTGCTACTGCTCGCGGGTGCACCGATCGCCCGCTCGTTGCTGCGCGACGTCATGGACCTGTGGCCGGAGTGTGACGTTCGCACGCCGTACGGCATGACCGAGGTTCTCCCGGCAACGGACGTGACCGCTCGCGAGGTGCTCGCAGAGCCGCCGGGGGCGGGGGTGCTCGTCGGTCGGCCGCTGCCGTCGGTGGAGATCGCTGTGGCGGTGGTGGATTCTGATGGCACGCCGTCGAGCGAACTGAGCACCGAGGCGGGAGTCCTCGGGGAAGTAGCCCTCCGAGCTCCTCATATGAAGGATCGGTACGACGCACAAGCGTTCGTGGAGCAACGCACCTCGCGCAATCGGGGATGGCACCGGACGGGGGATGTCGGAGTTCTCGACAAGCAGGGCCGGCTATGGCTTGAGGGTCGTCTTGGCCACGTGATCACCACGGTGACGGGGCCTGTTGGTCCGGTGTCGATCGAACAGCGCATCGAGGAGGGTCTGGGCGGAGTCGGCGCCAACCGGATCGTGACGGCAGCGGTCGGTGTGGGACCGGCCGGTGCGCAAGTGCTCGTGGTTGTCTGCGCTCCCGCCGTCGTCGGCGCAGGTGCGCCACGGATACGGCAACGGCACGTCGATCTCGCGGAGATGAGCCTCTCGACGCGTGTGCGCGCGATCGCGCGCGATGCGCATGTGCCCGATGTGGCGGCGGTGCTGTGGATCGATCGGATGCCGGTGGATATCCGACACGGGGCCAAGATCGACCGTGCGCGCCTTGCGGCAGACGCGGAGCGGCTTCTTGCGGGGCACGGATGAGTGGGAGCCTTTCGTCGCCGGGGTCGAAAGGTCGACTGCTGGTCACAGGTGGGCGCGGCTTGCTCGGAAACGCTGTCGTGCGGGCGGCGCTCGCGGATGGCTGGGATGTCGTGTGCTTTCAGCGGCACCCCTCGGGGATGGCCGATGAGCAATCGACGGGCGGTGCACGCGTAAAGGACTTCCTGGGATCCATCGTCGAGGCCTCCGATGTGCGACGGGCGCTCGAGGGCGTGGACGCGGTCGTTCATTTGGCAGCGCGGGTAGGAATCGACGGGTCGTGGTCGCAATTCGAGACTGTCAACGTCGAAGGAACCCGCCTCGTTCTCGACTGTGCAGCCGACGCGGGCGTCCACGCGTTCGTCTACGTGTCCTCTCCGTCGGTAGCGCACGTGGGGGAGCCGCTCATCGCCGCTGCAGCTGATACTGCCGATCCGGCTCGAACCCGCGGTCACTACTCGCGATCGAAGGCGATGGCCGAGCGCATCGCGCTCGATCCGCGCGTCAGCATGCCGGTCGTTGCGGTGCGACCACATTTGGTGTGGGGCCCGGGTGATCAGCAACTCATCGGACGCATCATCGATCGAGCTGCGAGTGGTCGCCTGTTCCTGATCGACGGCGGCCGCGCTCTCATTGACACGACCTATGTCGATAACGCAGGAGAGGCAATTGTGCGGGCGCTGGACAGAGCGCAGGATTCGTCGGTCCGAGGCCGCGCCTTCGTGGTCAGCAACGGTGAGCCCCGACCGGTGCGCGACGTCATTGAGGCCATCGTCGACGCGGCCGGGGTCGAGGTATCCGTGAGGTCCGTTCCCCGAGGCCCCGCGTGGGTGGCCGGAACCGTGGGCGAGGCCGCGGCTTCGGTTTCAGGTCGAGAGCCGGTAATCACTCGATTTCTCGTCGAGCAGCTGTCCACGGCGCATTGGTTCGACCCTCGTCAGACATGGGAAGCGCTCCGATGGAGGCCCCAGGTCTCCTTCGATGAGGGAATCGCCCGGTTGGCGGCGTCGCTTCGGCGCGCCTAAGCCGACGAATGCCCACGGGCCGGTAGACAAGGGCCACCAGCACAAAGAGCAAGGCCCCTCGAAGTATGAGTTCGAGGGGCCTTGCCATGAAAGTTCCCGGCTGCCGCCCGGTTTCCCGGGGCCTTCGCGGTGTGTGCAGTCCGCGTGGCTCGCCCTGCGTTTCCGCAGCGCCTCCAGCTCGTTTCCTTTCCCGACCCGCTCCCTGCCGCCATCCCCGCCAGCACTCGGGGACTTCCGGGTCTAGCCCGGTAGGCCGCTAGTTTTCGGACCGTCCCGCACCTTGCGGTGCGTTGAGAGATGTGTAACAGGCTTTGGCAAGGCGACACAAGCGGTTCACCAAAAATTTTTTCGTCAATCTAGACACACTCGTCACACCAATTTTCCTGTGCAACTTCCTCCACTCTGGTCCACCGAATCGGGCCAGGTCGGCGTTCCCGATACCGTTCCGCGGTGACCGATTTCGGGTTCGACGTGGTGGCCCGGATGGATGACGATCATTCGCTCCCGAAAAGCCAGCTTGGTCGCAGCGGCGTCATCACTACACCTCACGGTCAGATCCGAACTCCCGCGTTCATTCCCGTCGGCACCAAAGCCACGGTGAAAACCGTGTTGCCGGAATCCATGCGCGACCTGGGAGCTCAAGCGGTGCTCGCCAACGCCTACCACCTGTACCTGCAGCCCGGTGCGGACATTGTGGAGGCGGCAGGGGGCTTGGGTGCCTTCATGAACTGGCCCGGTCCGACGTTCACCGACAGTGGCGGGTTTCAGGTGCTCTCGCTCGGCGTCGGATTCAAGAAGGTGCTCGCCATGGACGTCAGCGACCGCACGGTCGACGATGTTGTCGCACCGGGTAAGGACCGACTCGCTCACGTGGATGACGACGGAGTCACTTTCACCTCGCACCTCGACGGGTCTCGCCACCGCTTCACGGCAGAAGTCTCGATGCAGGTGCAGCATGCCCTAGGGGCCGACATCATCTTCGCGTTCGACGAGTGCACCACGCTGATGAACTCCCGCGACTATCAACAGGTGGCGATGCGCAGAACTCTCGAATGGGCTGAGCGGTGCATCGCGGAGCATCAACAGATCACCGCCGATCGACCGGAGCGGGCTTATCAGGCGCTCTTCGGCGTCATCCAGGGCGCGCAGTACGAGGACCTGCGCCGTCAGGCCGCTTCAGATATCGCCGCATTGCCGTTCGACGGGTTTGGCATCGGTGGTGCCATAGAGAAAGAGCGCATGGCAGACATCGTGCGTTGGGTATGCGAGGAATTGCCCGAAGAAAAGCCACGTCACCTTCTGGGCATCGGTGAGCCGCAGGATTTCTTCACGGCTATTGCCTCGGGCGCCGATACCTTCGATTGCGTATCGCCGGCGCGGGTCGCGCGAAACGCTGCTCTGTATACCTCGCGCGGGCGCTTCAACGTGACGGCCAGCATCAATCGGCGAACTTTCGCGCCTATCGAGGAGGGCTGCACCTGTTACACCTGTCAGAACTACACGCGCGCCTATCTCCACCATTCCTTCAAGGCCAAGGAGTCGATCGCGTCAACGCTCGCCACCATTCACAACCAGCACTTCATCGTGAACCTCGTCGACAACATTCGCGTAGCCATCGAGTCGGGAGATTTTCATGCCTACCGCGAAGAGTTCCTCGGGGGCTATGCGAATGACGGTTCAGCCGGCAGTCACGCCGGCAGTAGCGCGGGCAGTCAGGCCGACGACTAGGCCGCCGACTCCAACTCGTACGTCGGCTCACGCTTCTTGACGAAAGCGATGACGCGATAGGTGATCGGCAGGAGCACGATTTCCACCGTGGTCTTGTAGACGAAGCCAACGATCACGTAGGTGGCGAAGTCGCCGCCGGTGATGACCCCATAGAAGGCGATAGTGCAGAAGACCACGGTGTCCGCGAACTCGCCCACCACGGTAGAGCCCATCAGGCGAGCCCAGAGTTTCCGCTCTTGCGTCTTGCGCTTGATCCACACCAGCACATACGCGTTGAGAAGTTGACCGACGAGGAAGCCTAGGACGCTGGCCAGCACGATTCGCGGAACAAAGCCGAGGACCGCCTCGAAGGCCTCTTGATTTTCCCAACCGTCGGCTGGGGGTGAGATCTGAACCAGATAGAAGGTCACGGCGGCCAACGCACCCATGACGAACGCGATGATGATGGCGCGACGGGCCGCCTTCCACCCGTACACCTCCGCGAGTACGTCGCCGACGACGTACACCAGCGGGAAAAGGAAAGCCCCGCCGTCGGTGATGAGTGGCCCGAAGGCGATGAGCTTGACCGCACCGATGTTGGAGATGAGCAGCAGTGCGACGAAAACCGCCACGAGGGTGGGGTAAAGACCCGACTCGACGCGCGCGAAGCGAGGGGATGTGCGCGTCGACATGCGCCCCCGGCAGGATTCGAACCTGCGGCCTTCGGTACCGGAAACCGGCGCTCTATCCCCTGAGCTACGGGGGCTGGGGGAGCGACAGGTTATCAGCGAACGAGTGCGCCATGATGTGCTGGTGTCACGGTTGAAGGCGCTTATTGAGTTCGGTCGCACGGTCCTTCTTCGCTATGCCGCCGTGGGTGGCAGCATCGTGGCGGGGGGCCTGTCGTTCTTCACCTTCTTTGCTCTCGCACCAACCGCGCTGGCCGTTGGAGCCATCGCCGGTGCCTTCTTGACCACCGATCAGGTGCAATCGGCTATCGAAGGTGTTTTCGATAGAAGCCCGGATACCTTGCAGGCCCTGCAACCGACGACGGCGGCCCTGGTGGAACTGGCTGACAAGGGCTCCTCGAGTGCCTTCACCATCACCACCGTCATATCCATCATCGTTGCGGTGTATGTCTCCTCGCGGGTGGTCTACGGGCTGCGAGCAACATTGACGCGACTGTTCGGTCAGCCCGAACGCATCCACGGAGTCGTCGATCGTGGTATCTCCGCCATCGTGGCGCTCGGGGGAATGATCGTCGTCGTTGTTCTCTTGCTCGTCCTTCAGTTACTCCCACAGATCTTGGCTGAACTTGGACTATCGGAATTCCTTGGCTTGGTGAGTGTGCGGGTCGTGAATTGGGTAGCGCTCGCAGTCGTGGCCTATGTGGTGTGCGGTTTGATCATCGCGCTTTTGCCGGACGTACCGACACGAATTCGGATTCGTTCGTGGGGGGTGCTGTTTGCGACCGTGTGGATGCTGGGCTCGAGCGCGGTCTTCGGTTTGTACACGTCGCTGTCGAACACGGTGGGCGCTGCCGTTGTTGCTTTCGGTACACCGATCGTGTTGATGCTCTGGTTCTACCTTGTCTTCATGGGAATCTTGATCGGGGCTGCGATCGAAGCTCAGCGGGCAGGTATCGACGAGCCACCCCGTCCGGCACCAGTCTCGATGCCGTCGTGGCTCGCGGGAGTCTTCGCACCCGTGGCGTCGACGCTCGGTGCCGAATCGAGTGATGGCGTGAAGACCTCGGACACGGCGTAGGGCGAACTCCGCTGTTGCGACGCGGTCGACGTCGACGTGCCCGTCAGGAGGAGAACCAGCGCGGGGGCCCGGCGACCAGGCCGGTCACCAGCGATCCGAGTGCGGCGCCGACTCCGCAAGAGAAGGAGCCGACAAAGGGCATGAGGAGTCCGAAGAACCATCCGGCGGCGCCGAAGACGAGGCTGGCGCCGACAGCGAAAGCAACCCGGCCGCCGGCGGTGGACCGTCCCGCCGACTCAACCGCCTTCGACCTTGCCGGCTCGACATCCGAGGATCCGTGGGAAGTGCCTCCGGAATTGACCGCGTTCACCTCGCGTAAAAGGCGCTCAATGTCGTCGTCGGCCATGTTGTCAGTGTGCCGGACGAGACGCTGACAAGCATCGAGGGCCCCACCATGATCGGTGGGGCCCTCGATGAGAAGTCGACGAGATGTCGCTACGAGGGGCGAACCTTGTCTGCCTGCGGACCCTTGGGTCCTTGGGTGATGTCGAATTCGACGACCTGGTTCTCCTCGAGCGAGCGATAGCCGTCAGCCTCGATCGCCGAGTAGTGGACGAACACATCCGGTCCGCCGTCGGCCTGGGCGATGAAGCCGTAGCCTTTTTCTGAGTTGAACCACTTCACGGTTCCTTGAGCCATGTTGCACATTCTCCTTGCACGAAGTTTCGCGCCGGACACCTCGCCCGCCGCGGGCTAGCCGTTCAAACCTTCGTCCGGAATCTGTGCGCGTGCTCAGAAACTGCAACGCTGCCTGGCTGGCGGCGCGGTATGAACAATGGTGCTGATCGGGCCTTGCCTACCGTGAGCATAACCACACCGCTGCGTCGCTACGCTCGCGCGGTGACCATCGACGAGTTGCGGGTAGCAATAGCCGGGTCACTAAATGTCGCCTTGGACGGTCTTGGCTCAGGCGATGTGGATGCCTCCGACGTCGAGATCGTGATCGAGCGCCCCAAGAGTCGTGAGCATGGAGACTACGCCACGAACGTGGCGATGGTGCTGGCCAAGCGGGTGCAACGTCCACCGCGGGAGATAGCCGAGGCGTTGGCGTCTGAGCTGGGTGACTACGCGGGAATCGCTCAGGTGGACGTCGCTGGGCCCGGCTTCGTGAACATCACTCTGGAGGCCGCTTCCCACGCGGAAGTTGCCCGCAGGATCGTGGAGGCGGGACCTGATTACGGGGTGGGGGAAGCCCTCGCTGGCACAAAGGTCAACGTCGAATTCATCTCCGCGAACCCGACGGGACCGCTTCACCTCGGGCACACGCGGTGGGCCGCCGTGGGTGATGCGATCGCGCGGGTCCTTCGCGCAGCCGGTGCGGACGTCGCTCGCGAGTTCTACATCAACGATCGCGGCGTGCAGATGGATATGTTCGGCGCGTCGGTGATGGCCAGCGCTCATGGCGAACCCGTACCGGAAGACGGGTACCACGGTGGCTACGTGGTCGATCTCGCCGCGGCGATCGTCGCGGAGGATCCGGACATCCTTTCCCTGCCGCGCGATGATCAACTCGTCGCTTTTCGTGAAGCTGCCTATGCCCGACAGTTGCGACAGCAGCAGCAGGTTCTTGATCTCTTCCGGACGCACTTCGATGTGTGGGCGTCAGAACGGGAGCTGCACGGGTCGGCCGCAGTGGAGCGGGGGCTGGAGCGACTACGGGAACAAGGCCATGTCTTCGAGGAGGATGGCGCCGTCTGGCTGCGCACCACCGATTTTGGTGACGACAAGGATCGCGTGCTCGTCAAGGCCGACGGCGAGTACACCTATTTCGCCTCGGATACCGCCTATTACGTCGACAAGCGCGCCCGCGGTTTCGACGTGAACATCTACCTTCTTGGTGCCGATCACCACGGATACGTCAATCGCTTGCGCGCGGTGGCCGCGTGCGCGGGAGACGACATGGATGCCCAAATCGAGGTCCTCATCGGCCAACTCGTGAAGATCACGCGTGGCGGACTCGAGGTCAAGTTGTCCAAACGCGCGGGCAACATCGTCACCCTGGAGGAGTTGGTCGAGGAAGTGGGTGTGGACGCCGCCCGCTACACGCTCATCCGCTACCCGGCAGATTCCCCATTAACCCTCGATCTGGAAACGATCACCCGACAAACCAACGACAACCCGGTCTTCTACGTTCAGTACGCACATGCGCGGATTTCCTCTGTCTTGAGAAATGCCCGAGAACTGGGCATCGACTGGCGTGAAGCGGAATTCGACCCTGGATTCCTGACGCATGAGCGGGAAATCGAACTCCTCGGCCGTTTGGCGGAATATCCGCGGATCGTGGCCAGCGCTGCTGAATTACGCGAACCCCACAGGGTGGCGCGCTATCTGGAAGAGATGGCCGCCGACTATCACCGGTTCTATGACGTGTGTTGGGTGCTGCCCCGGGGAGAGGAAGACGTCCAGCCGCTTCACATATCTCGACTGTGGTTGTGTGCGGCGGCTCGTCAAGTGCTGGCCAATGGGCTGGATCTGCTTGGAGTCAGCGCCCCCGAGCGCATGTAGCGCAGGCGTCGGAGCGGGCGGGGCGCGCTGCCCTAGCCTTGACCAATGCGCGCGCATCCGGCAGGACCCCGGCACGGTGACCTCGTCACCGACCCCGGGGCGATGGTCGCGGCCCCCACGGCCGAAGCGGTCGACGCTCTGGCCGAATCGGTGTGGCCCCGTCACTGTTCTCGCGGCGCCGATGGCGCCATGACGATCGGTGGGGTCGATGTCCGGGAAATCGCCGCCGATCACGGTTCGCCGGTGTACGTCCTCGACGAAGTGGACCTGCGGTCGCGGGCCCGCGAATACGCGTCGGCGTACCGCCAGGCGGGAGCGTCGCGGGTCTATTACGCGGCCAAGGCCTTCTTGTCGGTGGCCGTTGCCCGGTGGGTGTTCGAGGAAGGCCTCGGCATAGACGTAGCCAGTGGCGGGGAACTCGCCGTTGCGGTCCGCGCAGGCGTCCCGGGCGATGCCCTGCTGATGCACGGCAACAACAAGTCGATGGCGGAGATCACGGCGGCCATTGAGTACGGCGTTGGTCGCATCGTCGTGGACTCTTTCGAGGAGATCGCACGGGTCGCCAGCGCCGCCGCCGACGCGGGAGTCGTCCAACCGGTGATGGTGCGCGCGACGGTGGGCGTCGAAGCACACACGCACGAATTCATCGCCACCGCTCACGAAGACCAGAAGTTCGGTCTGTCAGCGGAAACGGGCGCTGCGGAAGAGGCTGTTCGCAGAATCGCGAAGTTGCCGAGCCTCTCGCTGGTGGGTCTGCACTCGCACATCGGCTCTCAGATTTTCGACTCGTCCGGGTTCGAGGTGGCCGCGGGTCGGATCGTCGCGCTCGCCCAGCGACTCCACGAGGAACAAGGAATCGACATCGCCGAACTCAACCTCGGGGGCGGCATGGGTATCGCGTACGTAGACAGCGACGATCCGATCAAGGTCGCGGACATGGCAGCGCAGATCGGGCGGATAGTGTCGCGAGCGTGCGCCGATGCGGGAATCGACGAGCCGACGTTGGCTTTCGAGCCCGGCCGGGCGATCGTCGGGCCGGCGGGCATAACCCTCTACGAAGTCGGGACGATTAAGCCGGTAGAACTTGATAGCGGTGTCGTCCGCACCTACGTATCTGTCGACGGCGGCATGAGCGACAACATCAGAACCGCCCTTTACGGCGCCGAATACAGCGTCCGACTCGCCTCTCGCTCCTCCTCGGCTCCGCCGATGTTGTGCCGGGTCGTGGGCAAGCATTGCGAGTCTGGTGATGTGGTCGTTCGTGATGCATGGCTTCCCGAAGACCTGGCTCCCGGCGACCTGCTGGCTGTCGCGGCCACGGGTGCCTACTGCCGGTCCATGGCGTCGAACTACAACTACCTCACTCGCCCGGGGGTGGTCGGGGTTCGCGACGGCGCAGCATCGACGATCATCCGTCGTGAAACGATGGACGATCTGCTCGGTCTTGATACGCACGCATGACCGGGGCGACGGCGAGCCGAATGCAGACGACGAATACGAGCACGAGGGAGACAGGGAGCGGTCATGGCACGTGAAGAGGTAACGGTTGCCCTCCTCGGGGGCGGAACCGTCGGCACCTCGGTCGTGGAGCTGCTCACCGAGCACGCCGAGGATTTTCGCGAACGCGTCGGAGTGCCGGTGCGGCTCACGGCGGTTGCCGTTCGGGACGCCAGCAAGGCTCGGCCGGGTATTCCTGCTGATCTGATCACCGACGACGCCGTCGCCGTCGCGTCATCCGGGGTCGACATCGTTGTCGAGCTCATGGGGGGAATAGAGCCTGCGCGCGAATGCATCCTTGCGGCTATGGCGGCGGGTTCGAGCGTCGTGACCGCGAATAAGGCGCTGCTTGCCGAAGACGGTGCCCGTCTGTTCAAAGCGGCTGAGCAACACGAGGTCGATTTGTCTTTCGAAGCCTCGGTTGCGGGAGCTATTCCACTGTTGCGCCCCTTGCGAGAGTCACTGGCTGGTGATCGTGTCCGCAAGGTCATGGGCATCGTCAACGGCACTACCAACTTCATGCTCACCAAGATGGACGAGGAGGGCGTGGAGTACGCCGACGTTTTCGCCGAGGCCGATGCCCTTGGCTACTTGGAATCCGATCCGTCGCTGGATGTGGACGGCCATGACGCCGCGGCGAAGGCCGCGATCCTGGCCGAGTTGGCCTTCCATACGCGGGTGACGTTGGCTGATGTGCACGTCGAGGGGATCGCCGATGTGACGGCCGACGATATGGCGGCCGCGCGGGATATGGGCTTTGTGATCAAGTTGCTCGCCATCGCCGAGAAGATCGATGACTCCGAAGACTCTGGCGTGATCGTCCGAGTGCACCCGACCATGCTGCCGCGTACCCATCCACTGGCCGCGGTCCGTGAATCGTTCAACGCGGTTTTCGTCGAAGCAGACGCGGCCGGTCAGCTGATGTTCTATGGGCGCGGTGCCGGCGGCCACCCCACCGCGAGTGCCGTGCTCGGGGACCTCGTTGCTGCCGCGCGGAACCGGGTGAGCGGCAGTCGGGGGCCGGGGGAGAGTACGTACACGGCACTGCCCGTGCTGCCCATCGGGCGCGCTTACACCGAGTATTACGTGAACCTCGATGTCGCCGACCGTCCCGGTGTCCTCGCCAGTGTCGCGACTGCCTTCGCCGAGAACGGCGTGAGCATCCAGGTGGTCCACCAAGAGGGTCACGGTGACGATGCCGGGCTTGTCGTTCGCACGCATCTGGCCACGGATGCTGCACTCCAGGCGACCGTCGAGCAGTTGCGTGGACTGGACACGGTGCGCCGCGTTGTCGGTGTGATGCGCGTCGAGGGAGACGAGCAGCCGTGACTGGAGCACATCAGTGGCGCGGGGTGATCGAGGAGTACCGCGACCGACTGCCGGTGAGCAAGAAAACGCCCGTGGTGTCACTGCGGGAAGGTGGCACGCCCCTGGTGTACGCGTGCTCGCTCAGTGAAACGCTCGAATGCGAGGTGTGGCTTAAGTTCGAAGGTGCCAACCCGACCGGATCGTTCAAGGACCGCGGGATGACGATGGCCATCAGCAAGGCTGCGGAAGATGGCGCTCGGGCGGTGATCTGCGCGTCGACCGGCAACACTTCGGCGAGTGCGTCGGCGTACGCCGTGAAGGCCGGCATGGTGAGTGCGGTGCTGGTACCCCAGGGCAAGATCGCCATGGGCAAATTGGCGCAGGCGATCGTGCACGGAGCGACGTTGTTGCAGGTGGATGGAAACTTCGACGACTGCCTGACGGTTGCCCGGGAACTGTCGGACTCCTATCCCGTCGCGCTCGTCAACAGTGTGAATCCGGTTCGTATCGAGGGCCAGAAGACGGCCAGCTTCGAAATCGTTGACTTGCTGGGGCGTGTGCCTGATATTCATGCACTACCGGTGGGCAACGCGGGCAACATCACCGCGTACTGGCGTGGCTACACCGAGTACAAGGCGGACGGTGTGAGTGACTCCTGCCCGCGCATGTGGGGGTTCCAGGCGGCGGGCGCGGCACCGTTGGTGCAGGGCTCACCGGTGACCTCGCCGGAAACCATCGCGACGGCTATCCGCATCGGCAACCCCGCGTCCTGGGACGCGGCACTCGCCGCACGCGACGAATCCGACGGGCTGATCGATTCGGTGACCGACGATGAGATTCTGAGTGCTTATCGATTGCTGGCATCGACCGAAGGCCTGTTCTGCGAGCCGTCAAGTGCTGCCGGTGTCGCGGGTCTGTTGAAGGTCAAGAACCAGGGTGGTCTCGATTCCGGTCAGATGATCGTTGTGACATTGACGGGCAACGGGCTGAAGGACCCGCAGTGGGCTCTGGAGTCGGCGCCGGAGCCGGTCGTGGTTCCCGTCGACGCCACGGCTGCGGCCCGGGCGTTGGGTTTGGCGGACTAGTGACCGCCTTTCGATCGGAAGCGGTGCGGGTGCTTGTTCCCGCGAGCAGCGCGAACGTCGGACCGGGGTTCGATTCCGCCGGCCTCGCACTCGCGGTGTACGACGAGTTGATTGCGATGGTGACCGACGACGAGGGAGTCTTGGTCGAGGTAGCGGGCGAAGGTGCCGACGAGGTTCCCCGCGATGAGCAGCACCTGGTCGTCGCGGCCATGCGAACGGCCTTCGCGGCCATGGGCCAGCAACCGACCGGTTTCGTACTTCGCTGCCGTAACGCGATTCCCCACGGACGGGGGTTGGGCTCATCAGCGGCTGCGATCATCGGTGGAATGGTCCTTGCGCGCGCCATGGTGGTGGAGGAATCGGGCATCGCTATGTCCGACGAGCAGTTGTTGTCACTCGCGACGACGATGGAGAGTCACCCGGATAATTTGTCAGCGGCGTTGCACGGCGGCTTCACGATCGCCTGGCTCGACGACGCCGGTTCGCCAGGATGTGTTCGCATGGATGCCCACCCTGACCTGCGCGCGGTGCTCGCAGTCCCGACCGAGACGCTCCCGACATTGGATGCGCGTCGCGTCCTTCCCAGATCCGTGTCGTATCCGGACGCCGTTCACAACGTGAGCCGTGCGGCGCTGCTCGTCCACGCCATGACCCGACAACCGGATCTGCTGTGGGAGGCGATGTCCGATCGACTGCACCAGCCTGCGCGTTCAGATGCCTATCCGGAGGCTTCCGCATTGGTGGCGTCCTTGCGTGCGGCGGGGATACCTGCCGCGATCTCCGGCGCCGGCCCCTCGGTCATCGCCGTCACCGACCGCGCGGAGGATTTCCAGCGAATGCACGACACGGTGGCGAGCCTGAGTGGTGCTGCGCAAAAAGATGCGAGTCGCTGGCGTGTGCACGACCTCGCGATCAGCGAGGTGGGCGCGCGGGAGTGCCCTATTGACTCCCCGTAAGTGTGCGGTGCTACAGTCATAACGCCTCAAAGGTCCGATGTTGGACTTCCTGCACCGAGCGTGCAGCAGGTGAACCCACGGTTTGTCTCCCGCCCGGGATGTTTTCCTCGGGGTTCGAGCCCAGGCTTGCGAGGCGGCCCCGTCGTCGGTGACGTCACGGGCGCCGACAGTTCACGCTTCCGCTGACCGAAAGAACATCAGCACAGTCGAAGGAAAATATGACCGACACAACAACGAGCACTGCCGATCGAGGCAACAGCCTCGCCTCGATGCTTCTGCCCGAGCTCAAGCAACTCGCCCAGCAACTGGGCATCACCGGTTCGAGTGGCATGCGCAAGCAGGAGCTCATTGCCGCCATCAGTGAGCGGCAACAGCAAGGCGGTGCCCCGCGGCGAGGTTCGCGCTCTGCGACGCGCGACGCCGGGTCCCCCAATGGTGCCGGCTCCGCGGACTCACAAAACTCCGCAAGCACGGCCTCGAAGGCCGATGGAGGGGGCTCGTCGGAGTCCTCCGAAGGAGCTCCTCGCAACGACCGCAACGACAGAAACGACAGGAACGAGCGCAACGACAGGAACGACCGTGGCGACCGTGGCGACCGTGGCGACCGAGACGACAACGGGCGCCGCCGCCGTCGGGGTCGGGACCGGTATCGGGACCGTCGCGACCGCAAGGGTGGCTACGGCGACGGAGAGCCGGTCGTCACTGAGGACGATGTTCTTTTGCCGGTGGCGGGCATCATCGATGTCTTGGACAACTACGCCTTCGTCCGCACCGGTGGCTACCTTCCGGGCCCCAACGATGTGTACGTCTCACTGTCGTTGGTGCGCAAGTACAACCTGCGCAAGGGAGATGCAATCACCGGTCAGGTGCGTCAACCGCGCGACGGTGAACGGCGAGAGAAGTTCAACCCGCTGGTGAGTGTGGAAACCATCAATGGGGGAGACCTGGAGGCGGCCAAAGACCGGCCCGACTTCTCGAAGTTGACCCCGCTGTATCCGCAGGACCGGTTGCGGCTGGAGACGACACCGCAGAATCTGACGACACGCGTTATCGATCTCGTCGCCCCGATCGGCAAAGGGCAGCGCGGACTCATCGTGTCTCCGCCGAAGGCCGGTAAGACGATGGTGCTCCAGGCCATCGCGAACGCCATCACGGAGAACAATCCCGAGGTTCACCTGATGGTCGTGCTCGTCGACGAGCGCCCGGAGGAAGTCACCGACATGCAGCGTTCAGTCAAGGGTGAGGTCATCGCCTCGACCTTCGACCGCCCCGCAGAGGACCACACGATCATCAGTGAACTGTCGATCGAGCGCGCCAAGCGTCTGGTGGAACTCGGGCACGACGTCGTCGTCCTGCTCGACTCGATGACCCGACTCGGCCGTGCCTACAACCTCGCGGCGCCAGCGTCTGGACGCATCTTGTCCGGTGGTGTCGACTCTACGGCGCTCTACCCGCCCAAGAAGTTCTTCGGTGCTGCCCGCAACATCGAGAACGGCGGCTCGCTGACGATTCTTGCCACGGCTCTTGTGGAGACCGGGTCGCGGATGGACGAGGTGATCTTCGAAGAGTTCAAGGGCACGGGCAATATGGAATTGAAGCTCGACCGCCGACTCGCGGACAAGCGGGTCTTCCCTGCGGTGGACGTGGACGCGTCCGGCACACGCAAGGAGGAGTTGCTGATGTCCAGCGACGAACTCAAGATCGTATGGAAGCTGCGTCGGGTCCTGCACGCCCTCGACCAGCAGCAATCCATTGAGTTGCTGCTCAGCAAACTGCGCGAAAACGACAACAACTACGACTTCCTACTCCAGGTGCAAAAGACCACACCATCTGTCCAGGGGTCCACGGAGGAAGAGTGACCCTGTCCGTGGCATAATTTGCGCGCTCCGGTTCCCGTCGCCTCACCCCCGAGTGAGGCCGACGACCCGGACACCAACACAGAGGACGTGACGAAGTGAAAGCTGATATCCACCCGGAGTACGTGGAGACGACAGTGACGTGCACCTGCGGGAGCACGTTCACGACGCGGAGCACCGCGAAGAACGGCGTCATTCACGCAGACGTGTGTTCCCAGTGCCATCCGTTCTACACTGGTAAGCAGAAGATTCTCGATACGGGTGGTCGCGTAGCGAAGTTCGAAACCCGCTATGGAAAGAGCTCCGGCTCAGGATCGAATTAGCACGACTCCCGGGCGCCGGCCCGGGATCGGCCGCGTGTCTCCCCCGTCGCGCGGTCGGTCCCCGACCGGCGCCCGATCTTTTGTTGGCTACTCGGCAGCTACGTCAGGCGGGAGGGCGAAAGCGTGTTTGACAGTTGCGAGGACCTCGCACGCGAACTCGACGAGGTCGAGACCGAACTCGCCGACCCGTCGATCCACGCAGACCAGGCCGCGGCTCGCAAACTCGGCCGCCGGTACGCGCAATTGCGCCCGGTTGTTGCCGCCTATCGAGAATGGCGCGCCCTGCACGAGGACCACCGCGCCGCCGTGGAACTGGCGGAGTTGGGGGATGACGCCTTCTCCGACGAGGCAGCGAGTCTGGCGGAACGGGAGGAGCGCGCGGCAGAGCGGCTTCGTGAGCTTCTCATCCCCCGCGATCCCATGGACGATAAGGACGTCATCGTCGAAGTGAAGGCCGGCGAGGGCGGCGAGGAGTCAGCCCTGTTCGCCGGAGACCTGCTGCGCATGTATCTGCGTTACGCCGAACGGCGCGGCTGGGCTACCGAGGTCATCGACGCGGTCGAGTCCGACCTTGGCGGCTACAAGGACGTTTCCCTTGCGGTGAAGGCCAAGGGCGTTCCCGAGCCGGGAGAGGCTCCCTTCGCGCGACTGAAATTTGAAGGTGGCGTCCATCGAGTCCAACGAGTGCCCGTTACCGAATCCCAGGGCCGGATTCACACATCGGCGGCGGGGGTGCTCGTCTTGCCAGAAGCCGAGGACGTTGACGTGACCATCGATCCGAACGATCTCCGCATCGACGTGTACCGGTCCTCGGGTCCCGGTGGGCAGAGCGTGAACACCACCGACTCAGCTGTGCGCATCACCCACGTTCCCACAGGCGTCGTCGTGTCCTGCCAGAACGAGAAGAGCCAACTGCAGAACCGCGAGCAGGCGCTTCGCATTCTGCGCGCCCGCTTGCTGGCCATTGCGGAGGAGCAGGCGGCACAGGAAGCATCGGACGCACGACGCAGTCAGGTCCGCACCGTGGACAGAAGTGAGCGCATTCGCACCTACAACTTTCCCGAGAATCGGATCAACGACCATCGCGTGGGTTTCAAGGCCCACAACCTCGACCAGGTTCTCGATGGCGACTTGGATGCCATCGTGGACGCCTGCACTCTGGCGGATCGGGAGTCCCGACTGTCGGGATCACCAGAGGCATCGGCCTGAGGGGACGGATCAGCCATGGGCGACGGTTCCCCCCGTTTCGACGACGTCGAGTCCGGTGGCTACTCCACCGACGGTGGCCGGCAGACGGTTCGCGACCTTCTCTACGACGCCGAACGCCGACTCACCGGTGCAGGGGTCCCGTCGCCGCAAGCCGATGCCGCGTGGCTGATGGCGTGGGTGCTCGATGTCCCGCGCAGTCGGCTCTTCCTGCATGACGAGCCGCGCGCGTCGCAGCGGGTGCAATTCGAAAAGGCAGTGGCCCGGCGCCTCACGCGCGTTCCCCTGCAGCACATCACCGGACGTGCTGCATTCCGTCGGCTCGAGGTCTCGGTGGGACCCGGTGTGTTCGTCCCACGGCCGGAGACCGAATTGATCGCCGAGGCCGGAGTCCGTGCGTTGCGTGACGCCGCGGGCGGAACGGCCGTGGATTTGTGTGCGGGAAGCGGAGTCATCGGACTTTCCCTCGCCCTCGAAGCCCCTGGGTCGATGGTGTTTCTCGTTGAACAAGACGAAGCCGCGCTGAAATGGACCGAGCGCAATGTCGAGGAGTACCGAGCCGCAGCGGCCGCTGGTGGATCCTCGCTGGAGGTGGTAGCAGCGGACGCCACGGAAGTGGCGTCGCCCGGTCAAAGCCTCGGTCACCTGGCGGGCGCCGTGGATGTGGTGTGCGCGAATCCGCCATACATCCCCGATGCGATGGTTCCGCGCGAGATCGAGGTGCGCGATCACGACCCGGCGGTGGCGCTCTATGGGGGCACCGATGGCTTGGACGTGGTGCGTGGCATCGCGCGAACGGCGGCGGTGCTCCTTCGACCGGGTGGCTTGTTGGCGATCGAGCACGCCGATACGCACGGGCCAGACGGTCCCGCCGGAGGAGTTCTGCAGATCCTTCGCCAGACCGTGATTGATGAGGACATGGCGACCCACATCCCCGGACTTCCCGGAACCAGTGTTTTCACCGGTGTGACCGACAGACGGGATCTGGCCGGACTGCCACGCTTTACCCTTGCCACGAGAGCCGAATTCTGATTTCGGCGAGCGAGGAAATTCGATGACGGATCTTCGATGAGCGCCGGACAGGTGTGGGAGTGCGCGGACGGAGCCAACCGGGAAACTGCTGTCGGTGGTGCCGTGGCCGCTATGCGGCGCGGTGGTCTAGTCATCTTGCCGACCGAGAACAGTTACGTCGTTGCCACCGATGCCTTTTCTTTGCGCGGAACGGCATTGCTCCGGCGGGCGAAGATGGTGCCCGAGTCGACCCCCTTGGGCTTACTGGTGGCCTCGCCCGTTGTCGTCTCCGGCGTTGCGGCACGAGTCCCGCGGGTCGCGAAGAAACTCATGGAGGCGTTCTGGCCCGGCTTGCTGACGGTGTTGTTGCGGCCGCAGCCGACGCTGGCCTGGGATCACCCGAAGCGTGCGCCGCTGGCGGTCCGCATGCCGCTTCATCCGTTCACCCTCGCCGTGTGTGCTCGACTCGGACCTATTGCAGCGAGCACGGCCACCATCGCCGGAGGAGACGCACCGCGAACCATGGAAGAAGCACTCGAAGCGCTCGGTGACGACGTCTCTGGCGCGTGCGACGTCGGGGCCCTCGGAGAACGGGCGTGGTCGGCTCAGGAAGACCCGGAACTCTCTAGCACCATCGTCGACGCCCGATTCACTGAGGTGTCCATTGCCCGAGAAGGCGCCGTCGCCGCCGAGCGGGTTCAGGAGGTGTTGCGCAGGCTCGAGCAGGGAACCGGGGATACAGTGACGGCAGGGGAGCAATCGCCGTCCGACCCGGTGGCAAAGGCACCACCCGAACCAGCAAGCGATCAGGAGTAGCGATGACGTCATCGGATCAGGACGTGTTCTGGGGACCGGACTTCGGTGCTCTGCAGTCCGAAGACCCGCAGATCGCATCCATCATCCTGGGGGAACTCGATCGGTTGCGCGGCGGGCTGCAGTTGATCGCGAGCGAGAACTTCACATCGCCGGCGGTGCTGGCTGCGCTCGGATCCACGCTGAGCAACAAGTACGCCGAGGGCTATCCGGGGCGGCGCTACTACGGCGGTTGCTCGGAGGTCGATTCCGCCGAGGAGATCGGGATCGCGCGGGCGAAAGAACTCTTCGGTGCCGAGCACGCCAATCTTCAGCCGCATAGCGGTGCCAGCGCCAACATCGCCGCCTACGGAGCCTTCACTATGCCCGGCGACACCGTCTTGGCGATGAGCCTGTCGCACGGTGGGCACCTCACCCACGGTTCTCCGGTCAACTTCTCCGGCAAGTGGTTCAACGTCGTGTCCTACGGGGTGCGCGAGGACACTGAGGTAATCGATTACGACCAGGTCCGGGACCTGGCCCTCGAGCACCGGCCCACCATGATCATCTGCGGGGCGACCGCCTACCCCCGACTCGTCGACTTTGCCGCCTTCCGAGCCATCGCCGACGAGGTCGGCGCGATCTTGATGGTGGATGCGGCCCACTTCATCGGGCTGGTCGCCGGAAAGGCGATCCCGAGTCCGGTTCCGTACGCCGACGTCGTCACGTTCACCACGCACAAGGTTCTGCGCGGCCCTCGTGGCGGCATGATGCTGTGTAAGGAAGAGCACGCAAAGGCCGTGGATAAGGCCGTGTTCCCGATGATGCAGGGCGGACCCCTCATGCACGGGGTCGCCGCCAAGGCCGTTGCCCTGCGGGAGGCCGCAACACCGGAGTACCAGCAGTACGCCTCCCAGGTGATTCGTAACGCTCAGGCGCTCTGCGAGGGGCTTGCCGAGCACGGAATGCGGCCGACCAGCGGAGGAACGGATACCCACCTGGCCCTCATCGACCTGCAGTCGATCGGCGTTACCGGCGCCGATGCGGAGACTCGGTGCGATGCCGCCCGCATCACGCTCAATAAGAACGCGATTCCCTACGATCCTCAGCCCCCGTCGGTGGGCTCGGGTATTCGCGTGGGAACACCGTCGGTGACGACGCAGGGCATGCTGGAGAACGACATGCGCGAGATCGCCGACCTGATCCACCGCGCGGTGACCGATGCCGATGGCTCGGCGGCAGCCGATATCTCCGTCGAAGTCAGCAAACTTGTCGAACGTCACCCCGCCTATCCGCGAGATCAAAGAACGACGGACTAGGGCGCGTGCGGGAATACATCCTGTGCCTGGTGGCCGCTGCTGCGGTCACGTACCTGCTGACGCCGCTCGCGAGAGAGCTCGCCAAGAAATGGAAAGTGATGGCGCCGGTGCGGGACCGGGACGTCCACGACACCCCCACGCCGCTGCTCGGCGGTCTGGCGATGGTTGGGGGACTGCTCGCCGGAGGAATTCTCGCCAGCAAACTCCCGATGATGAGCGCTGTGTTCGACAGTGGTCGAACGCCTCTCGCCCTGCTGTCCGGTGTTGCGATCATCGTTGCGCTGGGAGTTATCGACGATAAGTGGGGACTGGACGCACCCACGAAACTCGCGGGGCAGGTGCTCGCCGCCGGTGTGATGGCCTTCCAAGGAATCGCGATCATCTGGTTGCCCATCGGGGGCACTTTCGTCCTCGACCCGTTGACCAGCGTGCTGTTCACCGTGTTGATCGTCGTTATCAGCATCAATGCCATCAACTTCGTGGACGGCCTCGACGGTCTCGCCGCTGGAATCGTGCTGGTGGCTGCCGGGGCCTTCTTCGGATACGCGTACTTGCTCAGCGTGGAGTCCGGTCTCGATCGCGCCACCCTGGCAACGCTGGTGAGCGTCCTGCTGGTCGGAATGACGGTGGGATTTCTTCCCCACAACTACACCCCCGCGCGCATCTTCATGGGGGACACCGGGTCGATGCTCCTCGGGCTGCTGCTGGCCGCGGGAACCATCACGCTCTCCGGGCAGGTCGATCCGAGCGCTCTGACCACCGGAGCCCTGCTGCCCACCCTGCTGCCCATCGCGCTGCCGGTCGCCGTGATGGCGATCCCGCTGGTGGACCTTTTGTTGGCCGTTATCCGCCGAACCAGAGCCGGCCGAAACCCCTTCGCGCCAGACAAGCAGCACCTTCACCACCGTCTCCTAGAGATGGGGCATTCGCAAGGCCGGGCCGTCCTGCTGATGTACGCCTGGACGGGGCTCGTCGCCGGCACCGCTGTCGCGGTGGCCTTCGTGCCGTGGCCCTACGCAGCTGGCGGATTCATCGTGGGGCTCGGTGTCCTGTTGTGGCTGGTGCGGCGTCCGTCCAAGTCCATGGCTGCCGAGGGGAGCGCCGAGCACTCCGGGGCCGATGTTCGACCGCTGCGGGCCGCCGACGGACGCGATTCGTCCTTGGGCTGAGGGGTCGCTCGTCGATTGGCGGTGTGCGACGGGCGCCGCGATGAAGGCCGCGATAACGATCGTGACGAAGACCACGCTCCGGGGACCTCAGGCAACCACGCTTGGGGTGAAACCTTGCGGCAGGTGCGATAGCGTCTGAGAGATAAATCCCGTCAGGCAACAACCCCGCCGGCCGCGGATATTCGTACAACGGCAACGACAGTGATGACAGACGACGCAAGCGCCCCGCCGCGCGCCACCAACGACTCTCCGAGCGTTGATGCGTTGGTGCTGAAACGCGCGGGGCTGACCACCGCCCTCGTGGGTGTTGTGGGTATCGCCATTGGAGCGGCCAGCAGCGGAGCCAGCGGTGCCCTCGGTGGCGTATTCGCCACGGTCTTGGTTCTGGTCTTCTTCAGCGTTGGGCAATTTGTGTTGGGTTCTGTTCTCAAGAGCAACCCCCAAATGGCCATGACCGTCGCCCTAACGATCTATCTCGTGAAGATCGGGGTTCTGTTCGTTCTCATCATCGCTTTCGCCGACACCACCGCGTTCGACACCCGCGTTTTCGCCGGAACGATCGTCGCGTGCACCCTTGCCTGGACCGTGGCCGAAGTGTGGGTTTTCGCGCGCACGAAGGTCCTCTACGTGGACCCGGAGGCCGGGTCATGACGGGTCCTGCCCCCTGGTACCGTGCGCGTCAGCGTTCGAATCCGACGTCGTCCTCACCAACAGGTGCGCATACTTCCCCGGCAATGGACAACGCCGCTTGGACGATCTCCAGTCGACTGATAGCCGGCATCGTGCTGTACGCCGGGATCGGCTGGTTGATCTCTTTGTGGTGGGGGAACCGACCGGTGCTTATCGCCATCGGAGCCTTCGTCGGGCTGGGACTGTCGTACTACCTGATCTTCACGGGTCTGGCTCGCGAAGAGGCGGTGCGTCAGGGCCGTGGTCTCGATCACCGAGCGCGCGAGGAAGCACCGCCGCAGCAGGCGGCGCCGAGGGAAGCAACGAACGTGAATGCACGCCAGGAGGGTCGAACGTGATGGAGGACCTGAGTGTTCGCTGAGGTCGTTTCCGTGTCCGCTCCCACGAGCGTGTCCGCAGCGGGTGGTCCCGATTGCCATTTGATGTCGGGCTGCGGCTTCCCCGCCCCGGGTGCCGAGATCTTCCTTTTCGAAGACATCTTCACGCTGCAGTTGGCGAGCCTGGAGTTCGGCTTCTCGAAGGTCACGGTCTTGCTGTTGCTTGGTGTCGTTGCCGTCGTCGGTTTCTTCTCATACGCGTTCCGCAAGCCCAAGCTGGTCCCACGCGGCGCCCAGAACCTCGGCGAGGTGGGGTACGTCTTTGTTCGCGACGGAATCGCGAAGGAGACCATCGGGCACGGAGGCGAGAAGTTCGTCCCGTTCCTGTTCAGCTTCTTCTTCTTCGTCTGGGTCTTGAACTTCTTCGGGATCCTGCCCGGCGCACAGTTGCCGGCGACATCGATCTTCGCGATTCCCGTGGCCTTCGCCCTCATCGTGTACTTCACCTGGGTCCCGCTGGGCATGATCAAGCAGGGCCCGATCAAGTTCTTCACCAACATGATGTTCCCCCCGGGCGTCCCCAAACCCATGTACATCTTGTTGGCCCCGATCGAACTGATCTCCAACATCCTCGTGCGGCCGTTCACCCATGCCGTCCGACTCTTCGCGAACATGTTCGCGGGCCATCTACTGCTCGCGACGTTCAGCATCGCCGCCTTCTACCTGATCAGCGCGAGCGTCATCGGAATTCTCGGTTCCGTGGCGTCGTTCGTCGTCACCGTTGCGCTGACCGGATTCGAAGCTTTCATCCAGGCCTTGCAGGCCTACATCTTCACGCTGCTCGCTGCCGTCTACATAGGGAGCGCGCTGCACGCGGAGCACTGATGGCGAGTGCCCCGCACACAACTGAATAACCACCCACGACCCCAGACCGACGGAAAACGCCGTCGGCCCGGAAAGCAAAGGAAACGACATGTCGCTTCTCGCGGAACTCACCGGTTCCATCGGATCGATCGGTTACGGCCTTGCCGCGATCGGCCCTGGCATCGGTATCGGCATCATCTTCGGCCAAGGTGTGCAGGCGATCGCCCGCCAGCCTGAGGCCTACGGCGTGATTCGCCAGAACATGCTCCTCGGCTTCGCTCTCGCGGAGGCGCTGGCGCTGATTGGCTTCGTCGTTCCCTTCGTCTTCGGAGCGTGATCAACCGCGTTGTGCGCCGACCATAGGCGTGCAACGCACCGGTCCATGACGAACACACGTCCCCCCGACCACTGACCAGAGAGGTTCCGGCAATGAAGGTTGTGGCAGCAGTCAGCGCCGCAAGCGAGGAGATGCCAAGCGTTCTCGCCGTTCCTGTCGATGAGTTGATCATCGGCCTGATCGCGTTCTTGATCGTTTTCGGCGCTCTCGGCAAATTCGCGTTGCCCAAGATCAAGGCGACACTCGACGAGCGTGCAGACGCCATTGAGGGTGGCCTGCAGCGTGCTGAGGAAGCTCAGGCGGAGGCCAGCCGTGTACTCGAGGAGTACAAGGAGCAGCTTGCATCGGCGCGTGAGGAGGCGTCGGCCATCCGGACACAAGCCCAGGCCGATCGCTCGTCGATGGTGGAGGAAGCCAAGAACGAGGCACGACAGGCAGCCGCCCAGGTCACCGCTGCGGCGGAAGCACAGATGGCTGCCGATCAAGCTCAGGCGATGAGCACTCTCACCCGGCAGGTAGGGGAGTTGTCCGTCGAACTTGCTAGCAAAGTCGTCGGGGAGTCTTTGACTGATGACGCGCGCGTTCGCTCGACCGTCGATGCCTTCCTCGATGACCTCGAAAGGCAGGCATCCAACTGATGCTCGGTTCCAGCCGCGAATCCCTCGCCGCCTGTTCGGCCGCCCTTGATGCCCGCCGGCAAGCGCCGGGCTTCGAAGAGTTGTCCGCGCAGGTCTTCGCCGTGGCGGCGCTGCTGGACGACCATGCGCAACTTCGTTCGACCCTGGCCGATTCCGGGCAACCAGCGTCTGTTCGGGAGTCCTTGATCAAGGACATCTTGGCCAATCAGGTCTCCGCGGTGACCCTCGAAATTGTCGCCGATGTCGTGGACCATCGGTGGTCCGACGACGTCGATCTGGTGATCGCCCTCGAGCAGCTAGCTGCGCAGGCGGCGTTCACCGTCGCAGAGGGCAACGGCACGCTTGATGCCACTGAGGAGGAGATCTTCCGGTTCGGCCGAGCAATCGACGCCTCTGCGGAGCTGCAGATGGCTTTGGGTGACCCGGCGCAGTCGGCGCAGACCAAGGCCGCCATCGTGCGCGACCTTCTGTCCGACAGGGCGACTGCGGCCACCCGCGAGGTGCTGGAGTCGACAGTCGGTCGTTTGCACGGTCAGCGACTCGACGCCGCAATCGACACCCTGTGCGAACTCGCTGCCCGGCAGCGCGAGCGGGTGGTGGCCGAGGTGCGGGTGGCGGCCCCTCTGACCGAGGACCAGTCCCGTCGTCTTGCGGCGGCGTTGTCCTCTTTGAAGGGCCGGACCGTACGGCTCAACGTCGCCGTCGACCCCGCCGTACTCGGCGGAGTGATGGTGACCATCGGCGACGAGGTCATCGACGGCACTGTCGCATCGCGACTAGAACAGGCCCGCAGAGCAGTCTTGGGCTGACCCAACAACAACGACCCCACACACCGCCCGCACCGCGGGCCCGACGAAGGAAAGCAGGACACCATGACGGAGCTGACGATCCGGCCGGAAGAGATCCGGGATGCGATCGAGCGGAACGTCGCGGCGTACTCGCCGTCCACCGCCCGAGAAGAAGTTGGTCGCGTCACGGAGATCGGCGATGGCATTGCCCGCGTCGAAGGCCTCCACTCGGCGATGACCAACGAGTTGCTGGAGTTCGAGGGAGGTCTGCTCGGTGTCGCGCTGAACCTCGACGTTCGCGAGATCGGTGTGGTGCTCCTCGGCGACGGTGCGCACATCGAAGAGGGGCAGCCCGTGCGGCGCACCGGAGAGGTCCTCTCCGTCCCGGTAGGCGACGCCTTCCTTGGACGTGTGGTCGATCCGCTGGGCAACCCGATCGACGGGCTGGGTGCCATCGAAGCCGAAGATCGCCGTGCCCTAGAGGTTCAGGCACCTACTGTCGTTCAGCGTCAGCCGGTCAAGGAGCCGATGCTCACCGGCATCAAGGCGATCGACGCCATGACAGCCATCGGTCGTGGCCAGCGCCAGCTCATCATCGGTGACCGCCAGACGGGTAAGACCGCCGTGTGCCTGGACACGATCTTGAACCAGCGCGAGAACTGGAAGTCAGGAGACCCGAGCAAGCAGGTTCGCTGCATCTACGTGGCGATCGGGCAGAAGGGTTCGACGATCGCGTCCGTCAAGGGGGCGCTTGAGGAATATGGCGCGATGGAGTACACGACCATCGTGGCCGCGCCCGCATCAGACCCTGCGGGCTTCAAGTACCTGGCCCCGTACACCGGATCGGCCATCGGCCAGCACTGGATGTACGGCGGCAAGCACGTGCTGATCGTCTTCGACGATCTGTCCAAGCAGGCCGAGGCGTACCGTGCCGTGTCCTTGCTCTTGCGTCGTCCCCCCGGCCGCGAGGCCTACCCCGGTGACGTCTTCTACCTGCACAGCCGCCTCTTGGAGCGCTGCGCGAAGCTCTCCGACGAAATGGGCGGTGGCTCGATGACGGGTCTGCCGATCATCGAGACCAAGGCAAACGACGTCTCGGCGTTTATTCCCACCAACGTCATCTCCATCACCGACGGCCAGTGCTTCCTGGAGTCCGATCTGTTCAACTCCGGTGTGCGCCCCGCCATCAACGTCGGTATCTCCGTTTCCCGTGTGGGTGGTTCGGCTCAGCCGAAGGCCATGAAGAAGGTGGCCGGCCAGTTGCGGTTGAACCTCGCACAGTTCCGCGAGCTCGAGGCGTTCGCCGCCTTCGGTTCAGACCTCGACGCTGCGTCGAAAGCACAGCTCGAGCGCGGGTCCCGCCTCGTCGAACTGCTCAAGCAGGCGCAGTACGAGCCGCAGGCCATGGAGCGCGAGGTCGTCTCCGTGTGGGCGGGAACGACGGGCAGGTTGGACGATGTCCCGGTCGAGGACATTCGTCGCTTCGATGCCGAGTTCTTGGACTACGTCGAGCGCAACAAGGCAGAGATTCTCGATGCCATTCGCAGCACCACTGACTTGTCGGACGACACCGTCAGCGTGCTGGAAGCCACCATCGAGGAATTCAAGCGTCAGTTCTCCACCTCCTCTGGACAACTGCTCGTCAACGACGAGCCGGTCGAGGCCATCGAGGACGAAGACATCGATCCAACGCAGATCACTCGGTCGGTGCGGGGCTAGTTCATGGGCGCACAGCTGAGGGTCTTCCGACGACGGATCCGTTCCGTCCAGGCGACCAAGAAAATCACGAAGGCGATGGAGTTGATCGCGTCATCTCGGATCGTCAAAGCGCAGCAGCGCTTAGACGCATCGATGCCGTACTTAACCCAACTCGTCGACGCGGTTTCCGCAGCTGCCTCGCACGCATCGGACGTCTCCAAGCATCCATTGACGGCCAAAGCGGACAAGCAAGAGCGGGCCGCCGTACTCATCATCACCGCCGATCGAGGTCTCGCCGGCGCCTACTCGACCAACAGCATCAAGGAAGGCGAAGCCCTCACCCGAAACCTGAACGACAAGGGCATGACGGTCCTGCCGTTCGTCGTCGGTCGAAAGGGCGTGTCGTACTACCGGTTCCGCGGTCGGGAGATGGGCGGTGAGTACACCGGATTTACCGATCAGCCCACTTACGCGGACGCCAAACGCATCGGAGAAGACCTGCTGTCTGCCTTCCATGGCGATGAAAACCAGGAGGGGGGAGTCGACGAGATTCACGTCGTTTACACCCACTTCGTCAACATGGGTACCCAGGAGACTCGCGTGCGCCGGATCCTCCCACTGGAGGTCGTCGACGAGGTCATCGAGCCCAACGAGTCCGGGATGCCCTTCCCGCTGTACGAGTTCGAACCCAGCCCGGAGGGTGTCCTCGACGCGCTCCTTCCCCGGTACATCGAGCAGATGGTGTACCTGTCGCTTCTGACGTCGGCAGCCTCCGAGCACGCCGCACGTCGACGAGCCATGAAGTCTGCGACGGATAACGCTGAGGAGCTCATCCGCTCCTTAACCCGTCAGGCCAACCAGGCCCGCCAGGCGGAGATCACCCAGGAAATCAGCGAGATCGTCGGCGGTGCCGACGCCCTCTCGGCGTAAGACCAACGAATACGAAAGCGAAGGAAGAGGAACGAGATGACCGCAACGACTGAGACCACCACCGGCGTCGGGCGCGTTGCCCGCGTAACAGGCCCGGTCGTCGACGTGGAGTTCCCCGTCGAGGCGATGCCCGAGCTGTACAACGCACTGACCGTCGATGTGTCCTTTGACAGCGGTGACGAGGGTGGCGGGGCTCAGACCCTGACACTCGAGGTCGCGCAGCACATCGGTGACAACATGGTGCGAGCCATCTCGATGCAGCCGACCGACGGTCTGGTCCGGGGTGCCCCCGTGCAGGACACCGGCGATGCCATCACTGTCCCCGTTGGTGACGTCACCAAGGGCCACGTCTGGAACACCCTTGGCGTGCCGCTCGATGTGGATGCGGCCAGTCTCGATATCAGCGAGCGCTGGAGTATCCACCGCCAGGCACCCGCCTTTGATCAGCTCGAGTCGAAGACCGAGGTCTTCACCACCGGCATCAAGGTCATCGACCTGCTCACCCCGTACGTCAAGGGCGGCAAGATCGGCCTGTTCGGCGGTGCCGGTGTCGGCAAAACTGTGCTCATTCAGGAGATGATCTACCGCGTCGCGGAGAACTTCGGCGGCGTGTCGGTGTTCGCCGGTGTGGGAGAGCGCACCCGTGAGGGCAACGACCTCTTCCTGGAAATGACCGAATCCGGGGTTATCGAGAAGACTGCCTTGGTCTTCGGTCAGATGGACGAGCCCCCGGGCACCCGCCTTCGTGTCGCGTTGGCTGCGTTGACCATGGCGGAGTATTTCCGCGATGTGCAAAAGCAAGACGTGCTGTTGTTCATCGACAACATCTTCCGGTTCACGCAGGCCGGTTCGGAGGTGTCGACCCTGCTCGGTCGCATGCCCTCTGCGGTGGGCTACCAGCCGACTTTGGCCGACGAGATGGGGCAGCTGCAAGAGCGCATTACCTCGACCCGCGGCCACTCGATCACGTCGCTGCAGGCGATCTACGTCCCCGCTGACGACCTCACCGACCCGGCCCCGGCGACGACCTTCGCCCACCTCGACGCCACCACGGTGCTGTCCCGTCCGATTTCGGAGTTGGGTATCTACCCGGCGGTGGACCCGCTCGACTCCACCTCGCGAATTCTGGATCCGCGCTACACCGGTGACGAGCACTACGCGGTCGCGGCTCGCGTCAAGGAGATTCTCCAGCGCTACAAGGACCTCCAGGACATCATCGCGATCCTCGGTATCGACGAACTCTCCGAAGAGGACAAGATCATTGTCGGCCGTGCGCGCCGCATCCAGCGTTTCTTGTCGCAGAACATGTTCGTGGCTGAGGCCTTCACCGGCCAGCCAGGCTCGTTCGTGCCGATTGAAGAGACCATTGCCTCGTTCAGGAAGCTCGCCGAGGGCGACTACGACCACCTGCCCGAGCAGGCCTTCTTCATGTGCGGTGGCATCGAAGACGTCGAGCGCAAGGCCGCGGAACTGGAGAAGAAGTAACCGTGGCCGAAGGTTCCACGCTGGAAGTCGCCGTGGTGTCAGCCGAGCGCCTGCTATGGCAGGGCGAGGCGAAGTCGGTCGTTGCGAAGACGCCGGAGGGTGAGATCGGAATCCTGCCCGGCCACGAGCCGGTGCTGGCGCTGTTGTTGGAGAGTCCGCTGCGCATCGAGGAGTCCGACGGCAACAAGATGATGGTCGCTGTGCACGGCGGTTTCTTCTCCGTGGACTCCAACAAGGTCAACGTCATTGCCGAGGTCGCCGAGTTGGCCGAGAACATCGACCTCGAGCGGGCACAGGCGGCCTTGTCCCGTGCTCAGGCGGCAGGAGACGAGACCGAGGACCCGTCTGCGCTCAAGCGCGCTGAAACTCGCATTACCGTCGCAGGGTCGGCCAAGGGGCTTTCGTAGGCGTGCGTGCCCGTCAGGTGGCTATGACCACCCTGAGATGCGCGTCTTCAGGAACGGGCACCCGGCTGCCACAGCACGTCATCTCCGGCGTTAGCGATGCGCGCCAGGATGAACAGCAGGTCACTGAGCCGGTTCAAATACGTGGCCGTCAGAGGGTTCATGCCCCCGTGGTAGGTGTCTAGGGCCGCCCAGGTCGTTCGCTCCGCCCGTCGAACTACCGTCCGCGCTACGTGGAGATACGCCGCGGTCAGAGTGCCTCCGGGAAGAACGAAGGAGCGCAGCGGCTCGAGTCGCTCGTTGTAGTCATCACACGCTGTTTCGAGGGCGGAGATGTACGCGTCGGTGATGCGCAGCGGCGGGTGCTCGGGCTCGTCGACCACCGGGGTGCAGAGATCGGCCCCGACATCGAACAGATCGTTCTGAATGGTTAACAGCAGCGCCCGAACGTGGTCATCGAGTCCTGGTTGCGCGAGAATGACTCCCAGAGAGCAATTGGCCTCGTCGACATCCGCGTAGGCCCGCAGCCGCGGATCGTTCTTGCCGGTCCGACTCATGTCCCCGAGGGACGTGGTGCCGTCGTCACCGGTTCGGGTGTAGATCCGCGTCAGGTTGACCATGTCTCGACCCTAGGGCAGGAGCGCCGATCCCGCACTCAGCCGGCGCTCGTACGATTCCCCGGTGGAAGCGCACACGGGTGATCAGGGCGTGCTGAGTCTGACCGGTGGGCAGCGGCTGCACGGACATGTGTCGGTCCGAGGAGCCAAGAACTCGGTATTGAAGTTGATGGCAGCCGCCTTGCTGGCGCCGGGAACCTCCACACTGACGAACGTCCCCGCCATCGTCGATGTCGAGATCATGGCCGAATTGCTCCGCAGGCTGGGGTGCACCGTCACGTGGGACACGGCCGCCGGGGTGGTCGAGATCGACGTTCCTGAGCGCCTCGACCATCGAGCCGACTACGACCTTGTTCGTCGCATGCGAGCGTCCATCTGCGTCCTCGGGCCATTGATCTCTCGTTGCGGTGAAGCCGATGTCGCGATGCCCGGGGGAGACAACATCGGATCCCGTGGGCTTGATCTTCATATCGAGGGACTTCGTCGGATGGGTGTCGACGTTGTCAACGAGCACGGCTATCTGGTGGCAACGTCCGCGCAGCTGACCGGCGCGGACGTGTGGCTGGACTTTCCCAGCGTGGGTGCGACCGAGACGCTGGTGATGGCCGCCGTCCTCGCCCACGGCCGGAGCACGATCGACAATGCCGCGCGCGAACCAGAGATCGTCGACATCTGTTCGATGCTTATCGAGATGGGTGCGCAGATCGAAGGGGTGGGCACATCGACCTTGGTGATCGATGGTGTCCCGGAACTGCGCCCGGTGACCCATCGAACGGTGCCGGATCGCATTGTCGCCGGAACCTGGGCGGTCGCGGCGGCCATAACCCAAGGCCGCGTGGAAGTTCTTGGAGCTGATCCAGCCCACTTGACGCTCGCCCTAGACAAGTTGCGTAGCGCGGGTGCGAGCATCGAGGAACGCTCCGACGGGTTCGTCGTCGAGATGAGTGAACGCCCGCGGGCGGTCGACATCGTCACGTTGCCGTATCCGGGTTTCCCCACCGATCTTCAACCCCAGTTCATTGCTCTCAATGCGATCGCCGATGGAGCCGCCCTGGTCACCGAGAACCTCTTCGAGGCGCGTTTTCGTTTCGTCCGTGAATTGGCGCGGCTAGGAGCCGACGTGCAGACAGACGGCCACCATGCGTTGATTCGAGGTCGAACGTCTCTGTCCGGAGCACCGGTGGAAGCCACCGACATCCGTGCAGGGGCCGGGCTGGTGCTCGCCGGACTGGTGGCCCAGGGTCGAACAGACGTGTTCGGAGTCGATCACATCGATCGTGGGTATGCGGGGTTGGTCGAGGACTTGCAGGCCTTGGGGGCCACCGTCACGCGCACGAACGAGCCTTCGTCGTAGACCGAGCCGGTCGTCCGCGCCGAGAGCAGACTCCGCCACGGACGTGTCGATGGACTTACGAAATGAGGGTCTGGCGCGCTCGCTGTTCGTCCTTCGGCCACACCATCACCCGTGGTCCGTCGAGCGTGTTCGCGAGGTTCGCCTTGATTCCCGCATCTTCTAGACGACGCCGCAGGATTTCCCCGTCGATATAGGTGGGGGGAGAGGCGACGGGGACGAGCATCCCGTATTCGTCTTGGCTCCCGGCCTTGGGTGCGGCGGCCACTACGGACGTCTTGCGAGAGTTAAACGCCCAGCGCAGCACCACCACGAGCACTCCGATCGCGAGGAACGCCACGATCGGACCAAAGAGGTACGAGAACGAATTTCCCACGCGCCCATCGTGCTGCCAGTGACGCACATGCGCCACTCGTCGCGTCGATGGTGACCGGCCCCGTACGCTGACGGTATGTCCGAGGTCAACGAGGCCGGCACGCGAGACCGTCCCTGGATGATGCGTACCTACGCCGGACACTCGTCGGCATCGGCGAGCAACGCCCTCTTCCGCACGAATCTGGCCAAGGGGCAAACGGGATTGTCCGTTGCTTTCGATCTACCCACGCAAACCGGGTATGACCCGGATTCGCCGATGGCCGCCGGCGAGGTGGGCAAGGTAGGGGTGCCGATCGCGCACCTCGGGGATATGCGCACGCTGTTCCGAGACATCCCGCTCGACCAGATGAACACCTCCATGACTATCAACGCAACGGCCATGTGGCTGTTCGCCCTCTACATCGCGGTGGCGGAAGAGCAGGGCGTCGAGCCGGCCCAACTCCAGGGAACAACGCAGAACGACATCATCAAGGAATATCTGAGTCGAGGCACGTACGTCTTCCCACCAGATCCGTCTCTTCGACTCATAACCGACATGATCGTGTACTCGGTCACCGACGTGCCGCAGTGGAATCCAATCAACATCTGCAGTTATCACTTGCAGGAAGCCGGGGCGACTCCAACGCAGGAGATCGCGTATGCGATGGCCACCGCGATCGAGGTTCTTGATCGAGTGCGTGACACCGATCGCGTGCCGGGCGGGGATTTTGGCTCCGTCGTCAGCCGGATGTCTTTCTTCGTGAACGCAGGGGTGCGTTTCGTCGAAGAGATGTGCAAGATGCGCGCATTTGTCGAACTATGGGATTCCATCACGCAGGAGCGATACGGCGTCGAAGATCCCAAGCAACGGCGATTCCGCTACGGCGTCCAGGTGAACTCCTTGGGTCTGACCGAGGCGCAACCGGAGAACAACGTCTACCGCATCATGCTGGAAATGCTCGCAGTCACGTTGTCGCGGGACGCCCGGGCTCGCGCGGTGCAACTGCCTGCATGGAACGAAGCCCTCGGGTTGCCGAGGCCGTGGGATCAGCAATGGTCTTTGCGCATGCAACAGGTGCTCGCCTTCGAGACGGACCTGCTTGAGTACGACGATCTTTTTGCCGGATCACCGGTAGTAGAGGCGAAAGTCGCCGACATGGAGGCCGAGGCCCGCGAGGAGCTGGAGCGGGTGCTCGATATAGGTGGCGCGGTGGCGGCCGTGGAAAACGGCTACATGAAGCAAGAGTTGGTGGGGTCGCTGACGCGCAGGCGTGCCCGCATCGAATCGGGTGAAGACACGATCGTCGGGGTTAACGCGTATCTCACTAGCGAGCCGAGCCCGTTGCAGATCGACGGCAAGAACGCCGTATACATCGTCGATCCCGATGTGGAAGCCGAGGCTATCGACAGCCTCGAGCAATGGCGAGCCAATCGTGACTCGCTTGCCGTGGAGACCGCCCTGGAGGAGTTGCACGCGGCTGCAGAGTCGGGTGAGGACATGATGAAACCGACCTTGGCCTGCGCGCGGGCGGGGGTTACCACCGGAGAGTGGGCTTCAGCGCTGCGGCAGTCCTTCGGTGAATATCGGGCGCCGACGGGTATCGATGCGACGGTGGCGTCGGGGGTATCCGCGACGCCGTTGACTCAGGATTCCTCGGCCGACCGGACGTCGATGGCGCATGTCTCCGCGCGAGTTCACGAACTCGCCGCCGCACGCGGTCGGCCGTTCCGGTTCCTTGTCGGTAAGCCGGGCCTCGACGGCCATTCCAATGGAGCCGAGCAGATCGCCGTACGGGCGCGGGATGCGGGCTTTGAGGTCATTTACCAGGGCATTCGCCTCACCCCCGAACAGATTGTGGCCGCCGCGGTAGCCGAGGACGTTGATGTTGTCGGGCTGTCGATCCTGTCTGGATCACATCGGTCACTGGTGCCGGCGATCATGAATGGGCTCGCTGCTGAGGGTGCGGACGACGTCGTCGTGGTCGTCGGTGGAATCATCCCGGCTGAGGACGAAGTGTGGTTGATCGAACAAGGGGTGGCCGAAGTGTTCACCCCCAAGGACTACGACGTCGCCGGCATTTTGGATCGAGTCGTCAATCACCTGTCGGTGGGTGACGAACGGGTCCCATCCTCGCCGTAAGGCGAACATCAC
>WLWL01000255.1 GCA_012103605.1 Candidatus Nanopelagicales bacterium
CCGCCGACGCGATTCAGCCGCACCGACCCACCGGCTCGTAGCCGCACGCTCGACCGCTGGCGAACCCGGTCGAGGCCTGCATCGACGCTCCGGGAGAGACTGCACGCATGCGACGCCCGGTAGTCCTCACCACCGCGGTCCTCGTGGTGGGAGCGATGTTCCTTGGCACCGGGTGCTCGATGCTCTCCGCCGATGAGGAAGCACTTACTCCACCACCGACGGCTTCTGTGACCACGGATCCGGGGATCGGATTGACCGTCGTGGACGAAGCCAACCGCGGCGCGCCCCTGGACATCTCCGGGACAGATCTGGATGGGAAACCCCTCGCGCTCGCTGACTCTCGTGGAGACATCACCGTGGTGAACGGCTGGGCCTCCTGGTGCTCTCCGTGTCGCGCGGAGATGCCCGAATTCGCCGAGGCCGCGCGGACCTTCGAAGATCAGGGAGTGACCTTCGTCGGCATCAACGTCGAGGACAACGAAGACGATGCTCGCGCGTTCACTGTGGACACTCCCTACCGCAGCATCGTGGACAAGGACGGAACCCTCCTCGCGCAGATCCCCGACATTCCACCCCGCTCCCTACCGGTGACGGTGATTCTCGACCGCGACGGTCGCGTCGCGGTTCAGATCGTCGGACCCATCGTGCTCGGAACCCTTGAGGACACCATCGCCAGCGTCATCGCATCCGAAGGCTGATCCGTCCCTCGCGCCAGGTGGTAGACATCGCCTGTGGATCTCACCGGGGTTTTCGTTCCCCTCGTCACGCCGTTCGACGACTCCGACAACGTGGACCTCGATCGCGTCGACACCATCGTCGAGTCGATGCTCGCGGCCGGAGTGCACGGAATCGTCGCCTGCGGAACCACCGGCGAGGGATACTCCCTCTCAGTCGACGAGCGCCGCGCGGTGACCTCCCGAATCCACGACGTCGTCGCCGGATCAGTTCCGGTCCTCGGGGCCGTCGGTGGCATGTCTACCGGCCAAGCACTCGAACACGCGACGATCGCCTCCAGCCTCCAACTCGACGGACTCATGCTGGCCGCCCCCGCCTACAGCCGGCCGACTCCGACGGAGCTTGCTAATCATGTGTCTACCGTCGTCGCGGCCGCCGGACTGCCGGCGGTCCTGTATGACTACCCCCAGCGCACCGGGGTGTCCTTCAGTTTCGACACCCTCGACCAGCTGGCCTCGAATCCTTTAATCGTCGGCATCAAGGAGGCATCAGGAGATCTGACGCGACCAGGTGAGATCACACGTCGATACCCAGGGGCTATCGCTGTTGTGTGTGGTGCCGACGCGGCAATCGTGGAGTTCCTCCACGCCGGAACCCGATGCTGGATCGGCGGCATCGCCAACCTTCTCCCCGTCGCCCACGTCGCCGTTCTCGATCCGAGCGCACGCGCGGACGCCTACACCGCAATCGCGCCGGTGTTGACGTTCATCGAGGCGGGTCAGTACAACGCGAAAGTTAAGGCCGGTATGGCACTTCGCGGACTCGACGTCGGCAAGCCCCGCGGGCCAGTGACGGCGATCGACGACGTGACCCGTAGCGAACTCCACGCACTACTCGACGCAGCGGGCGACTGGGCGCCCACGCTGACCACCGCCTGACACATGAACATCGTCGTCATCGGTGGCGGAATCATCGGTACCAGTTGCGCTGCGTTCTTGGCCGAGCGCGGAGCCACCGTAACCGTCGTCGACGCAGACAAGCCTCGCTTCGGTACGTCCATCGGCAATGCCGGACACATCGTCGTCAGCCACTCGATTCCCTTCGCCGCACCCGGGATGGTGAAAAGCGGTCTTCGCTCCCTGCTCACCCAAGACGGCGCGTTCGCTCTGTCGAATCGACCCGGCC
>WLWL01000256.1 GCA_012103605.1 Candidatus Nanopelagicales bacterium
TGCCAGACCGACCACCCGCACACGGCCCCGCTCGACGATCAGGAGGATCGATGTTCGCGATCACGCAGGACAAGCCCGGCGGACCCAACACCCTGCGGTGGGAGAAGGCCCCCGACCCGACACCCGGTCCCAACGAGGTCATCATCGACATTGCAGCGAGCGCGGTGAACCGTGCGGACCTGCTGCAGCGCGAGGGCAAATACCCGCCGCCTCCCGGGGCAAGCGACGTCATCGGCCTGGAATGCTCGGGCACCATCGCCTCGGTCGGGGCAGCACTGACCCTCGACCGCATCGGCGAACGCGTCACCGCCCTGCTCTCCGGTGGCGGCTACGCGACCCGCGTCGCGGTTCCCATCGGCCAGGTGATGAGCGTCCCGGAGGGCGTCGACATCGTGACCGCCGGCGCGCTCCCAGAGGTCGCGTGCACGGTGTGGAGCAACCTGGTGCACGTCGCTGCGCTTCGCGAAGGCGAAGTGCTCTTGATTCACGGCGGCGGCTCCGGAATCGGCACCATGGGCATCCAGATAGCCCGCGTCCTCGGCGCGAAGGTAGCCGTGACCGCCGGGAGCCAGCGGAAACTCGACGCGTGCGCAGAACTCGGCGCCGACATCTGCATCAACTACAACGACGTCGATTTCGTCGAGGCGATCAAGGACGCGACCGGCGGCCGAGGCGCGGACGTGATCCTCGACAACATGGGGGCGAAGTACCTCATGCGGAACATCGACGCGCTCAACCGCAACGGACGGCAGGTCACCATCGGCATGCAGGGTGGCGTCGCGACAGAGTTGGACCTGTCTCAGATGATGGCGAAGAACGTCGGCCTGTTCGGGACGAGTTTGCGTCGTCGTCCGGACGGCGAGAAGGCGACCATCTGCCGGGAAGTCGAAAAGCACGTGTGGTCCTGGGTCGGGAACGGCGAGGTGCGACCCGTGGTGGATCGCGTGATGCCGATGCCCGAGGCCGGTGCTGCTCACACACTGCTCGATAGCGGCGACGTCATCGGCAAGATCGTCCTCGAAACGCCTTAGCGAGACGATGGGGCGATGAGTGAGCACGAAGCCCCTACCGAGTGGCTCCAACCATCGGTCGGGAGATAAGTCGGACGATGGATCAGGCGCGACTGGTTCAGGCAACGTCGGTCAGTACCTGTAGTCGTTCTCGATCGCTGCTCGCCGGGTAGGTTGGGCCGGTGATCGATTCGGCCATCCTGCGTTCTGATCCCGATCGGATTCGCGAGTCACAACGCCGTCGAGGCGAAGACGTCTCCATCGTCGATCGACTGATCGAGGCGGACAAACACTCGCGCGAAGCCCGCCAGCGCTTCGACGAACTCCGCAACGAGCAGAAGGTCCTCGGCAAGCAGATCGGCCCGCTGCAGGGACAGTTGAAGAAGGCCGACGATGACGCCAAGCCCGGCCTGCAGTCCGACGTCGACGAGCTCATGGCGCGCGCGCAGGACCTTGCCGACCGCGTGAAGGCCGCCGAGATCGACGCGGATGAGGCCGCTGCCGCCGCCGACGTGTTGGGGCGCGAGGTGGCCAACCTGGTCGACCCAACCTCACCCGTGGGTGGCGAGGAGGACTTCGTCGTCCTCGAGCACGTGGGCACGCCGAGGGACTTCTCCACCGAAGGGTTCGAGCCGAAAGATCACCTCGAATTGGGAGAGGCTCTCGGAGCGATCGATGTCGAGCGGGGGGCGAAGGTCTCAGGTTCGCGCTTCTTCTATCTCACCGGTCCGGGCGCCGAGCTCGAGTTCGCGCTTCTGGGTCTGGCGATGGAGCACGCGAGACGCAACGGCTTGGTTCCGGTGATCACTCCGGCGTTGGTGCTTCCGAGCGCGATGG
>WLWL01000257.1 GCA_012103605.1 Candidatus Nanopelagicales bacterium
GGCATCGTGCACATCGGGGTGGGCCACTTTCATCGCGCCCATCAGGCGCTCGTCATCGACCGGCTGCTGACTCAGGGGCGGGCGAGGGATTGGGCGATCTGTGGAGTGGCGCTCCTGCCGACAGATGAAGGTCTTGCCCGTGCCCTGCAGCAGCAATCCGGTCTGTACACGCTGGTGGAGAAGTCAGCGACCGGCGAATGGGATTTTCGAGTCATCGGAAGTATCTCCGAGGTCTTGTTCGGTCCGGATGACCCAGATGCCGTTCTCGATCGATTGAGCGACCCCGCAACCAGGATCGTGTCGCTGACCATTACCGAAGGTGGGTACAACATCATCCCGACAACGGGCGATTTTGATCTGGCGAATGACGATGTGCGCCGCGATCTGGCGAATGATCACACCCCGGTCACGGTTTTCGGGGTGGTGATGGAGGCGCTACGGCGGCGACGAGCAGCCGGTGTTGCACCGTTCACCGTGCTGTCGTGCGACAACATTCAGCACAACGGTGATGTGGCGCGCCACGCATTCTCGTCGTTTGCGGAGGCGAGAGACGCTGAGCTCGGTCAATGGATGCGCAGCGAAGTTGCGTTTCCCAATTCGATGGTCGACCGGATCACTCCCGGCACCACCGACGAGGACGTTGCGTCAGTGTCGCGGGAGTTGGGGATTACGGACGAATGGCCGGTGTTGTGCGAGCCCTTCTTTCAGTGGGTCATCGAAGAGGACTTTCCGTCCGGTCGACCGGAGTGGGAGGAAGCCGGAGTTCAGATGACCAGCGACGTCGCTCCCTACGAGAAGATGAAGCTGCGGCTGCTGAACGCCAGTCACCAGGGTCTGGCCTACTTCGCCTCGCTCATGGGTTACGAGTACGTGCATGACGCCGCGCGTGATCCACGTATCGCGACTTTCTTGCGGCACTACATGGATCGGGAGGCAACGCCGACACTGGATCCTGTCGAAGGAGTCGACCTGGATGCTTATAAGTCGGAGTTGATCGAACGGTTCGCGAATCCTGAAGTGAAAGACACGGTCGCTCGCTTGGCGGCGGAGACGTCCGATCGAATTCCCAAGTGGCTGCTACCGGTCATTCGCGAGCGCCTCCTCGAAGACGGCGATATCCGCTGCTCGGCGGCTATCGTGGCGAGCTGGGCTCGGTATGCCGAAGCTGTGGGCGAGGACGGGCAGCCGATCAATGTTGTTGACCCCCTGAAGGATCAACTGGTCCCCATCGCCCAACGACAGCGAGAGCACCCGCTCGCCTTCATCGAAAACCGAGAACTATTCGGAGATCTCGTGGACGACGAGCGTTTCATCGACCCCTACCTTCAGACTTTGCAACGGTTGCACACCGATGGTGCCGAGGCGACGCTGGAGGGGATACTTCACGTATGCAGCGAGTAAGCATCCTCAACCCCGACCTGACGTTGACGCTGAGTCAGCGCCCGGTACCCGAACCGGGTCCGGGGGAGGTCCTCGTCCGAGTGAAGTCCGTCGGAGTTTGCGGAAGCGACATTCACTACTTCGAGCACGGTCGAATCGCCGACTTCATCGTCGAGGGGCCGCTGGTGCTCGGTCACGAAGCCTCCGGTGTCGTGGAGGGCCTTGGTGATGGCGTGCAGGATCTTGCTCGGGGCACGACGGTCGCAATGGAACCGGGTGTGCCTTGTGGCGCGTGCCATGAGTGCCGATCGGGTCGTTACAACCTCTGTCCGGATGTGAAGTTCTTCGCGACGCCACCGATCGACGGTGCTTTCTGCGAGTACGTGGTTCTGCCGCGGGCCTTCGTGCATCCGGTTCCTGCGCACGTGTCCTTCGACGCGGCTGCGCTCGTGGAGCCGCTCTCGGT
>WLWL01000053.1 GCA_012103605.1 Candidatus Nanopelagicales bacterium
CGTTGCCATTCAGCAGGCGATCAACGGGAGATTGACAACGATTTCTCGCGAACCGATGGCTGCAGCCTGGGCGAATTTCGCCGTAGGCAGTCTCATCTTGACGTTGGCCCTGCTGATGATCACTGCGACAGGAGCGCGTGCACTCGAGCCTCTACCCGCAGGTCCGTGGTGGCTTTACCTCGGGGGAATTATCGGCGCCATCTTCATCGCCACTACGGCCTGGGTGGTGGGAAAAGTAGGTGTATTGGCCGTAAGTCTCCTGGTGACGGCAGGGCAGCTCACGGGAGCGCTTGTGCTCGACGTCGTCATCCTCGACGTCGTTGACGGACCGCTCATTGTGGGCGTGCTTCTTTCTTTCGGCGCTGTCGCATTGACGGCTTCCCAGGGGCAAATCAGAGGTCTACTCGGTCGGCAACGTGTGTGACTGCCTTGCTGATCTCCAATCCGTGCTGCGTTCCTCGGTCTTGTCAATTTGAGGGCGGGGCGGTGGAGGAGCGAATGATGAGTTCGGGAGTGAGGCGTACCTGTCTGATGGGCTGGGGACCTTCCTCCGCGATGAGACTTAGCAGGAGGCGTGCCGCCTCGGCACCTATGTCATGTTGTGGGACGCGCACTGAGGTGAGCGGCGGATCGACGAGATCCATAAATGGCATGTCGTTGTAGCCGACGACGCTTATATCGCGTGGGCAACGTTTGCCTAGCTTCTTCGCCGCTTCAATAGCGCCGAGGGCTAATTGGTCGTTGGCGCACACGAGAGCCGTAGTCTGATTATTTCCCTCAAGCAGCGAAAGGGCCGTTGCCGTCGCGGCGGTAATGCTCCAAGATTCCACCGTGGATGGCTTGCGAGCGGGGGTTAGCCCGTTTGCCCGCATGGCTCTGGTGAAAGCTTGTCTACGTTCGTACCCTGTTGACGACCATGCGGGGCCAGCCAAGTGTGCGATCTCCGTATGGCCGAGAAGACGCAGGTGTTCCACGGCGAGACGAATCCCGTTTTGCTCATCAGTGGCGACGCTTGAGACCTGAACATTCTCGCTGACTCGATTGATAAGAACGAGAGGAAACTTTGGAGCAAGTTCGGCGAGGAGAGGGTGCTCTCGGCGTGCGGTCGCGAGTATGAAGCCGTCTACTCGCCGAGCACTAAGTGAAGCAACGACGGATTTCTCGGCGAGAGGATCGTTGTCCGTGTTGACCAAAAGCGGGGTGTAGCCAGCGTTGGTCAGAGTGTCCTGGATCCCACGCACCATTCCGGGAAAGAGCGGATTCGTCAGATCGGGAATGACCACTCCGATGGTGTGCGATCGGGATGTTCGGAGTCCGGCAGCCATGGGATTTGGGACGTAGTCGAGTGCACTTGCAGCCTTACGGACTTTGGCCACCGAGGTTGGGCTAACCAGGTGCGCTGTCCGTGGATTAAGCGCTCGGGAGACTGTCGCTGGATGAAGGCCTACTTTCTCGGCTATATCCTTCAGGGTCGCAGCCATGCCCCTCACCATAGGCGATGCCCGAGATTGGACGCCCGGAGTTTTGTTCTGACTGGTTGGGCTGGTGGCGAGCATGGCCGCTGGATGGGCGACGTTCCGGGCGACGAAGACTCGTAGCAAAACCGGCGCAAAATTCCAGCCAGCTTTGGCTCAGGGGTTGGCCAGTGCGGCGACGGCTTCGGGTAGGGGAGCATAGGCCTGGGACTCGCGTCGGATCCGGCACAACTCAAGCAAATCTTCCCGGGCTACGTTGGGGTCCAGTAGGAGTCCAAAGCGAGGATCCCGGAGGAGCGCGACGTACCCTGGTGTACCGAGTTGCTCGTTGGCAGCGTTGAGCACCGAACGGACGGATTCCTCGGGAGATTCGAGTATCCACTCGGTGGCTCGAGTCCAAATATCGACAAGATCCTTGGCCACGCCGGAATCAAATTCCGCCTGAACGGCGAGAACGGTGCCGAGGTAGTTATCAGAGATGTCGGCTGACGTGAGCCATTCGCGCATGCTGGAGGCTTGGGCCGCGACTCGAGACTCCGCGTTCAGGATGGAAGCTGAGGCTTGACCCTCTTTCATGGCAATGAGCCGCTTGGGCGTGGCTCCTAATTCGACAAACGTGGCCTGATCTCTGGATACTCCGCCACGCTCTAGCATTCGGAACAATAGTAAAGCGAATCCGGAACGGACCACGTCGACACCGATCTCGGTTCCCCGCAATTCTGCAACCGACGTGAACTCTGGTCGTGAGAAAAGCGCCAAGCCAAGGCCCCGGTCAATCGTTCTCAGCATGCGAACGTCGAGCTGATGACCCAGGGGCTGTTGATCCGTAGTGGCGTACAACAAGACGTTGTCGGGGCTCGTAATGGCGACGTCGATATGACCATCGTTCAGAGCGGAGAATTGAGAAGGAGAAGACGGCACTCGGGTCGTGACCAAGTCAAGGCCGCATTCCTTGTCCAGTTGAAGATACCGAATCGCGTGAAGCACGGCGGAGTCGCTGAATTGGCCGATGGTCAAGCGTTTCATTTCGGCGCCCTTCTTTGCGAACCTTTGCCTTACCTGGCTTTGTGCAATCGTGAGCCGTAGCGTAGGACATTAGGGCGACAATCTGGAGAGCATCCGGGAGATCGTTTATGGGATCCAAGTCACTATTTCACATCTAATAGGGGACTTCCCGTTGACAACTAGCCCCATGCGTTGCAGAGTCCGGTTTACGCAATCGATTGCTAGTTGTCGGAGGTTTTCGATGGGTGAGTCAGGGTCAGAAAGGGTCCGCTTGTGAAGGTCGGGTCTAGCCAGCAGATGACGGTGGGTTGGATCGGCCTAGGGAATATGGGTGCACCGCTTGCTGCTCGGTTGGTGAGAGTCGGTTACGACGTCCAAGTGTGGAATCGAACCGCCGCCAAGGCTGAACCGCTCGTGGATGAGGGTGCAACGGTAGGTGAGACGGTGCGCGATCTCGCCCACCGAGAAGTCGTGTTCTCGATGGTGAGTGCCTCAAAGGATCTCGAGCAAGTGATGCTTGACCCAGAGGTAGGGCTGCTCACCGGGGAATCCGTTCCCAAGATCGTGGTGGACTGCTCGACGGTGAGCGTCGAGACAAGCAAGAAGATTCGCGAGGCTGCCTCGGAGCGTGGGACTCGCTTCTTTGCAGCCCCCGTTTCGGGTAATGGCAAGGTCGTCGCCGCCGGAAAACTGAGTGTTGTCTGTAGCGGTGATGAGGAGACTTTCCAGCTTGTCCAACCGATGATCGAGTCCTTAGGTCGGTCGGTCACTTACGTAGGTGACGGTGAAGCAGCACGGCTGGTAAAGATTTATCACAACCTCTTACTAGGGATCTACACGCAGGCGTTGTCCGAGATCCTCGTTCTGGGAGAGAAGGCAGGCGTCAAGCGAGAAGCCGTGATGGACTTCATCAACAATTCCGTGATGGGTTGCATTTTCAGCCAATACAAGACGCCAGCGATGGTTAATCTCGATTTCCATCCAACGTTCACTCCCATCTTGTTACGAAAGGATTTTGACCTCGGTCTCGCTGAAGCTCGCAAGCACGAAGTGCCAATGCCCATCACCAACATGACCCGGGACATCGTCGAGTCCAGCATCGGTCATGGCCACGAGCGAGATGACTTCGCAACGTTGCTCCTCATTGCGGCAGCAAATGCGGGAGTTGAACTCCTCAGTGAGAATGCAGAGGTGTCTGATGGATTGGAAACGCCGTGAGTGTCCGAACGCCGCCCGGTGAATGCCTTCGCACTTGGCAAACTTCCGGCTCAACCTGCCGCGGGACGCGGTGCGCCCTGACTGGTCGCAAGAACCTGCGAGGGTGACGTGCAGGTACGGCAGTATCTGATCCGGCGCTTAATGCTGCTGCCGCTCATCATGCTTGGCGTCAGCATCATCGTGTTCACGCTTACTCGCTTCACCGGTTCGCCTGTTGGCATCTATGCGACGCCGAATATGACTCCCGATGAGGTGGCTGCGCTAGAAGCTCGGTATCGACTCGATGAGCCGATTCCCGTGCAGTACGCCTACTGGCTGGGAGGGGTGCTGCGAGGTGACCTGGGTTGGTCCGGCGTGTCCGTAGCACCCGTGACGGAGGTCATTGGGCTCAAGATGACGGCAACGTTAGAACTGGCTCTCGCCGCAGCGCTGATCGCGATCCTTGGCGGGATTGCTCTGGGAACCATCGCGGGAGTGAGAAGAAACCGAGGCCCCGACCACGCCGCCAGGTTTTTTGCGATCGCTGGAGCGAGTACCCCTACCTTCTGGTTCGGATTATTGCTGCTCATACCGTTCTATCTATGGCTCGACTGGTTCCCGCTTGGACGATCGACTCCGGAGATATTTGACTCCATCACACATCTGACCGGCCTATACACACTTGACTCGCTTCTGAACGGCAACGCGTCTGCATTTTGGGACGCCATTCGACACCTCATCCTCCCCGCGGTGGTTCTCGCCTTCGGTGCCATGGCGATCATCGTTCGAATGATGCGCTCGTCCATGGTGGAAACGATGTCCGAGGAATATGTAGATGCGGCACGAGCCAAAGGATTACCGGAGCGCGAGGTAGTCAAGAAGCACGCTCGACGTAATGCCTTTGTTCCGACAGCAACGGTCATTGGACTGTCATTTGGGTTCCTGCTTCAGGGAGCAGTAGCGGTTGAACTCATCTTCCGCTGGCCGGGATTGGGATCCTGGGTCACGAGCGCAATTCTTTCCGGCGATCAGGCGACGATCATGGCTTACGTCCTCGTCACGGCTCTGATCTTCATGCTCGTGAATCTTGCTGTGGATATTGCCTATGCGTACCTTGACAGAAGGGTGGTGCTCGGCGGATGACCGCGGTTACGGGTGAGCATTCTTCTTCGATTGATCCGAACACGACTCCTCGTCGCAGCGCCTCCTCGGTGCGGTGGGCACGTCGTCTTGAGGTTTTTCGCGAAGTTCTTCGCAATCCACTGACTGTCATTGGTTTTGTCATCATCATCTTGTTCTTGCTGATGGCGATTTTCGCGCCGCTACTGGTGGGCGCCAACGAGCCGGATCCGTATCAGTCTCCTCGAGATTGGGCCAACATTGACGTTCCGCCTGGTGAGGCGGGCCATGTCCTCGGTACCGATTCGACGGGCGGAGACGTTCTTTACGGCATCGTGTGGGGCTCGCGTTTGTCTTTGCAACTGTCCTTGACGGTGGTCATCTCCACCCTGGTCATCGGGACGATCGTGGGAAGCGTGGCGGCGATGCGAGGAGGGCGAGTTGACAACTTCCTGATGCGCATAGTGGATGTCTTTCTTGCCATCCCAGAGTTGATTTTTGCACTTGCTATCGCGGCTGTTCTTGGGCCGAGCTTCCGGAACATCATTCTTGCCCTGGCAGTTGTCTTCTGGGTCAAGTACGCCCGCATCATTCGTGGGGAAATTATTCGTGTGAAGCAGACGGATTACGTTGCTGCGGCCAAGGTCGTGGGTGACTCCACGTGGAACGTCTATCGCAAAGACGTTTTGCCTAACGCCATTACCCCCATGGTGGTTCAAGCGACCCTTGATATGGGAAACGTTGTGCTTATCGGGGCAGCTTTGAGTTACATCGGTCTCGCGCAAGCCGGCCTCACTGAGTGGGGAGCCATGGTGAGCGCGGGTCAGTCGGGGATTCTGGCTGGACAGTGGTGGGTTTCGACGTTTGCGGGCCTCGCCATCCTGCTGTGGGCGCTGGCTTTCAACCTCGTGGGCGACGGCCTGAGAGATGTTCTCGATCCAAAGACGGAAGGGCGCTGATATGGCTCACGATGCGCTGCTTCGCGTGGAAGGTCTGACCGTCGACTTCCAAACGTCGCGAGGCCTTGCCCGCGCTGTTGACAATGTCTCCTTCTCCATCAAACGCGGCGAGACTCTTGCCCTTGCAGGAGAGACGGGATGTGGCAAGAGCGTTACCGCTCGATCCATTCTCCGGCTTGTTCCCCAACCACCGGGGATCTACTCGGCAGGCTCGATCTACTTCCAAGGGATCGAAGAAAGCGAACCGTTGGACGTTCTCGAAGCATCGGAGCAGCAGGTGCGTGCGCTGCGCGGGGATCGAATTGCGATGGTGTTCCAGGACCCATCCAAGGCGCTGAATCCTGCGCTAACTATCGGACGGCAACTGGGCGAAGTTTTCGCTGAGCACCGAGAAGCATCCGTATTCGAGAGTGCAGGTCTTGGCACCCGTAGTCGTGGTTCATCTCGTTATCTCCGGCACCGTGGTGGCCTGGTGCGACGCACGGCGTACAGGTTCACTCACCCGTCAGCGACTAAACGTCTGACCGAAGCTCTGGACGAACGGGTACTGCAGGCGCTTGCTGACACGGGCGTACCTAATCCAAGAAAAATGATGACGTCCTACCCGCACGAGCTCTCCGGTGGAATGAAACAACGCGTCATGATTGCCCAGGCGCTTGCGTGCGATCCGGATCTGCTCATCGCGGATGAACCTACGACTGCCCTCGATGTGACCATTCAAGCTCGAATCCTAGATCTTCTGTCGGAATTGCAGGAACGCAAGGGCACTGCGATCTTGTACATCACCCACGATCTCTCGCTCGTCCGTCAAATAGCCGATCGACTGGCGGTGATGTACGCAGGGCGTATCGCGGAAATCGGCGACTGTCGGGATCTCCTCAGCACTCCCTTGCATCCGTACACCCAAGGGCTCATGAACGCGATCCCGCGAGCTGAAACGAAGCGGGGAGAGTTGGCAGCCATTCCCGGGACAGTCCCTGTCTTGATTGATGCGCCACGTCAGTGTCACTTCGTGAGTAGGTGTGCGTGGGCGGGGAAGGCATGCACCACGCACATACCTGCAGAGTCACATCCTCTGCCCGATCGCCAAGTTTCGTGTCTTCGCTTTGAATCGGCAGCGGCCGTCGGGGCAGCGCCGGGTGACATGCCTCAGCAGTATGCGAGTGCGGAGGTGACCACATGACGATCAGCGACGACGTGCACGTCCCAGGAGCCGTCGCGAGTCGACGAAGCCTCATTACGTTGCGGGATGTTGCCGTGCACTATCCGGTCAAAGAGGGCGTTCTGCAAAGAGTGACCTCGCATGTCAAAGCCGTCGACGGTGTATCGCTGACGATTCCCCGGGGATCGACGGTCGGTCTCGTTGGTGAATCTGGGTGCGGGAAGACAACGCTAGGCAAGGTGATCGCGGGCTTGGAAAGCCCAACCTCAGGTGATCTGTGGTTTGATCTCGAGCCCTCTGACGCAGAGGATGTCGATCGCTTACGTGGCAGGGACCCGAAATCCATGTCTGGCGAGGACAAAGAAACATGGCAACGGCTCCAAGGGCAGCATCGACTCGGTTCCATGTCTCGGGAGTTCCAGCGGCGCTATCGTCGGAATTGTCAGGTCGTGTTTCAGGATGCCTTCTCATCACTGAACCCTCGGCAATTGGTTCGTGACATCGTCGGTCGCCCTCTCCGGGTGTACAACGAAGCCTCGGGAGAAGATCTCAATCAGCAGGTTCTCGAGTTGCTCGAGCGAGTCGGTCTTGGCCCGCAGCACCTGCTTCGTTACCCACACCAGTTCTCCGGGGGTCAGCGGCAGCGCATTTCTATCGCCCGTGCTCTTGCGTTGAATCCGGAATTCATCATCTTGGATGAGCCGACGAGTGCTCTCGACGTTTCCGTGCAGGCCCAGATTTTGAATCTGCTCGTCTCGCTCCAGCGCGAATTCGAGTTGACGTATCTCTTCATCACTCACGACCTTGGCGTGGTCGAACACATGTCGGACGAGATCGCCGTCATGTACCTTGGGAGGCTGGTGGAACAAGGTCCAACACGAGAGGTTTTCGATAATCCTTTCCATCCCTACACCGAGGTGTTGCGCGACTCCAATCCTTCGCTGACCGGAGACTCCGTTGCGGATGGACATCGGCGACTGACGGGGTCAGTGCCCAACCCCATTGATCCACCAACGGGGTGCCGGCTTCACCCGCGGTGTCCAGTCGCAGTGAGCACGTGCGGTTGGCGTGTGGACGATGTTCTCGAACAGCTCGAAGTATCGTCTCCTGCTTCCTTCGAGGGAATTGAGGCGGTGGAGCGCTCGAGTGAATTCAGCGCGGTTATTCGCTTGACGGATGATGATGCTTCGCGGGCCATGGCACAAGAGGTGACCGACCTCCGGGGAGCTGTGGGGAATGTCGACGTTGATGTTCGCCGGGATGGCAAGGAGTTGAGAGTGGACTTACCAGAGGTTGACGACATCACCCTCGAGGTAATCGAACCCGGACGAATGAGTGCGTGCGTGCATGCTCAGTCGGGAAATTGGTGGAACAAGTAGGCGTTGAACGGCGCCGCTAACGGAAAGAAGGTACGAATGATGGTAGGTCAAAGAGGCGGCGGTGCCTGGCGCCGATCGCTCGGAGTGATGGCGGGAAGTGCAGCCGTCGCGATGGTCGTGGCCGCATGTGGTGGATCGTCTGATTCCCAGGAGACGGAATCAGGCGGAGACGACAGCGCTGCCACGAGTGAGATCCGTAACGCTGGTGTCATTGTTCATGCCCAAAACGGTGAACCTGCCACCTTGGATCCGGCCCGTGCGGAGCAGGGTGAAAAGGGTGAGGCGTTCATCGACAATGTCTACGAACGACTTCTCGAAGTTGGTCCCGATGGCCCCGACCTTCTACCGAGCCTGGCGACTGAGGTTCCCACCCAGGAGAACGGTTTGGTGAGCGACGACCGTCTCACCTACACGTTCCCACTTCGGGAGGGCGTCACCTTCCACGATGGCTCGGAGTTCACAGCGGAGGATGTCGTCTACTCCTGGGAACGGGCCATGACGATGAATCTTCCCGAAGGCCAGGCAGCGGCCCTCGTGGACTCGGTCGAATCCATGACTGCTGTGGATGACTACACGTTCGAGGTAACGCTCGTTGAGCCGGACGCATCATTCCTGTACTCGGTCGTGAACAACCCGGTTGCCTCAATCGTCAGCTCGGAGTCCGTCGAGGCCAACGGCGGCGTGGAAGCTGATACCCCGAACGAGTGGATGGATACCAACATGGTTGGTACCGGTCCATACACGTTCGGCGAGTGGAAGCGCGGCGAGTCGCTCACGATGGATGTGAACGACGACTACTGGGGAGACCCCGCGCGCGCTGGCGTCCGCTGGGACATCACTCCGGAGGAGAGCTCGCGCGTTCTTGCTCTACAGGCTGGTGACGCGGACATCATTGACATTTCACCTTCCAATGTGAGTGATGTTCGTGAGAACGAGGGAATCGCTATCTTCGAAGGTGGTCTTCTGCTGGAGCCCATTCACCTCGGGTTCAATATGCGCTCCGACGACCTGCCTTCGAGTGACACGATCCCCTCGGATTTCTTCGCCGATAAGAAGATCCGTCAAGCGTTCAACTACGCGTTTGACTACGACACGTACATCAACTCTTTCCTTGATGGATATGGGGCGCGCTACACCGCCTACATCCCACAGGGTGTGTTTGGGTACGACGAGAACGCCCCGATCTACGAATATGACCCCGAGAAGGCAACGGAACTCCTGGAGCAGACCGAATACTGGGATTCCGGCTTCGAGGTGTCGGTACTCGTCCAGTCTGGTGAGCCGGAGTTCGAGGGCGTGGCACTGTTGATGAAGGACGGAATTGAGAATCTGAATCCGAAGTTCAAGGTCAACGTCGTCAATCAGGCGGAAACGCAGTTTGACGAAAACCTCGGTGCAGATCCCGTTCCGTTCGCTCTGTGGGTGAAGAACGCCGATCCAGGTGCGGATCCGCATCAGTTCTTCGATCCACACCAGCATCCGGATGGTGACTGGGGTAGCAAGCACGGCATGCGGGATGCCTACGAGGACCCGGACCGCATCGCCGAACTGATCGACGCTGGAAAGGGAACCGTCGATCCCGAGGAGCGGCAAGCCATCTACTCGGAACTGCAGCAGTTGCTGTACGAAGATCCGATGTGGGTGTACGCCGCGCAAGAAGGCCTGGCATTCCCGTACCGCACGTGGCTGCAGGACTTCACCGTCAACCCGCTGTGGCGAGGACCCCAGTACAAGTACTTCGGTAAGGAGTAATCAGCGGGAGTTCAGAGGCGGGGTCCACCATCGGTGGACCCCGCCTCTGATGTTGTGTAGCCACAAGAGAGGAATTCCCGCAGCAGCCTTGTGAAGCCACCCATCAAGTCCAGCGCGCAGTACTGGGCGAGCAGTTAAGCGAGAATCTTTGCCGGACTCTCGAGGAGGGATACGAACTCCCGCATCCACTCAGCAGCCGTAGCACCGTCGACAGGCCGGTGGTCGACGGACAGCGACACCTTCATCACCGAGCCCACCGTGACGTGTCCATCGGCCACGATGGGTTGTTCCTTAGCTGCGCCG
>WLWL01000258.1 GCA_012103605.1 Candidatus Nanopelagicales bacterium
TGCTGCTCCGCACGCTGCGCGATGACCCGGCCGATGCTGAAGTGCCCAGCCACCGATTGCTGGTGCGGGCCGGATACGTCCGACGTGTCGCCCCCGGGGTGTTCTCCTGGCTGCCGTTGGGTTATCTGGCGTTCCGCAATGTTGAGCGGATCGTCCGGGAGGAGATGGACGACGCCGGCTTTCAGGAAGTGCATTTCCCGGCCCTGATCCCCAAGGAGCCGTACGAGGCGACCGGCCGGTGGACCGAGTACGGGGACAACCTGTTCCGTTTGCAAGACCGTCGCGGATCGGACTACCTGCTCGGGCCCACGCACGAGGAACTGTTCACCCAGATGGTCAAGGGGGAGTACTCCTCGTATAAGGACCTTCCCCTGGTGATCTACCAAATTCAGACCAAGTACCGCGATGAAGCCCGCCCGCGCGCAGGGATTCTGCGCGGCCGCGAGTTCGTGATGAAGGACTCGTACTCGTTCGACATCGACGATGCCGGTCTCGAACACTCCTATGGCAGGCACCGCGACGCCTACATCTCCACCTTCGACCGACTCGGCTTGACGTACGTGATCGTCTCGGCGATGTCCGGCGCCATGGGCGGCTCCGCGAGCGAGGAGTTCCTCGCGCCGACACCGGTCGGTGAGGACACGTTCGTGCGCTGCCCGGAGTGCGGATTCGCGGCGAACGTGGAAGCCATCTCGGTTCCGGTGGCGGTGGAGCAGCCCGTCGCCGTCGGCGCCGCGCACGTGGAGAACACCCCCGATACGCCGACCATCGACACCCTCGTCGAAGTGTCCAACTCCCGCCCCGAGCTCGCGCGCAGCGACGGTGATTCCTGGCTGGCGTCGGACACGCTCAAGAACGTCCTGGTGATGCGAGTGGACGCCGAGGGCAGTGAACGACCGCTGGCGATCGGCGTGCCCGGAGACCGTGAGGTCGACGAGCGCCGACTCGAAGCGGCGGTTTACCCGGCGGAGATCCGCGCGTTCGAAGAGGACGACTTCGCGGCGAACCCTGCGCTGGTCAAGGGCTACATCGGCCCCGGCGCCCTCGGGACGGCAGGGTCCTCGAGAGTGGAGTATTTGCTCGATCCGCGTATCGCTCGGGGATCGGCGTGGATCACCGGCGCCAACGAGCCCGGTCGTCACGTCTACGACCTGGTGCACGGTCGAGACTTCGAGGCGGACGGCACCATCGACGTTGCGGAGGTTCGCGCCGGTGACGCGTGCCCGCAGTGCCAGAGCCCGGTCGAGATCGCGCGCGGTATCGAGATCGGTCACATCTTCCAGTTGGGCCGCAAGTACGCCGACGCCCTCGGCCTGCGGGTGCAAGACGAGTCAGGGAACCTCGTCACGGTGACGATGGGCTCCTACGGCATCGGGGTGTCACGAGCGGTCGCCGCGATCGCCGAGCAGCACCACGACGACAAAGGCCTGGTCTGGCCCCGCGAGGTCGCCCCCGCGGACCTGCACGTGATCGCCACCGGCAAGGACGACGCCGTCTTCGACTTCGCCGACGAACTCGCCTCGAACCTAGCTGCCCGCGATATTCGCGTGCTCTTCGATGACCGCCGTGGGGTGTCTCCGGGCGTGAAGTTCAACGACTCGGAGTTGATCGGCGTGCCGACCATCGTCGTGGTGGGTCGCGGGTTGGCCGACGGCGTGGTCGAAGTGAAGGATCGCGCGAGTGGTGAGCGCGAGGACGTCGACTCCGCGGTGATCGTCGACCATCTGGTGTCCCTCGTTCGGTCGTAGGTCGTGGTCGATCTCGACATCCTGATCTGGCTGGCCCTCGCGGCGCTGGTCGCCG
>WLWL01000259.1 GCA_012103605.1 Candidatus Nanopelagicales bacterium
GCAGGTTCCCGAACGATTCGAACTCGGCACCCTGCCGTACGAGTTACTGGCGGGGCTCATCGCGGCCGTCGACGTGCTGGCGGATCTGGTGCCGGGCGGGGAGACGTCGATGACTCGTCGCGATCGCCTGGTCCGTTCCATGACCGCGCTCGCCCAGCACGAAGATCGCCTGCACGTTCGGCTGCGCAGCGCCTTGGAGGAGCTTCCAGGAATCACGATGTATGCACACGCGCGTCGACGGACCCCGACGGAGTTCTTCACCTTCGAGGGATGGGACAGCGCGGAGGTGGCGCATCGCTTGGCCGACAAGCAGATCAACGCTCCGGCGGGCTCGTTCTACGCCTACGAGCCGTGTCGATCGCTCGGCCTGGGCTCTGGCGGTGCGATCCGCGCGGGTTTGGCCCCCTACACCGACGAGAGCGATGTCGATCGGCTGATTGCCGCACTGCGAGATATCGTCGTGACGTGAGTTCGTATCGGGTGACGCCCTGGGTGTTGATCATCGGGGGTTTCTTCGGCCTGCTGGCCGCGTTCGAGTTGACCCTGGAGAAGATCGCCGTCACGGCGGACCCGAACTACATTCCCGAATGTGACATCAATCCGGTGCTGTCCTGTGGCTCGATCATCACGACCGATCAGGCATCGGCTTTCGGTTTCCCCAATCCCATCCTGGGACTGATTGGTTTTCCCGTCGTTATTTCTATGGGCGTCTTGTTGCTGTCCAAGGTCGAGTTGCCGCGGTGGGTGTGGCTGGGACTCAACCTCGGAGCGCTTTTCGGATTTGGTTTCGCCATCTGGCTGATCACGCAAAGCCTGTATGTGATCGGTGCGCTGTGCCCGTGGTGCATGGTCGTCTGGGCAGCCACCATCCCGGTGTTCTGGATAGTGACCGCGGACAACGCCGCGGCCGGGCGATTGAGTGGCCGGTCCGGGCCAGGAGCCGTTGCTCAAACGGTGGGGTCGTTGCGTTGGGTTCTGATCGGCGCGAGTTACCTCGTCGTGCTCGCCTTGATCTTCATCCGGTGGATGGATTTCTGGCTGGGTAACTAGCCGCCGAGGCGTTGCTCTTCGGCCCACTGGCCGTGCTCGCGGGCGGCCCACCGAGCCGACACATGCCCGGTGCGCATCCCGGTGCGGGCTTCCGCATCCATGAGCGCCTTGTAGGTGTGGCCGACAACGACAACGACGATGGCGAGGGTCAACCAGTCGTGCACGAACGTGGCGCCGGTGCGAATGTCATCGGGAAACCATGAATTGAAAAACATGATGGCGCCGGTGGCGAGCATGATGATGATCGAGCCCACGGAGAACGCCGCGTTGAGTTTTTGACCTGCATTGAATTTGCCCACCGGGATCCGGCCCGATCGGCGATCTCGCGAACGAAGCCACTTCCAATCCTGCGCGGTGAAACGGTTCAGTAACTCAGCGTCCTGCCGAAAGGCCCGGGAGGCCAGGGCGAGGATCAGGGGGATAGGGAGAACGAAGCCGGCGATGACGTGGATGTTGCTGACGATGGGGCGATTCCCCACCAGCACGCTGATGTCGGGGAAATACAACGCCGCCGCAGTGGCGATGAGGACGATCATGAGCACCGTGATGCTGCGGTGCACCCAGCGCTCCGCGCGGGAGAAACGCGCGATGCGTGCGTCAGGCGATGGGCTCGTCGTCGCGTCCATTGGACGCTCCCACCCACGCGTCGATGTCGTAGCCGCGGACCTCCCAATAACCAGGAACCACCTCATCGACCACCTCGATGCCCGACATCCACTTGAGGGACTTGTACCCGTACATCGGCGCCA
>WLWL01000007.1 GCA_012103605.1 Candidatus Nanopelagicales bacterium
CTGAAACAGACGCTGTCTTCGGCGGTGAGCACTCGGGCCACTTCTATTTCCGTGACTTCTGGCGAGCTGACTCGGGAATGCTCGCGGCGATGCACACGCTCGCCGCACTCGGGTCCACACCGGAAGGTACGACTATCTCTTCACTACTAACTGAGTTCGAACGCTATGTGGCATCGGGGGAGATCAATACCCCGGTCGAGGATCAGTCGGCGATGATGGATCTGATCGAGACTACTTTCGCAGGCTACGACGACGTCACCACCGATCACATGGACGGGTTGACCGTCGATGGTGGCCAGTGGTGGTTCAACGTCCGGCCAAGCAACACGGAGCCTTTGTTGCGCCTGAATGTCGAGGCACGCGAGACGGCAACGATGGAAACATTGCGGGATGAAGTTCTCGCACTGATGAGGGGTGAAGCGACGTGAGTCAGTACCCGAACTCCCCGCTGGGCTTGTCTCCGCATTTGTGGGACGTGCTGGCCTGCCCGTGCGAGAAGCACGCCGCGGTTGAGGCCGATGAAGAAGCATCCGAGATCGTGTGTTCTGAGTGCTCCCGACGCTTCCCCGTGCGAGATGGGATCCCAGTCATGCTGATGGACCAGGCCGGCGGGGACCTCCACGAGTCGGGCTCTACTTCCGCGTGATGTTCTCGATTCGAGGTGACGTCAAGGATTACGACTGGGGAATCCTCGACGGCCTGACGCCGTGGACGCAGGTGTCCACCGGCGCCCCGCAGGCGGAACTGTGGTTCGGCGTGCACCCGAGCGGACCGTCAGCGATGGATGCAGCGGTCCACGAAGGCGACACCGCTGACCTGACCGAAACTCTCGCCGATCACCTCACCCGAGAACAGGCCCCCGTCCTCGCGAAGATTCTCGCCGCGGGTCGACCACTGTCCGTGCAAGTGCATCCGAACGCCCGCGATGCGAAGCGCATGTGGGACGAGCAGCAGATCGCAGGCCCGGCCGTCCTGGCCGATGCCTACGAGAAGGCCGAAGTTCTGGTTGCCCTCGAACCGTTCGACGCATTCGTTGGATGGCGCCCGGCTTCCGATGCGGCGGAAATACTCGAGCGCGTCGATGGCATGGCTTTGGCCGCGGCGGCTCTCCACGCTGACGACCGGGTGGCCGCAATCCAGCTGATCCATGAGCAGCAGTCACACGTGCAAACGCTGGTAGGTCAACTTCCCGAAGCAATCGATCAAGCAAACGATGCGGGGTCCATGACGCGGGTAATGAGCGAATCGGAGATCGCGGCCTACCGGAACGCCGCAGCAGACTTTCCCGCGGATATCGGCGTGCTGATGACGCCACTACTGGATTTCGTCACTTTGCTGCCGGGCGATGCGGTGTATCTGGCTCCGGGCATTCCGCACAGCTACGTGCGGGGAATCGGCTTTGAGGTCATGACGAGTTCGGACAATGTGCTTCGACTCGGACTGACCAATAAGCCGGTGTTCGTTGATCGTGCCCTGGACATTCTTGATTTCGACACGGACCCGCAGTTCATGCACGGCTCGACATCAATCGCTCCGGTAGGGGCGGATTTTCAGTTGGAAGTGGTCACTGCCGGATCCTCACCGTTGGCGACGGGGGAGTACCGGCTCGTGGTGGCAATCGCCGGGGAAGTCGCCGTGGCAGTAGGCGGACATACACGTACAGCCACCCAAGGGCGGGGAGTCGTCGTGACCGCGGGAGAGCCCGACGCCGTCGTGTCCACGCAGGGCATGGCAGTAGCAGTCATTGCTCCCGCCGCCCCCTAAGCGAGTCCCGACGCGCGGTCACCGGCTAGTCGTGGCAAACTACGTCTGTCGCCGATGGTCCGGAGCCCTGGTTCCCGTCGAGACGCTCCCGTCGGCGTGGCATTCAAAGTATGGCGCGCTGTCGTGAGCACCGGAAAAGCAACGTCGACAAACGGAGAAAGAATGTCCCTGACCAAAGCTGACGGCACCCCCGACTACAAGGTTGCCGATCTATCCCTCGCGGAGTTCGGACGCGACGAGATTCGCCTGGCCGAGCATGAAATGCCCGGCCTGATTGCGATGCGCGAGGAATACGGCGATTCCAAGCCGCTCTCCGGAGCACGCGTCACCGGATCGCTCCACATGACCATTCAGACAGCGGTTCTGATCGAGACGCTGACTGCACTCGGCGCCGACGTTCGCTGGGCGTCCTGCAACATCTTCTCTACTCAGGACCATGCTGCGGCCGCGGTTGTCGTGGGCCCGAACGGTTCGCCAGAGGATCCGCAGGGGATCCCCGTGTACGCCTGGAAGGGCGAGACGCTCGAGGAGTACTGGTGGTGCACCGAGCAGGTGCTCGACTGGCCCGAGGGTGGTCCGAACATGATCCTCGACGACGGCGGAGACGCCACGCTGCTCGTGCACAAGGGTGCGGAATTCGAGAAGGCCGGTGTCGTTCCCTCGAGTGACGAGAGTGACTCCGAGGAGTACCGGGTCATCCTGCACACGCTGCGGGAATCGCTCGCGAACTCGCCCGACCGCTTCACGAAGATCGCTGCTGGGATCACAGGAGTGACGGAGGAAACCACGACGGGTGTCTTGCGTTTGTACGACATGCAGCGGGACGGCTCGCTCCTGTTCCCGGCCATCAACGTCAACGACTCGGTCACCAAGAGCAAGTTCGATAACAAGTACGGTTGCCGCCACTCGCTGGTCGATGGCATCAACCGAGCAACCGACACGCTCATCGGCGGCAAGGTCGCCGTGGTGTTCGGCTACGGCGACGTCGGTAAAGGTTCTGCAGACTCTTTGCGGGGCCAGGGCGCTCGCGTGATCGTTACCGAGGTCGACCCCATCTGCGCTCTCCAGGCCGCCATGGACGGCTACCAGGTGGCAAGGCTCGAAGACGTGATCAGTGATGCGGACATCTTCATCACGGCCACGGGCTGCTTCGATGTCATCACCGCCGACGACATGCAGAAGATGAAGCATCAGGCGATCGTCGGCAACATCGGGCACTTCGACAACGAGATCGATATGGCGGGCCTCGCTGCTCTGCCGGGCGTCACGCGCAAGACGATCAAGCCACAGGTTGACGAGTGGACCTTCGCTGATGGCCGCAGCATCATCGTGCTGTCCGAAGGTCGTTTGCTGAACCTCGGGAACGCCACCGGTCACCCGTCGTTCGTGATGAGCAATTCGTTCACGAACCAGGTGCTCGCCCAGATCGAACTGTTCACCAAGCGTGACGAGTACCCGATCGGTGTGTACACACTGCCCAAGCACCTCGACGAGAAGGTGGCGCGTCTGCACCTCGATGCGCTCGGCGTACGCCTGACGGAGTTGGACAAGCAGCAGGCGGAGTACCTGGGTGTGGACGTTGCCGGGCCCTACAAGCCGGACCACTACCGCTACTAGGTCAGATTCGACCGCACAACCTCCCACGTCGGGGCCGCACCGTGGTGCGGCCCCGACGTTTGTGTAGGCAAGAGGGTTATCCGACCGGGACCGGCTAGGGCAGGTCGTGGGGGTTGACCAGCGATCGGGCCAACCATTCCTCGCGCACAGCGAATGCCTCGATTGCCGACCGCGCGGATATCGACGTGAACGCGACGGTCGCCGCAACGATGAGGTCCGCCATGAAGTCCAGATGGGCGCTCGCGATGACTCCGATGACCGGGTAGCCGCCGGTCAGGCCGCCGTCGGGGCCGAGGACGATGACGGTGCCATCGTCAAGAAGTTGGATCGCACCGGGAATAACAGGCATGCTCGGGATCGGATCCGATGCGGGGATGACTGGGCCGCTCAGACGCAGCCCCGAACGTGCGCAGGCATCGACCTGCCAGGCACCCGCGCACAGAAGTTCGGCTTTCTCTTGATCGAAGGCCACCACTGCTATCTCGCTCGGTGCCGACTCCTCGGCACGCACGAAGCACCCAACGCGATCGTCCTGTGTGCGGGCGGAGCCCATGAGCACGTCACCAGGAGATAGTGGCGAGCCATCTCCCCTTGGGCCACCAAGGTGGGAGAAGGAGTCGGTTGCTGCGGATTTCAGAATGATGCGGGGTTGCCAGTCGGACAGTGCCACGTACGCCGGTCCGGGTCCTCGGTGATGAATGGTCACCGTTGTCGCGGGCGAGACATCGACCGCCACAGCCTCTGGCGCCCGATGACCATCCACGGTCAAATCTGCCGGGCCGACCAGCGCCAATGTTTGCCTCTGGTGGATGGTGAGCGTCACGTCAGAACCGAGGATTTCCAGAGTTGGATGAGGGCCGTCAAGGGTGCCGTGGACCAGTGCGTGAGCGAGACGGTGTCGTCCTCGATGCCATGCGCCCGATCGCGGGACGCCGACGTCGGTAAATCCCTCTCGACCTGCATCTTGAACGGTGGCGAGGCCGACGGTGTCGATGGTGGCGATGGGCTCATCCGCGGGTGAGGGGTTCACGGTGTGGGCTCGTGGTCGATCGCAGCAAAGCGCACGGTGGCACCGGGTACGAGCAAGGTCGGTTGGCTGTCATTGTGCGGATCGAAAAGTGTGCGCTGGCTGGTACCGATGAGGTGCCAGCCACCGGGGGAGGACGTCGGGTAGATCGCACTCATGCCGGCCGCGAGGGCCACACTGCCCGCGGGAACCATCGCCCGAGGCGTTGTTCGTCGTGGCAGGGAGAACCAGGGCAGAAGGGGAGCCTCGATCGGTTCGAGGTAGCCGAAACCTGGAGCGAAGCCCATCAGTGCCACGCGCCAGCGCTGCGAGGTGTGTGCCTGGACCAATTCGGTGTCGGAGAGACCAAAGAAGGTCGCGGTAGGCACGAGATCGGCTCCGTCGTAGTCCACGTCGATCGTGATGGCCGCATCCGCGGCAGGCGCCTGTGAGGCCTCCGGTGCGTGCGATGCTTTCGGTGATTCGTCGACGGAGGCGAGAACGCGTCGAACGTCGGCTTCCAGGTTGATGTCCGGACTCAGCACTTCGACCATCAGCGTCGAGATCCCTCGGCGCACGACGGCCTCGGGCAAAGCTCGCATGACAGTGGTCGCGACCAACTCGCGATCAATGGGCGAGGCAACGTCAATGATGACAGCGCGGTCTCCGAACCACGATGTCTTATGTGTGGTCACGATGTCACCAGCATCTCGTGACCGACCTACGCGTCACCATCAGCGATGGGCGCAATGCTGACCCCGTGCGCGATGAGTTCCGCGCGAACAGCGCCAGCCATCGCCGCGGCTTCGGGGGAGTCTGAGTGGACACACAGGGTTCGGGCTGCCAGGTCGATGACGGTGCCATCGATCGTGTCGACCTGTTGGTTGAGTGCGATGCTGAGAGCCTGTGACACCGCCACCGGTACGTCGTCGTGCACCGCTCCCGCCAGAGAACGGGGCACGAGCGTTCCATCGGCGTTGTAGGCCCGATCGACGAAAGCCTCAGCGACAAAGCGAATAGTGGACGCCTCGGCAGCGTCCTGCAGGCGCGACCCCGCCGCCCCGGTGACGTAAAGATCGGTTCCGATTTCGGTGGAAACTTTCGTGACTGCAGCGAGGAAGGATTCGGCGATGGCATCGTCGCTGGCGGCATCGTGGTAAAGCGCTCCGTGGGCTTTGACGTGAGTGAGCGAGGTTCCTGCAGCCGAGCAGGCTGTCGCCACCTCACCGATCTGGTGTCGAAGAACCTCCGTCAGGTGGGTGACGTCGTACTCGCCCTTCATCGATAGACGACCGAAATTTGCTCGGTCCGGGTACGAGGGGTGTGCCCCGACGGCGACGTCTCGACGAGCGCATTGCTCGACGGTTGCGCGCAAGATCTCATCTCCGCCCGCGTGACCTCCCGCGGCGACGTTCGCCGATGTGACGACACTGAGGAGGGTTGCGTCGTCGCCGCATTCCTCGCCGACGTCTGCGTTCAGGTCGATGATCGGCATGCACGCGAGCCTAGGTGACGGTTTTAGGTGGGCAACAGTTCGTCTATCAGCGCCTGGACTCGTGTCTTGATCTCGTCTCGGATAGGTCGAACTGAGTCCACCCCTTTGCCGGCGGGATCGTCGAGTTCCCAGTCCTCGTAGCGTTTACCCGGAAAGACCGGGCAAGTGTCCCCGCACCCCATCGTGATGACAACGTCGGAGGCCTGAACCGCGTCGGTGGTGAGCACCTTCGGGGTCTGAGCGCTGATGTCGATGCCTTCTTCGGCCATTGCTTCCACGGCGGCCGGATTCACGTGTTCCCCTGGGGCCGAACCAGCGGAGCGAACCTCGATGTCACCACCCGACAGATGCGCCAGGTAGGCCGCTGCCATTTGCGACCGGCCGGCGTTGTGCACGCAGACGAAGAGGACGGAGGGCTTATCGGTCATGTCAGCTTCTTTCGTGAACGGGTTGAGGTAGATCGAGAGGTTCAGGCTTGGTGCGGGGGTAGAGAAGATCAGTGAGGAGCGATCCGATCGCAGCACCGATGAGTTGGAAGGCGATGAACGGGAGAACATCGCTGGGCGCGATGCCGGTGAACGTATCGGTCATCGATCGACCGATCGTCACGGCAGGGTTGGCGAACGACGTCGACGATGTGAAGAAGTAGGCGGCACCGATCCATGCTGGGACGAGCAGCGGGCCGAGGTGCCCTCGACCGGTGCGGGTCAAGATCCCGATGATGGCGATCAGGCCTGCGGTTGCGACAACCTCTCCCAGCCAGATGGGAAAGCCACTGCGTGCATTGGTGGAAGGGTCGAAAGCGGGTAGGTCGAACATGACGTTGGCTAGAGCGACCCCGCTCAACCCTCCGAGTATCTGGACAACGATGTAGCTGAGGCCTTCGAGGACCCGGACTTCGCGTTTGACCAGCGTCACGGTGGTGACGGCTGGGTTGAAGTGGGCTCCGGAGATCGGTCCGAGCATCCATATGAGCACGCCCAGAGCGAGAACGGTGCTCATCATGTTGAGGATCAAGATGACGGCCGCGTCGCTGGTGAGGGCGGACCCCATAATTCCGCTCCCCACGACGGCGGCGACGAGCATGGCGGTGCCGAGGTACTCGGCAAAGAGGCGACGCACCATGCCGTGACCTTGTCATCCATATAGATGTATGTCAATATGAACGCGTGCCTGTTGCCACCAGTTCGCCGCAAACTCGACGCGAGGCTTGTTCGAGTGTCCCGGCAAATGGTCGGGTGGCCAACGGCCCGGCATGTTGTCCGGGCGGACTTGGAGCTCCGATCTCGCGGTCGACGGCGGAAGAACTCGCCGGGCTGCTAAAAGCCGTGGCCGACCCCGCTCGCCTGCAGATACTCGCGCTCTTGCGATCGAAGCCGAATTGCGAAGCATGCGTGTGCGACGTCACCGACGCTCTCGGGCTGTCACAGCCGACGGTCAGTCACCATTTGAAGGTTCTTGTCAGGGCCGGACTCGTCAGCACCGAGAAGCGTGGGTACTGGACGTGGTACCGAGTTCTTCCAACCCGACTGACAGAACTGTCGATGGTGCTGGCGTAGCTTTCGCCGATCTCACGTTGGACGCAGCGTCGGCAATGTCGGGGGCAACCCGCACAATGGTGTCGTGATCAATCCCGTGAACGACGGATCGACTGACGGACCAAACGACCCATCTGTGGAGGCTCGCCCAGACGGTCCAGGTTCGTATCCCGGGTGCCCGGCGACGGTCGCGGAGGCCACGGAGCGCGGCGAAGTTCTGCGCACCCCGCAGTGGGGGATCGGTTCGGCGGTCATGTCTATCGTCGCTGCGATTGTTCTCGGGTTGGCGGCTGCGATTCCGTTGTTGCTTCTGGATGCACCGCTGCCCGTTACCGCCTTGGTGGGGACGGTGGTTCCCTGGATCGGCCTGGCCGGCTGGCCGCTTCTCGTTACCCGCCTTCGGGGCAATGGACCGCGCATCGATCTCGGGATTCGCCTTACCTGGAGCGATGTCGGTTGGGGAGTGGCCGCCGGTGTCGTGGGATTGATCCTGGCCGGCATCGTCGCTGTCATCACCCAGGCCATCGCCGGAGATTTCTCCTCCGCCGCTGGTGAGATTGCTGGGGAGTTGCGAGAGGCAGGACCGTTCTGGGCGTTGTTGGTTTTCGCCATCATGGTGATGGTGGGGGCACCGATCGTCGAGGAGCTCGCCTTCCGCGGGATGCTCTACAACTCCCTGCGCAAACGTGGCGTTGGAGCGGTGTGGACGATCGCCATTACGACCGTCGCATTCTCGGCTTTCCACTTCGAACCCGTCCGATTCTTCCTCCTGTTGCCCATTGGAGTCGTCTACGGATGGGTGCGGTGGAAGACGGGGTCCCTAGGGGCCTCCATGGTCGCCCACGGGGTGAATAACACCCCGGCTGCCCTCGTTGTTCTCCTCGGGGTTCCCGAGATGACACCATAGGGCTATGACGGAGAATTCCGGTAGGTCGAGCGCCCCGAGCGCCCCGAGGGCGCGTGGTCGCGTTCTCGTTGTCGACGATGACGCTGCTCTTGCTGAGATGCTGGGCATCGTCCTGCGCGGCGAAGGGTTCGATCCCGTTTTCTGCGCCGACGGCAACGCCGCCGTTGACGCCTTCCGAGAATCGAAGCCCGATGTCGTCCTGCTTGACCTCATGCTGCCGGGACGAGACGGAATAGACGTCTGCCGGTCGATCCGCGCCGAATCGGGCACACCGATCGTCATGCTGACGGCAAAGTCGGACACGATCGACGTCGTTGTGGGGCTGGAGTCCGGGGCCGACGATTACATCGTCAAGCCCTTCAAGCCGAAAGAACTCGTCGCCCGCATCCGGGCTCGCATTCGACGCACAGATGACGTCGGATCTCCAGTTCTCACGATTAGTGACCTGTCGATCGATATCGGTGGTCACACGGTGCGACGGGGTAGTGACGTCCTGTCTCTCACACCACTGGAGTTCGATCTTCTCGCCTGCCTCGCGAGGCGGCCAGGCCAAGTCTTTACTCGAGAGGCTCTACTCCAGGAAGTGTGGGGCTACCGGCACGCGGCCGACACACGATTGGTCAACGTGCACGTTCAGCGCCTGCGGGCCAAGATCGAGCGCGACCCCGAAGCCCCCGAGATCGTGCTCACTGTGCGGGGAGTCGGATACAAGGCCGGTCCCTCCTGACTTGATCATGGGACGGGTCCTCCTTTTCTTCCCCCGAGCCGTCCGGCGCCTGTGGCGCCGGTCGCTGTTCATCCGTGTCGCAAGCTTGACCCTGGTTCTCTCGATCATCGTCGTCGGCGCCCTTGGCTTCCTTCTACTGTCGCGTGTCACGACGGGGCTGTTGGAAGCCAAGGAGCGAAGTGCCGTCGGCGAAGCATCGGCAGGTCTGGGCGAAGCCCAGCGCTTGCTGGACGCGGCGGACACGGGCCCGTCCACTCCCTCACCATCACGACTGGTCGACACCGTCGTGACGTCACTGGCCACTCGTGCCGGATCGCCCGCCACCTTCGACGTGCTGCTGTTGTCGACCCTGCCCGACATCGGGGCACCGGAACGTGGGACCAACCTCGTCGCGGTCTCCAGCATTCCGCCCGAACTTCGTGACGCGGTGACGCAGACCCAACGCCAGTCGTGGACGTTTACCGAGATCCGTTTCCTCGACGGTCGAACATCGCCCGGCTTCGTCGTGGGAGCTCCCTTGAGTATTCCCACGGTGGGTCCGTATGAGCTGTATTACCTATTTCCGCTCAGTCAGGAGCAGCAAACACTCGACCTTGTCAGCAGTTCGATCCTGACTGCGGGACTCGTGCTGGTCGGACTCCTGGGCGTGGTCGCATGGATTGTGACGCGGCAAGTCGTCGTGCCGGTTCGTGCGGCAGCTCAAACCGCCGAACGGCTGTCGTCGGGTAACTTGGATGAGCGATTGCCCATTCGGCGTGACGACGATCTAGATCAGTTGGCTCGCTCCTTCAACGCCATGGCCGAAAGTATCGACGCGCAGATCACTCAATTGGAAGAACTCTCCCGGGTGCAGCAGCGATTCGTATCGGACGTTTCCCACGAGCTGCGCACTCCCTTGACCACGATTCGAATGGCGGCCGACGTCCTGTTCGAGTCCCGTCAGTCATTAACACCAGAGACAGCCCGCTCGGCCGAATTGCTGCAAAACCAACTGGATCGCTTCGAGGCGCTGCTGGGCGATCTGCTGGAGATTTCACGATTCGACGCGGGTGCAGCCAAACTCGACAGTGACTCGGTTGACGTGGCCACGCTGGTCCAGCGTGTCATCGATGGAACCGAGCCGTTGGCGCAAAGCCACAACCTTCGAGTGCGTTTTGCCTCGTATGAACGACCATGCAACGTGGTGTGTGATGCTCGACGCATCGAAAGAATCGTTCGGAATCTGCTGGACAACGGCATCGAACACGGCAACGAGAAGGGGGTTCTGGTCGAGCTTTCCGGAGACGCAGATGTCGTCAGTCTGACTGTCCGGGACTTCGGGGTGGGCCTGCGTCCGGGCGAGGCTGGCTTGGTCTTCAATCGCTTCTGGCGTGCAGATCCCGCTCGAGCACGAACAACAGGCGGAACCGGCCTTGGACTCGCGATCGCATTGGAAGACGCACACCTTCACGGTGGGTGGCTGGAGGCGTGGGGAGAACCAGGCATCGGAGCGTGCTTCCGCCTGACGCTTCCGCGGGAAGCCGGAGGTGCGGTGACGCACGCGGTGCTCCCTTTGTCCGACGAGATGTCGGGTAACAATGACGCGGCCGATGCCGCCGATGGGTCCAACGTCGGCGGGTCACCTCAAAAGCCCGCGGGTCATGCAAGGGGTGGCGTCGCTGATGATGCGCCCTCGGCAGACTCTCTGGCGTCCACGGTGCCGATTGACGGCGAAGGTGGACCACGCAGATGAGGAAAATCCTGTTTTTGGTGGTCTCGTCGCTGGTGGTGACGGCGTGTGGAAATGTGCCTCAAGCCTTCACCGCTCAAGTCCCCACTAGTGGTCCGATTCAGCAGGGCGAGCAGGTGTCGGGGAGCAACGTCGATCAGTTCATCCGAGTTATCGCCCGGCCCCCACGACCAGACATGACGGCCACCGAGGTTGTGCAGGGTTTCCTGGACGCGAGCGCGTCCTTTGCTGACGATCACGCTGTGGCGCGTGAGTATCTCACGCAGCCGGCCAATGACCAGTGGGAATCCACATCGCAGGTAGTCGTGTACGAGGGCGCGCCGGTCTTCTCAGAGTCAGGATTGAATGTTGAATTCGAGGCGCCGCAAGCAGGCGCTATAGGGCCGAACGGTCAGTACCGGGTGGACGAACCGGGCGCTGAGTTTTCCACGACCTTCCGCTTGATAAGCACCGATGAGGGATTGCGGATCGATGAGTTGCCCGATGGCTTAGTCCTCTCGCAGACGGATGTCGATCGTGCGTTCCGTGCTTATGCTCTGTACTTCTTTGACCCGTCGTTTGAGATTCTGGTGCCCGATTCTCGAATGATCCCTGTTGTTGGTCCCGGACTGGCAACGACGTTGGTGCGTCGCCTTCTGGAAGGCCCGAACGAGTGGCTTCGGCCCGCGGTCCGCACGGGCTTTCCTGACGGAGTCGATCTGAACATCGACGCTGTTCTCGTCGATGCGGGTGTTGCCCAGGTGGATCTCGATGCATCGGCGCAGTTGGCAGATGATGCGTCACGCCAGGCGCTCGCGCAACAACTGGTCTGGACCTTGAAGCAACTCCCGGATGTGCAGGCTGTCAACTTGACCGCTGCGGGCCAGCCGCTGTTTGTTCCTGGTGTTGCCAACCCGCAGCCGAGGGACGCTTGGCCGAGCGTTGATCCGTCGGGTCTGGATGCTGATGCAGCCGCGTACGTAGCGTCCACGATTGGCGTCCGACAACTCGTCGAGGGCGGTACTCGTCCCGTAGACGGCCAGGCGGGTACCCGGGATCCGCTGTTGGCCAACATTGCGATTGCCGAATCGGGCGCCCGCATTGCGGGAATCGATGTCGAGGGTCAAACGTGGTCGGGAGCCTTAGTGCCGGAAGCGAGTCTGTTCTCACTTCCTGCGGTCAAGGAGCCTGTGGGATTGGCGTTCGACGGTGTTGATGATCTTTGGATTGTGGATCTCTCGGGGAATCTGACCCTGTATTCGCCGACGGGGCGCTCTTTCCCGATCGAAGTGGGAGGCCTGGCGAGCGGCGATGTCATACGGGCAGCGATTCCTTCCCGTGACGGAACGCGAGCAGCCCTACTCGTGGAATCCGGTCCGCGAACCAATCTGCTTCTGGCTCGCATCGTCCGAACCTCACCCACCGGCCGTGTCGGAATCGAGGTCCAAGAGCCCATCCGAGTGGAGTCGAAACTCGTAGAGGTAGTGGACGTTGCGTGGTCGAGCGCCGACTCGCTTGCCGTTCTGGGAAGTGAGAGCGTCGGGACTCTGCAGGTGATTGATGTGAGCATCGGTCGGGGATCGCTCTTCACCCAGGGTGCGCCGGACGGGCCCGTGTCTCTCGCCGCAGCGCCAGGACTTCCCACGTTGGTCGCGGCGGCCGACGGTGTCATATACGACAACACGTCGGGAACGTGGTCCGGTCGTGTCAATGCCTCGTCACCTGCCTATCCGGATTGAACGAGTTGAACGCGCTTTATGGAGTACCGGCGATCGTGGCGACAGCGACGACATTCATCCCGGCGAGCACGAGGGTTGCCGTGGCCTCGCGAGCGGTTGCTCCTGTCGTGACGATGTCGTCGATCAGGATGACGGGTGTTCCGAGTGCGGGGAGCGTCCCCCTCACCGAAAACGCTTCGCGCACATGCGTGGAACGGTCCTCTGCAGACAAATACTTCGAGCCTGGATCGCTGCGTGTGTCACGTAGTGCGCGTCGTGTACGGCATTGACTACCGGATCGAGTGACGGCTGTGCTGAGACGTTCAACATGGTCGAAACCACGGCGGCGTTGACTCGACTTTCGGGTGGGAACGGGAACCAAAGTTGGCACCTGATGAGTGCTGACACAGGTGATGAGGGCGTGATTGATGGAAGCGAGCAGTGCTGGTGCGAGCCACGGCGTGAGACTTCGTTGCCCGTCATCCTTGTAGGCGTTCAGCATCTGCCGTACCGGACCCTGGTAGTCCAAGGAGCAGACGACGGGAACACGTAGATCTGAGACAAGGTCACCGACGTCGAGAGCCCGTCGAAGACGGGGGCGTGGCTGAAGAAGACGTGCGCACTGGTCGCACATCATCGATCCGGGGTGACCGCAGCCGGCACACACGCGGGCCAAGATCAGGTCTAAGACAGTGCTCGTCAGCGAATGCACGCATCGAGATTGCAGCCTTAGGGGATCTTGGTGAATCGCGCAACGATGCGTGGGGAGATCGGAATCGGAGGGTGTGGATGAGCCGTGACGCCGTGACGCGCGGGCTGCTACTCGCGTGACGACAGGCTCACGAGGCCTGTCTGGAGGGCAGTGACAAGCGCGGCCGTCCGCGATGTGGCTCCGAGCGCATCCAGGATCGCTCGGACGTGGTTTTTGACGGTGTTTTCGGAAATCCCCAACGATTTAGCAATCTGACTGTTGGTGTATCCGCGGGCGATGAGCGTCAAAACACTGGTCTCTCGGGCGGTCAGGGGGCGGAAGTCCCGCGATTGCGCATCGTCGGCGACTGCATCGGCGAACCAGGCGTCTTGGGGACCCTTGTCGCCGTCCCATGCGTTTCGGTGTGGCAGGGAGTGAACCCGAAAACCTCCGCCATCGACGATAGAGCGGAGTGTGGGATCCAGTGGCCCCCTCCAGGTGATCACGGAGACTCCCAGTGCTGAGAAGGCCCATTGGCAGCTCAATCGGACCGCCATCGACAAGGTCGCCACGAGTGACGAATCCACGGGAGCCTCCACCTGGACATGCAGCCGCGCCCTGGACCAGGGACCGCCGTGCGCCGCAGGGGATTCCTGCCGAAGGGCCAGCCGGCCCAGGAGGGGAGAGCCGACCACACGGTGGACGCTCCAGGTGACGGTGTCCTCCTCGCCTGGTTCGGGATCGAGTTGGATCTGCCCGTCGCTGAGGGTGACGGGCGTGACGGATGCCATGCGGCTCAGTCTTCCAGTGGCAACTACGATGCTCTGACGGCGCCGCGGCTTGCGCGGCAAAGTCACGATAGGCAAAGGCGGGACGTAGGAGCCCGCAATCCAGGCCGCGGCAACGCAGCAGTACGGGAAGGTCGCAACGTGGGAGTGCTGGACAAGATCCTGCGCGCGGGAGAAGGCAAGACCCTTCGAAAGCTGGAATCAATCGCGAAGGCTGTCAATTCCATCGAAGAGGACTACACCTCTCTGTCAGACGACGAGTTGCGCGGCCTCACCGATGAGTTCAAGGCGCGCTACGCCGACGGGGAGAGCCTCGACGATCTGATGCCCGAGGCGTTCGCAACGGTTCGTGAAGCAGCCCGGCGAACGTTGGGCCAGCGTCACTACGACGTTCAAATCATGGGGGGTGCAGCTCTGCATCTCGGCAACATCGCAGAGATGCGTACCGGCGAAGGCAAAACGCTTGTTGCCACCCTTCCGTCCTACCTGAATGCGTTGTCCGGGGACGGAGTCCACGTCGTGACGGTCAACGACTACTTGGCAGAACGTGACTCAGAATGGATGGGGCGCATTCACCGATTCTTGGGCCTAGAAGTGGGTGTCATCGTCAGCCAAATGAGCCCGACGGAACGCCGCGCCGCGTATGCCGCGGATATCACGTACGGGACCAACAACGAGTTCGGGTTCGACTACCTGCGGGACAACATGGCGTGGTCCAAGGCCGAGATGGTTCAGCGAGGCCACAACTTTGCCGTTGTTGACGAGGTTGACTCGATCCTGGTCGATGAGGCCCGAACGCCTCTGATTATCAGTGGCCCGGCTGACCAACCAACCGCCTGGTACTCGGAGTTCGCTCGCATCGTTCAGATTCTCAAGCAAGACGAGGACTACGAGGTCGACGAGAAGAAGCGCACGATCGGCGTTCTTGAGGCAGCAATCGACAAAGTCGAGGATCAGCTCGGCATCGACAACCTTTATGACACGGTCAATACCCCCCTTGTTGGCTTCCTCAACAATGCGATTCGAGCGAAAGAGTTGTTCAAGAAGGATCGGGACTACGTGCTGCTCGATGGCGGAGTCGTCATCGTCGACGAGCACACCGGTCGTATTCTCAAGGGGCGTCGCTACAACGAGGGCCTGCACCAAGCGATCGAGGCGAAAGAAGGCGTCGAGATCAAGGCAGAGAACCAGACCCTCGCCACCGTGACGTTGCAGAACTTCTTCCGCCTGTACAACAAGTTGTCGGGCATGACCGGTACCGCGATGACAGAAGCAGCGGAGTTCAATCAGATCTACGACCTCGGAGTCGTCCCCATTCCGACGAATCGTCCGATGGTCCGTATGGACCAGCCGGATCTGGTGTACCGAACTTCGAGTGCGAAGTTCGACTCGGTCGTCGAGGACGTTGTCGAACGGCACGCGATGGGTCAACCAGTCCTGATCGGAACAACCAGCGTGGAGAAGTCCGAGCACCTGTCGAATGAATTGAAGAAGAACGGTGTTCCGCACGAGGTCCTCAACGCCAAGAACCACGAGCGTGAGGCAGCGATCGTCGCTCAAGCTGGCCGCAAGGGCGCTGTCACCGTTGCTACCAATATGGCGGGCCGTGGTACGGACATCATGCTCGGCGGGAACCCCGAGTTCATGGCTTCTGCACAACTTGCCCAGAAGGGCTTGTCAGCGGTCGATGATCCCGATGCCTACGAAGCTGCCTGGCCCGAGGCGTTGGCAAGTGCCCAGGAGGCTGTCCAGGCTGAGCACGACGAAGTGATCGAGCTCGGCGGGCTCTATGTTCTGGCCACCGAGCGCCATGAATCTCGACGTATCGACAACCAGCTGCGTGGCCGCTCGGGTCGACAGGGCGACCCGGGTGAGTCGCAGTTCTACTTGTCGCTGGAAGACGATCTGATGCGCTTGTTCAAGGCCGACATGGTCGATTCCTTCCTGCGTCGCTTCAACGTCCCTGATGACGTGCCGATCGAAGCCAAGATGGTGACGAACGCGATCCGATCCGCGCAGTCGCAGGTCGAATCGCAGAACTTCGAAATCCGCAAAGACGTTCTCAAGTACGACGATGTCCTCAACCGTCAGCGCCTGGTCATCTACGGGGAGCGCAAGAGAGTGCTCCACGGCGAAGACATCGAAGACCAGATCCGCTCCTTCATTGACGACACGGTCAACAGCTACGTATCGCAGGCCACGGCCGAGGGCTACCCCGAAGATTGGGATTTTGAGCAACTGTGGACGGCTCTCGAGCAGTTGTATCCGGTGTTGGTGACCGTTGAGCAGGTAGAAGAGGATTCGGGTGGCGGCCGGGCCGGAATCAGTTCGGACTTCCTGGCGGAGGTTCTCGTCGATGACGCTCAAGCGGCCTACGGTCGACGGGAAGCAGAACTAGGGGAAGACGTCACTCGGGAATTGGAGCGCAAGGTCATCTTGACCGTGCTCGATCGTAAATGGCGCGAGCACCTGTATGAGATGGATTACCTCCGCGATGGCATCGGTCTCAGGGCCATGGCGCAACGCGATCCCTTGGTGGAATATCAGCGTGAAGGATTCGACCTCTTCACCGCCATGATGGATGGCATCAAGGAGGAAACGGTCGGTTACGCGTTCAATGTCGAGGTCGAGGTCAAGCCCCAGGTCGCGCCGGAAGTCGCGGAGCAGATCGAGGTGCTGTCCGATGCGAGCGAGAGCGAGGCGGGTGCTGCGATAGCGGCCGCGGTTTCTGCTGGAGCTACGCAATCACAGGAAGCACAAGAAAGCCCGACGATTGAGGCCGCAGGTTTGGGCCCCTCGAGACCTGACCATATGGAGTACTCCGCGCCCGATGAATCCGGCGGAATCATGCATGGAGAGATGGATGCTGACGAGGATGGCATCGCGGAGGTGGATCCGAACGCATCTCGTGCTGAACGGCGCCGCGCGGAGCGGAGCAACCGCAAGAACGCTTCGAAAAAGAAGAAGCGTCGCTGAACCGTTTTCAGCGAAAATCGATGGCTGTGACCAGCCAGGCTCCTGGTCGAGACTCCATCCGCAGGGCAACTGCATGCGATCGTGCCGCACCGACGACGACGGCAGATGCTTCGATCGTTCCGGGTGCTACTAGACAACAGCGGACAGCACGGATCTTTCTCAATCGCGTCATGCCCGTTGCCGACCGCGCAGCGGGGTGTCGGGCATAAGCAGTCCCTCGGATCGCCAAAGTGGTGAGCTGATCGGGTGCAATGTGTTTGCGGAGTTGAGTAGCTGGTCGCTCTCCCAAGGCAACCTCGAAGATTGCCCGAGACATTTGCGCGGCCCACGCGACGGGGTGCGGACGGCCTTTCCCGAGAGCTGCTAATTCCTCCCGTTCGTCTTCGTCTGGGACAACGCGCAAATAGTCAGGTGTGGACGGGTGTGCGGGGATTCCCCCGGCATGCCACTGGAGCGGCAGGGCCAGCTGCCGACTCGATGCGGGTTTTGTTTGTGCCGGGGCCAGGTGACCCGCGACGACCCGCAGGTGCGGTCTACGTGACGTGGTCTTCTCGTCGACTCTGTCGGAAATCTGGTTGTCCTCGGAGGCTTTGCCCATGATCGACCCCTTCCAGCCCTTTCTTTGAAGCAATTTGCTGTTAGTTGATGTTGTTTAACATTATTTGGCATTATCACGTGATGTGACCATGCGCTGTCAAGGTCCGGGCTGGATCCCTGCACAGGGTGTGGACACTGACGTTCTTCCCTTGTTGGGCCGTTTCCAAACGGAACTGCTCGTGTTGTCTACGTCACAGAGGCACTTCTGCCGTGTCTGATTGGACTGGCGTGAGCGTGGGAATACCAGCGTCATGACCGGTGACGAAGACCAGGTGTCGGAGGATCTGTGGCGAGAGGCGGCTGGACGGGTTCAGGCCGATCAGGACATTGATGTCCTGATGGAGGCGCGCGGATTGATGATCGCGGAGATGAGCGATGTCACCGCCGTCGATCGGCGTCGGGCATTGGTGGCCGGGGACTCAATACGGCTTGCTGTGCGCGGACGGCGTTGGTTATCGGGAAAGCTGGTAAGCCAAGCTGCTGACTACCTCGTATTGAGCCCGAGTGGTGAGTCCCCCGATCGAATACTCGTTCCCTCCCACGCAATCTCTATGGTGCACGATCTGCCACACGCCTTGCGCATCGATCGGCCGGAGCCACTCGGCCGTGAATTACCGTGGAACTCGCTACTTCGAAAGCTCATCGGGCACGAGATCCGTATCGAGATTGATGGGGAGAGTCTTGCCGGTCCCCTGAATTGGGTGGGCCGAGATCATGTATCGATCGGCGCGGGCAGAGATTCACTTACCTGTATGTGGTCATCCATCGACGTAGTGCGGTTCGACTATCGAGCGTCCTCGTAGTTGTCATTATCCGCCTGCTCAGGGGGCCGTGAGATGAAGTCCTTTGTTTGCGCGTACATGCGCTGGATGTACTGCTCAAGTTCTGCCGTCTCTACTCTCCATTGACCCCGCCCACCGACCTTGATCGCCGGCAACTCTCCAGAACGCACCAACGCGTACGCCTGAGAGGCAGAAATATTGAGGGTCTCAGCGACGTCAGCCAAGGTCAAGAAGCGAGAACTCACGGTCACATCGTTGCAAAAGGTTCCCGAAAAATCGATCACCACGTCAATCTGTGGATGAAGTCGACTGCACGGGCCTGCCTGTGGAAAGTCATTGGCGTGATGGCCGCAACGTCGAGCACCCTGGAGATATGCGGTTTTCGGGTCTCAGCCCTGCTCGTTTGCGTCTCGCACGATCGAGGCACCGGGCAAGGGCAGCCTCCCAGCAAAATATGGGTGAGGCTTCTCCCGCAGCTCAGCGCTTTCGCGCTCCCCGTTGGGGTGATACCCGGTTGTGGATCGGTTTGCTGCTGTTGGTCGTGTCGATGTTTGCTGGAGCCAAACTGCTGTCCCAGGAGTCGGAGGCGATAACGGTCTGGCAAGTAGACCGTGACCTGTCGGCAGGAGCAGAGGCGATCGCCTTGAAGCCCATCACTGTTGCCTTGGGGCAAGCTCAGGAGGACTACTTCTCTGTGGATGAGATACCCACAGGGAGACTGCGATTTCCTGTCGAGTCCGGGGAGCTCTTGCCGCGGTCGGCGATGACTGGGTCTCAGCAGGAACCAAGTCGAGTCATCACGGTGGGGGTGGATCCTTTTCATGCGCCGGTGGATGTTGCGCCGGGAGATCGTGTTGATGTTTGGTCCACACCAAGTACCGCCACTTACCTGCCCGATAGTCCGGCGAATGACCGTTCACCGAATCCGCAACTTGCCTTGGAATCAGTGCTGGTGGAGCGCGTAGAAAGCGACTCACTTGGAGGTCGCAAGGCCGTGGTTCTGCGCGTGAGGCCGAAGAACGTTGGTGACCTCGTGCGGGCCTCACGGTCGGGGACCATCGACCTCATCAAGGTTCCGGTCCAAGGATCCGGGTCGTGACCGACATCATCTGGTGCGCCCCGGGGAGGCCCGACGAGCCGGAGTTGCTTGTCGAAGCAGGAGCACGCGGCTTTACCGTCATTCGCAGATGCTTGGATGTGGCAGAACTTCTTGCTGTTGCTGGGATCGATCGACATGCCGGCCTTGTCATTGATGTCTCCGCACCACGTCTGAGTGCCGACACCCTCGCCCATGTCGCCAGTAATGAGCGCTGCGTCGTTGCGTATTTGGCGGACAGTGCCGATGCCTTGACGCGTGCAGAGTCGATATCTCGTCTCGCACCCGGAACGGTCCTCGATATTCGATATGTGAAGAGCGCGCGCGGCGTGATTGACCTGATACAGGGAGCGCTCCACGGGTCTGTGGAGAGACCGAGTGCGGAAGGACTCGACACTGTGGTGTCGGGAGCATCACCGATTGATGATCAGGGTAGGGACACATCAATCGGCATGAACGGAGAGGAGGGCAAACTCGTGGTCGTGTGGGGCCCTCATGGTGCCCCTGGTCGAAGCACGGTTGCCCTGGGGCTCGCGGAGTCGTGCGCGGCGTCTGGGTACCGCACATGCGTGGTAGACGCAGACACCATCTCTCCCTCTCTAGCCTTGTTGATCGGCATGACGGAGGACGTCAGTGGCCTCTTGGTTGCTGCCCGGTACGCAGAGCAGGGGGTCCTCGATGCCCGGTCTCTAGGTGCAGCGTGCCGCACCTTGTCCGAGTCGTTGTGGGTTCTTTCCGGAATCGGATCGGCCGATAGGTGGTCTCAGGCTCGACCCTCCGCCCTCGATCTCATCTGGTCCGAGTGCACGCGGCACTTCGATCGTGTGATCGTTGACGTGGGAGGGCTTCTGCGAACTGAAGAGGTTGATGATCCGTTCAACGGTCTCGGTTTGCGACGCGACTGTGCCATGGTGAGTGCACTTCAGGCATGCGATTCTGTCGTAGCTGTCACGCGCCCAGATGTCGTCGGACTCGCACGTCTCGTAGAGGACCTGCCTGACGTTCTCGCATTGACGTCGCACTCGCGTGTGGACGTGGTGGTGAATCAAGTGCCCCGAAGATCACGGGGTCTTGAATCCAACGTAAAGAGGCTGATCAACGAGGTCGGTCTTGATTTCCCTGTCCATTTGCTTGACTTTGATGACAGAGTCAGGGTGTGCCTGGAACGCGGCTCTCTCTTTTCGGAGGCGTCGTCCCTATCGAGAATGCGACGCAGATTTGGAGTCATCGACAAACACGTAGGCGTGCAATTGTCGGTCTGAGTGAGGCCGAGGCCACGACAACGACCCGGACCCCTATCGCAGATTCTTAGGATCATCCCGTAGTACGTCAATCGGCGACCTTCAACCACAGCCTTCTGTAGCGGATCGGTGGATGCTTCCACCATCCCTAGAGCGGGCATGTAACACTTGTGGGTACTTGGGAAGGGGTCAGGGTGGATCGTCTAGACGCGACAGACAGCGCGTTGTGGTTTGCCGAGGACACCTCTACGCCCCGCAACGTTGGCGGAGTTGCCATCTTTCGACCACCGGAGGGTGGGTTCGATCACGAGCGACTCGTTCGCCTGATCCGCAACCGCATCGCGCACGTTCCCCGATATCGGCAGCGGATCCGCGAGGTGCCGTTGGGGCTGTCGCGACCCGTGTGGGTCGACGACGCCACATTCGATGTTGCGTACCACGTGCGACGTTCCGCGCTACCGAATCCGGGCACGGGCGACCAGTTAGATGAATTGGTTGCACGACTCATGGCTCGTCCGCTCGACCGGTCACGACCCTTGTGGGAGATGTACCTCATCGAAGGTTTGGAGAACGGGAATTTCGCCGTTGTAACCAAGAGCCACCAGGTTCTCGTCGATGGGACCGGTGCCATCGATATCGCCCAGGTGATGCTCGATTCGCACGCTGAAGTTCCGGACGACACCCCGGATGTGTGGAACCCCCGACCTGAGCCTTCGGATCCGGAGTTAATCGGATCTGCTCTGTCGAGTGTTTTGACGCGTCCGACGGTGGCGTGGGATGTCCTCAACACCGGTGTTCGCGATGTTGGTGCCGCAGCTGAGGCTATGGCCGTTTGGGCGAAAGACACGGGCGTGGGTCTCGTGAAGTCTGTCTTCTCCATGATCCGTGCGCCGATCGAGAGCCCCCTGAACACACGCATCGGTGCTCAACGGAGATTCGCGAGAACAGAACTCTCCCTGGAAGACCTTCAGCAGGTTCACGGAACGAGCGTGGGGACGGTGAATGACGTCGTCTTGACCGTTGTCACCGGGGCTCTGCGTGAGTGGTTGATGAATCGGGGACGTGTGCTCGATGCGTCCGCAACCTTGAGGGCTCTGGTCCCGGTGAGCATCCAGTCCGAGGGCACATCGCGACGAGACACGAACGTTGCTGGCCAGGTGGGAGCGTTCTTGATCGACCTTCCTGTTGGCGAGGCTGACCCCATCGTTCGACTGCACCAGATCGCTTTTCACATGCGCGACCTGGGGAACACTGAGCGCTTGGTGGGCGCCCGAGCTCTCGCCGGCATTGCGGGCTTCGGGCCACCCACACTCCACGCTCTCGGCGCCCGAGTGGGCACGACGTTGTCGAATCGCGCCTACAACGTTGCGATCACCAATGTTCCCGGTCCACAGCGTCCTTTGTATGCGGCCGGAAGCGAAATGATCTCGGCTTACCCGTTCTCTCCACTTGTGCAGGGACAGGCGCTCGGTATCGGCTTGACTTCGTATCAGGGGTCGATGTTTGTTGGACTTACCGCAGACCGAGATGCTCTGGCCGACGTCAACGTGATCATCGACGGGCTGACAGATGCATTGTCCGAGCTCAAGGAAGCCGCGTCCAAGGAGACCGGACTTCGCATCATCCCGGGTAGGGCCGATGCAGTATGACCTCGCAATCTCGGTCTGCTGAGCGCACTGTTCGTCGGGCGATCGTGTTCGGCGGCGGTGGAGTGCTGGGAGGAACCTGGGCGGTCGGCGCCTTGTCCGCGTGGGAGCAAACGACAGGGTTGCGCGCCAAAGACGTCGACATACTCGTGGGAACGAGCGCTGGGTCAGTACTGGCTTCACTTGTCGCCTGCGGTGTCAGCACTGACGAGCTGATTGCCCACTACCAGGACGAGCAGGTCACAACGGGGCCTCTCGCCGGGTATCAATGGGACCCGGATCGAGCCACAGGTGGACATAAGCCGGGAGTCCCGCGGTTACGAGGGCCTGGCTCGCCGGCGCTCATTCGATCGAGTCTTCGGAACCTAGGCCAACTCCCGGCGACTACCGTCCTCTCTGCGTTCCTACCGGAGGGTGGCCGTTCCCTCGATCGCGTCGGCCACTTGATTGATGCGGTGACGCCGTTCGGCGAATGGTCTTCCCACCAGAACCTGTGGGTCGTCGCCATGGACTACGCCGATGGGCACCGCGTGGTCTTCGGCAGATCGGGAGCTCCTGTGGCGCCGCTGTCCAGCGCTGTCATGGCATCGTGCGCGATCCCCGGATGGTTCACTCCGGTGGGTATCGGTGGACGCACGTACGTCGATGGGGGAGCGGTTTCAGCTACATCGGTCGATGTGATTGCTCACTCTGGTCTTGACGAGGTGTATGTCATCGCTCCCATGGTGTCTTTCGAGATGGACTCGCCATCGGGCATCCCTGCGCGACTCGAGCGCAGATGGCGAGCTCAGGTCACGAAGGTATGCCGAGATGAAATGGCCTTGGTGCGCGCATCCGGTGCTCGGGTCTACGCGATCGGTCCCGGACGAGAGGACCTGGAGGCAATCGGTGCCAATTTGATGGACTCCAGTCGACGCAAACTCGTTCTTGAAACGTCCTTGCGGACCAGCGCACACGCGTGGCGAGATGAGTTCGCGGAGCAACTGGCGGGGTGAAAATGCACAAGCCCCGCTAGCCGCGGTCGAAGGCGATCTGGCTCCCGCTAGCCGCGGTCGCGTTGCCACTCAGCTGCAACGCGTTCCTCCGCCTTCAGGTATTTCTCTGTCTGCTCCGCTGCGACCGATTCGATAGTGCCGCCGACGAAGGGAACGGACGCTTTGAATGTTCCGTGCGTTTCCACGCAGGAACCGTCGGTAGCTGGGGTCAGGGACAACGATCCTGAAAATGACAGTGGGCCGCTGAAGTCGACGGACACATCGGCTGTTCGGGAACCGTCAGGGTTCGCCGCCGACCATTCCTGCGTCTCGGTCGCCGAGATAGTCTCGCCGACAAACTTCTTCGCTGGGGCCGGCACGTCAGCTGGCAAGACTCTGGTCGAGGTAATGGTCACTGCGCCATCGGGGGTGGCGTGTACGTCCACCGTCGTCTCCAGGGAACCGGTAGCGGCGCATTTGGCTTGAACGTACTCCGGATCACGCAGCATGGCGAAAACCGCGGCCGGATCGGTTTCGAAAGATTGACGGTAGGTGAAATCCTTGGCCATTCGTGACCTTCTTTCCGGAAGTGGACGCAGCTGGGGTGTGCAGGTCTACCGTAGGCGACGAGCGGGAACGTTGATCAGCGCGGAGTCGCTAGCCTTCGTTGACAAGTCAAGCAGCTCGGTTGAATCGAGGAGATGCCGTGAGTCTGCCGCCATTGGTTGCGCCGGCCGGCGACCTCTCCATGGACGAGGTTCGCCGATACAGCCGCCACCTCATCATCCCCGATGTGGGGATGGACGGTCAGAAGCGCTTGAAGAACGCCCGGGTGCTGTGCGTTGGCGCGGGCGGCCTCGGGTCACCGGCGTTGATGTATCTCGCAGCAGCAGGTGTGGGCACCCTCGGCATCATCGAGTTTGACGTCGTCGACGAATCGAACCTACAGCGCCAGATCATTCATGGGCAGAGCGATGTTGGACGTTCCAAAGCGGAGAGTGCTCGTGAGTCGGTCACAGAGATCAACCCCTTTGTGCAGGTGAACCTGCACACCGAGCGCCTGGATTCCTCCAACGCGATGGAGTTATTCGCGCAGTACGACCTGATTGTGGACGGCACGGACAACTTCGCCACCCGCTATTTGGTCAACGATGCGTGCGTGCTCCTGGGAAAGCCGTACGTGTGGGGGTCGATCTACCGTTTCGATGGTCAAGCGTCGGTGTTCTGGGCTGAGCACGGACCGTGCTACAGGTGCCTGTACCCCGAGCCTCCACCACCGGGGATGGTGCCCTCGTGCGCAGAGGGTGGCGTTCTCGGTGTGCTGTGCGCATCGATCGGTTCCATCCAGGTGACCGAGGCGATCAAGCTGATCACCGGGGTCGGCGACTCACTGCTAGGACGACTCATGGTCTACGACGCCCGTGAGATGGATTACCGCCAGGTGACAATCCGCAAGGATCCGAACTGCGCGGCGTGCGGGGACACCCCAACGGTGACCGAGCTAATCGACTACGAGTTATTCTGCGGTGTGACCTCAGATTCGGCGGCCGACCCAGTTCAGGACTTCACAATTTCCGTTCACGACTTGAAGGCGATGCTCGACGAGCGAGCCGCCGGCAGTCGGGATTTTGTGCTGGTGGATGTTCGCGAGCCCGTCGAGTGGAGCATCGTCGCTATCGATGGTTCGGAGTTCATCCCCAAAGGCGAATTCCTCACGGGAGAGGCCTTGGAGAAGTTGCCGCAGGACAAGCAGGTGGTTCTCTACTGCAGGTCGGGTGGTCGATCTGCAGAGGCGCTCGTGGCCGCAAAGGGAGCCGGATTCGACGCAATTCACGTCGGTGGTGGCATCAACGCCTGGGTTTCGGAGTTCGAGCCGGACAAGCCGACGTACTGATTTCCTCGGGGAGCGCATCACCGACCCTCACCAGAGCAAGGTTGACTAGACTTAGTCTAGTCAATTACAATCTCGGCATGAGCGTGATGGTCAATGTCTACGAGGCGAAGACGACCTTGTCCGAACTACTGAAGCAGGTCGAGGCCGGCGAGGACGTGGTGATTGCCCGAGCAGGTAAGCCCGTTGTCCGCCTGGTGCCGGTTGAACGACGGGTCGGTGCGCGCCCGGGACGAGGCGCTGCAAAGGGCCGCATGTGGATCGCCGACAACTTTGATGACCCGATGCCTGATGTCGAAGCAGCATTCGCCGGCGAGGCGTGATGCGTTATCTGCTCGACACCCACACCTTGCTGTGGTGGATCGACGGACAGCCTCTCAGCGAGGCAGCGAACAAAGTGCTCGAGGACTTCGGAAACGACGTCCTCGTGTCGGTCGTGTCCAGATGGGAGATTTCCATCAAGGAATCGAAGGGTCGACTCCAGTCACCATCAGATCTACCTGAGTTGATCGCCGACAGCGGATTTGATGTGTTGCCCGTTCGCTGGGCACATGCGCGCCGCATCTCTGAGCTTCCGCCGCATCACCTAGATCCGTTCGATCGCATGCTCGTTGCGCAAGCGCTGGAGGAAAGCTGCGTCATTCTCAGTCGCGACCCGCAACTTGGTGCCTACGACGTCGACGTTGTGCGGGCCTGACGATCTACAGCGGAATGTTGCCGTGCTGCCCGCGAACACCCGGGGTATCCCACAGGACCTGAGCCACGGCACGTTTGGTCGCGCTGGGATCAACGACTTCGTGAACGACGCCCATCTCGACCGCGCGCTTGATCCCTCCGGATATCACCTCGTGCTCCGCGGCGAGTTCGAGTTCCACCTGCTCGCGTGACTCGGGCGGGACCTCGGCGAGACGCTTGCGGTGCAGAATGCGGATCGCGGCGACGGCACCCATGACAGCCACCTCTGCATCGGGCCAGGCGAACACCTTGGTCGCTCCCAGCGAGGCTGAATTCATGGCGACGTAGGCGCCGCCGTAGGCCTTGCGGGTGACGACGGTGACGCGAGGGACGACGCACTCGGCGAATGCATGCAGGAGCTTGGCACCGCGACGCACGACACCTTCCCACTCCTGACCGAGGCCGGGAAGATAGCCGGGAACGTCGACGAGGACGACCAGCGGGACGGCGAAGGCGTCGCACATACGCACGAAGCGCGATGCCTTCTCAGCGCTGGAAGAGTCAAGGCACCCCCCCAGGCGCAAGGGGTTGTTTGCGATGACGCCCACCGTGCGCCCGCCCAGGCGCCCCAGGCCGACGACGATGTTGGGCGCCCACTTGGCGTGCAATTCGGTGAAGGTTCCGTGATCGACGAATCCCTCGATCAACGGGTGCACGTCGTAGGCCCGGCGTGATGATTCCGGCATGAGCGCCCCGAGATCTGTGTCCTCGACGTTTTCGACGTTCATGGAACCCTGCTGCTCGAGCAAGCTCACCAGTGTGCGTGCCTCGTCGAGCGCACCTTGATCGGTGTCGGTGGTGATGTGCACGACGCCGCTGCGTCGTCCATGCGGTTCCGGGCCGCCGAGGATGTCCATGTCGACGGCCTCACCGGTGACCGATTTCACGACTTCTGGGCCGGTGACGAAGATGCGGCCCTTGGGGCCCAGGATCACCAGATCTGTGAGTGCGGGACCGTAGGCGGCGCCACCAGCGGCGGGGCCGAGGACGACGGAGATTTGCGGGACTTTCCCCGAGGCTCTGGTCATCGCGGCGAAGACTCGGCCGACGGCGTCGAGGCTCAGCACGCCTTCGCGCAGACGCGCACCACCGGAATGCCAGATTCCCACGACCGGCACCGAGTCGGCAAAGGCTCGGTCGTACGCGGTGACGATGGCGCGGCAACCGTCGTTGCCCATCGCCCCACCTTGGACCGTGGGGTCGGTGGCGAACGCGACGCAGGGCGCGCCCGCCACACGGCCAACGGCGACGAGCACGCCTCGGTCGTCTGGGGGAGTGATGAGCTCGAACTCACCGTCATCGAAGAACATCCCGAGGCGCACCGTGGGTGAGCGCGGGTCTACCTCGGTGGACTCCGGCGATGCTGCGTTCGATGCGGTGCTCGAGGCAGTTGTAGGTGCGGTCACTTAGGCGCTCCGGAAGACGAGGGCGACGTCGTGGCCGCCGAATCCGAACGAGTTGTTCAGGGCGGCGATGTCGCCCGACGGCAGCTCGTGGGGGGAATTGGCCGCCACTGGCAGATGAATCTCGGGATCTATGTTCTCGAGGTTGATGGTGGGGGGTGCGGTGCGGTCCCGAAGGGCCAGAATCGTGAAGATCGATTCAATGGCGCCTGCTCCTCCGAGCAGGTGGCCGGTCATCGACTTCGTTCCGGTGACCAGCGCTTGATCGGCATGCGAACCCAGAGCGCGGCGAATGGCCACGGCCTCGGCGATGTCCCCTTGCGGAGTAGACGTCGCGTGCGCGTTCACGTGGTGAACGTCGGCAGTAGAGACTCCTGCGTCCGCGAGGGCCGCGGTCATCGCGCGGGCGGCGCCACCGCCCTCCGGGTCGGGTTGGGCAATGTGATGACCGTCGGAAGTCATGCCTGCTCCGCCGTACACGCCGTAAATGCTTGCTCCGCGAGCCTGAGCATGCTGGCGAGACTCCAGCACCACGATGCCGGCTCCCTCGCCCATGACGAAGCCATCACGATCGGTGTCGTACGGACGAGAGGCTGCGGTGGGGTCGTCGTTTCGAGTCGAGAGTGCGCGCATGGCGGAGAAGCCCGCCATGGTGATTCCACAGATCACGGCTTCGGTGCCGCCTGTGAGCACAACGTCGGCCCGACCGTCGCGGATCATCCGGGCGGCGTTGGCGATCGCCTCGGCCCCCGATGCACACGCGCTGACCGGAGAGTGCACTCCGGCGCGGGCGCCGATCTCCAGGCCGACCACGGCAGCCGGCCCGTTGGGCATGATCATCGTGACCATGTGTGGGGATACGCGTGACCATCCACGCTCGTTCAACGTGTCGTACGCATCGAGCAGGCTGGTAACCCCACCGATCCCGGTGCCGATGACGGCGCCCAGTCGCTCGGGTTGCACCGCGGGTGCGCCTGCGTCCTGCCACGCCTCTCGAGCGGCGATGACCGCCGCCTGCTGGGAGCGGTCGAGTCGGCGTGTTTCGACTTTGGTGAGCACCTCGGACGGCTCCACCGCGAGTTGGCCCGCGATTCGTGACGGCTGCTCGGCAATCCACTCCGCATCGATCGGGCGAACCCCCGATTGTCCAGCGAGAATCGCCGACCAACTACTGGCAACGTCTCCGCCAACCGGCGTGGTCATTCCCAAACCGGTGACGACTACCTCTGGCGTGCTCACTGTGCGACTCCCTGACACATCTCACGGGTGCGGGGCGTGACGAACCTCGACGGCCGTGCGCCCCGCTCCGCGGGCTTACGAGTTGGCTTCGATGTAGGCGACAGCGTCACCGACGGTCTTAAGGTTCTTGACTTCCTCGTCGGGGATCTTGACGCCCCACTTGTCCTCTGAGGCCATCACAACCTCGACCATCGACAGTGAGTCGACATCCAGATCGTCGACGAATGACTTGTCCGGCTGGACATCCTCCACAGGGACTCCGGCTACCTCATTCACGATCGCGGCGAGGCCGGCGAGGATTTCCTGCTGACTCATGTGTTTCCCTTTCGTTGGCGACGGAACGTCCGTCGTCGTTGTGGCGAACTATGTAGTTGTATCCGACTCCCGGACGTCGGTGCTTGTGGGGCTAGGGGAGGGTGACGACCTCCGAGGCAAAGACCAGGCCCGCGCCGAATCCAACCAGAAGGGCGTTTCCTCCCTGATGGATCTCTCCACTGGCCAGCATCCGGTCCATAGCCAGCGGAATAGACGCTGCGGAGGTGTTCCCGGTGGTGATGATGTCGCGGGCAACCGCAACGGAATCCGGGAGTTCGAGGGCACGTACCAGCGCGTCAGTGATGCGGTTGTTGGCTTGATGCGGAATGAAGGCGTCGAGGTCCTCGACGGTGATGCCGGCGGTGTCGAGTGATTCTCTGCACACCCGGGTCATCTCTGAGACAGCCCAGCGAAAGACCTGCTGGCCGTTCATCGAGATCGCGGGGAAGGTGTCGAAGCCGTTGGCTTTGAAGTCCACCCAGTTCTGGGTCATGTTGATCGCCTGTAGTTGATCGCCATCGCCGCCCCACACGACCGGGCTGATCGCTGGTGTTGACGAAGGCCCGACGACAACGGCCCCCGCGCCGTCGGCGAATATGAAAGCGGTGCTGCGGTCGTAGATGTCAGTAAAGGCGCTGAGTTTCTCCGCTCCGACGAGAAGCACGTGCCGCGCGCTCCCGCCCCGGATCATGTCTTGCGCCATCGACAAGCCGTAGGTGAATCCCGCACAGGCCGCGCTGATGTCCAGCGCAGCGGCGGTCGGAACGCCGATCATGCTGGCCATCTCCGACGCCGCGGTGGGGGTCTGGTAGGGGTGGGTGCAGGTGGCCACGATGATGACGTCGATGTCTGGGGAGGCGAGCCCTGCGGCGGCGAGAGCTTTCTCGGCAGCGGCGGCGGACATGGTGGCGACGGTCTCGTCGTCACCGGCCCAGCGGCGTTCGATGATTCCCGAGCGTTCCCTGATCCACTCGTCCGATGAATCGATGGTCTGGCAGATTTCGTCGTTGGTGACAACGCGCGGCGGTCGGTAGCTGCCCGTGGCGAGGATGCGCGCGAACGGTGCGCCCTCGGGTGCCTTGATGGGGGCGCTCACGCGAACACCCCTTCGCTGTGATCGCTAATCGGGTGCAAGCGCACGAGGGGCTGGCCGGGTGAGACCGGATCTCCGTCCTCGACCAGCCATTCCACGAGCACGCCGCCGTGCGGTGCGTGCACAGGTGTCGAGCCACGAAGAGTGTCAACGCTCCCGATGATCGTGGACTGCGGAAGTTCGTCTCCGGCGACCGCGTCCAGGGTCCGTTGGAACGTGCCCTTGCCCGGTGCCACGAGCATGCGCCAGGTGGGATTGGAGTCCAGGTCGGAAACGGTCCCGTGAGCTTGGATCATCGCCCACGCGGCATCGAGATCGTCGGGTGTCTTGACCGCAAGTGTTTCGACTCCGGGCAGCGCCCGCTTGGCGAGGCCGGTCAGTGTTCCCGCCGGGGGGATTTCCAGTATCGCGGTGACACCGAGATCGGCCATGGTCTCCATGCACAGGTCCCAGCGGACCGGATTGCTGACCTGGTGCACGAGGCGTCGAAGGACATCGCGGCCGTCGTGAACGACGCGACCATCGGCGTTGGAGAGCAGACGGATGCGCGGGTCGTGGGTCGTGATGGCGTTGGACAGCGTGTCGAGGTGACCGACGGCGGGTGCCATGTGTTCGGTGTGGAATGCGCCGGCGACCTCCAATGGACGGACGCGGCATCCCTCGGGTGGCTCATCGGCGAAAGCGACGAGCTGGGTTTGCGTTCCCGCGACGACGATTTGGCCGGCACCGTTGATGTTCGCGGCCGTCAACCCCACGGCGTCGCAGGCGGTGACGACGACCTCGGCATCTCCACCGAGGACGGCGCTCATGCCCGTCGCCGTGCGGGCAGCGGCATCGGCCATAGCGGATCCGCGCTCGCGCACAAAAACCATCGCTTGCTCGGCGGTGAGTACTCCGGCACCGACGGCTGCGGTGATCTCACCGACGGAGTGGCCGGCGCCGGCGCCGATCGCGGAATAGGCCGTGGATGGGTGTGGGAACAGGCTGAGCAGGCTGACGAGTCCGGCGCCCACGATTAACGGCTGGGCGACGGCGGTGTCCTTGATGGTGTCGGCGTCGGAGGTGGTCCCGTGCTCGACAAGATCGATGCCGCTGACCACCGACAGCCATTCGAGGCGGTCGCGCACCCCCGGGACGTCGAGCCACGGAGTGAGAAAGCCGGGACTTTGGGCGCCCTGACCGGGGGCGACGACTACCAGCACGCGCTAAGCCTTCCGTGGATGGCTACAAAGAACTCTCGACTTACGGGCCAAAGTCCGCCGAGAGGCTTTGGAGGTTTCCTACAAAGACTAGTCCACGGAGGATGTTCGCCCCAGCATCAGGGCCAAGCGCAGGGTGAGCGACCCGCGAGGGTCGGTTGCCGAGAACCCGGTGATGTCGGTGATTCGACCCAGTCGGTAGCGCACCGTATTGGGGTGCACGAACAGCAGGCGGGCCGTTCCCTCGAGGGAGGGGCTTTGCTCCAAGAACGCTTCGGCAGTCGCCAGGAGGTGCTCCTCTCCCGCGAGCGGGGAGTAAACGGACTCGATGAGTTCTGCCCGCGCCAGAACATCACCTGCGATGGCCCGCTCGGGAAGTAATTCGTCGGTGGAGACCGGGCGCGGTGCCTGTGGCCAGGCGTCGGCGGCATGCACCGCTGCGGTGGCGGCGCGAATACTGATGCCCACGGCGTCGAAGTCCATGGCTCGTCGACCGATCACCACCGGCCCGGGTCCGAAGTGCGGTGCGAGAAGTCGTGCTGCGCGTGATGCGTCCTCGTCGCTGGTGACCCGACCGACGAGTGCCACGAGGTGGTCCCCGTGCATGCCGGTGAGCAGCATCAAGTCGTGGTTGCGCGATGCGCGGCGCAAGACATCGAGTGCGCCTTCCACGTCTGACACAGGTGCGTAACCCGCGACCACGGCGATCGGTGCCGCGTCGGACCACCCGAGGGCGGAAATGCGCGAGGCGACCGACGGGTCCATCTCGTCGCGTAGGATCGAGTCGACGACCAATGCTTCGAGTCGAGCATCCCAGGCGCCGCGGGCTTCGGCCGCGCGCGCGTAGACCTCGGCGGCGGAGAAAGCGATCTCGCGCGAGTACCGCAGGGTCGCTTCCCGTACCAGCGAGCGCTCCGGGTCGTCGATCAGCGCATCGATCGCGGACTCGACGACGTCGATCGTGGTCCGAACCATGGCCACGGTCTGCTCGAGCGACACGATGCGCGCCAGTTCGCGTGGCGCGGAACCGAAGACGTCCGCGGTTAACTGCGGCGACTCGTTCGAGTCGGACGCCCATTCCAAGAAGGCGGAGATACCGGCGTGCGCGACGAGAGAGACCCACGCGCGCTCATCGGCCGACAGTTGGCGGTACCAGGGGTAGGTGGACTCCATCTGGACCGTCGCCTGCGTGGCGAGGTCGCCCGCAGCCGCGGTCAGCCGATCAATGAAGCCGGCGTCAAGCGGCGTTCGCATGCGCTATCCGAGTATCCGGCTATCCGACGTTTACGCCGACGAGGCTGCCGATGAGGTACGTCACGCCCGCGGCGCCGACACCCCACAGAACTTGGCGCCCCGCACTGAAGACGACTCCCCGTCCGGATTGAGAGCCCACGAGGCCACCGACCACGATCAAACTAACAAGAGCGAGAACGACGGCCAGAGCGAACGCCGTCATGCCGGAGAACAGTGCGTACGGAACAACCACGACGGATGCGCCGATTGCGAAGGAGAGGAAACTCGAGACCGCGGCCTTCCACGCTGAGCCCAACTCGTCCGGGTCAAGGCCCAGTTCCTCTCGCGCCAACGTGTCCAACGCAATCTCAGGATCCTTCATGATCTGATCGGCCACAGCACGCGCCTGTTCGCGGGACAACCCCTTGGCTCGGTAGATGAGCTCGAGCTCGAGACGCTCTTCCTCGGGCTTTTCCAGCAACTCTTGCCGTTCAAGGTCGATTTCTCGCTTGAACAAGTCACGCTGACTGGCCATAGAAACGTACTCACCGGCTGCCATCGAGAAGGCTCCGGCCAGCAGTCCTGCCAAGCCGGCGAATAGCACGACTGAGTTTTCAATCGCACCCCCCAAGCTCGCTCCCGCGAACCCCATAACGAGGGCGGTGTTGGAGACCAGTCCGTCGCTGACCCCAAAAACGGCGGCGCGCACCGAACCAGACTTGTCCGCTCGGTGCCAGGGCTCACCCCCCTTGCTCGACCGTTCTCGGTGCGGAAAGCGCTCCGGCTCGCCCCCCTTGAGCGCTCGGAACACATCCGCGTGTTCTCGCTCATCGGACGGCATCGTGGGCAAGGCCTCGGGCTCGTCGTCGTACATGCCGGCGTCGGCCCCTTCGTTCTGCTCCAGGGTGTCCAGGACAGACACCAATCCGAGCGATCGTGCCCGTCGCACCAACTGCTCGTCATCGGCGTTGAGCACCGTGGGAGCCGGCGGAATTTCGACACCATAGGAAGTGAGCTTGTCCACCCAGTGTTGGGCGTGCTTGTCCTCGACATCAGCCAACTCCAGCAGCGCTTCCCGCTGGTCACCGTCGGTGGATTCGGCCAGAGCTCGATACAGCAGTGACGCGTTGCGTTCAGCATTCAGATAACGAAGGAAACGTCGTGGATCGTCGGACACGCGCCCTCCTTATCCGGGAATCGACTCGGTACTCGTGCGGCGGGACTCAGGGTCCTGCCGGATCACCCTGATCCTTCCGTATTTCCCGCGTCTGCGGCGGATGGGTCATCGAGTTGGTAGGTCTTGATTGCTCGAGTGACGGTTCCCGGATCGACGTCTCCCGTACGCGCAAGCATGGCGAGTGCCTGCACGGTGATCGATTCGGCGTCGACCAGGAAATGCCGGCGCAAGGCGCCGCGCGTGTCGGACAGCCCCCAACCGTCGGTGCCCAGAGAGACGAACGGCTGCGGAACCCATTCGCGAATCTGGTCTTGCACCGCTCGCATCCAATCGGAGACCGCAACTACGGGGCCCGGGCGACCCTCCAGGCGTTGGGTGACGAAGGGCACCAGGGGCTCGTCCTCGGGGTTGAGCATGTTGTGGCGGTCGGCGGCCAGGCCGTCACGCCTGAGTTGATTCCAACTCGTCACCGACCAGACGTCCGCAACAACTCCCCAGTCCTGCGCCAGCAGTTCTTGGGCGCGCAGCGCCCAGTTCACTCCGACGCCGCTGGCCAGCAGTTGCACGTGAGAACCGTCGCCGGACCCCTCGCTGATCAGGTGCATTCCCTTGATGATTCCCTCGACGTCGCAGTTGTCCGGCTCCGCCGGTTGCGGGTAGGGCTCGTTGTAGATCGTCAGGTAGTAGAAGACGTTGGGTGATTCCCCACGGTGCTCGTCGAGGAGATCGAACTCGCTGTAGGTCGGATCGGGGTCAGGCTCCCCATACATGCGCTGCAACCCGGACTTGACGATGTGTCCGAGCTCGTAGCCGAACGCGGGGTCGTAGGCCACCACCGCTGGATTGGTGCTCGCGAGCAGTTGACTGTGGCCGTCCTCGTGCTGGAGCCCCTCGCCATTCAAGGTGGTTCGACCGGCAGTCGCCCCGAGCACGAAGCCGCGTGCCATCTGGTCGCCTGCCGCCCAGAAACCGTCGCCGGTGCGCTGGAAACCGAACATGGAGTAGAAGATGTAGATCGGAATCATCGGCACGTCGTGGGTGGAGTAGGAGGTGCCGACGGCGGTGAAGGAGGCGACCGAACCCGCCTCGTTGATCCCTTCGTGCAGGATCTGCCCGGTTTCGGATTCCTTGTAGGACAGCATCAACTCTCTATCGACGGACGTGTACTGCTGCCCGTGCGGTGAGTAGATCTTCAACGTTGGGAACAACGAGTCCATTCCGAAGGTGCGGGCCTCGTCGGGGATGATCGGGACGAAGTGTGCGCCCATGCCCTCATCGCGGATCAGGTCCTTCAGAAGTCGAACGAACGCCATAGTTGTCGCCACCGGCTGCTTGCCCGATCCGCGTTGCACCACCTCGTACGTGGAGTCCGGTGGTTGGGGTAGCGGGCGTGCGGTCTTTCGACGACTGGGCAGGAAGCCACCGAGGGTGGCGCGTCGGTCGAGCATGTACTGGATCGCGGGGTTGTCCGGGCCCGGGTTGTAGTACGGGGGCAGGTACTCGTCGAGCTGTGAATCCGCGATGGGAATGTGCAGTCGGTCGCGGAACTCCTTCAGATCCTCCACCGTGAGTTTCTTCATCTGGTGCGTGGAGTTTCTCGCTTCGAAGTGCGATCCCAGCGTCCAGCCCTTAATGGTCTTGGCCAAGATGACGGTGGGCTGGCCCTTGACCTTCGTGGCGGCTTCGTATGCGGCATACATCTTGCGGTAATCGTGGCCGCCGCGTTGCAACGACCAGATTTGGTCATCGCTCCAGGTCTCCACGAGTTTCGCGGTCCGCGGATCGCGTCCGAAGAAGTGATCGCGAATAAAGGCTCCGTTCTCAGCCTTGTACGTCTGGAAGTCGCCGTCGTGGGTGTTGTTCATCAAGTTGACCAGCGCACCATCGCGGTCCGCCGCCAATAGTTGATCCCAGGCTCGTCCCCAGACCACCTTGATGACGTTCCATCCGGCGCCGCGGAAAAGCGACTCGAGTTCTTGAATGATCTTGCCGTTGCCGCGAACAGGTCCATCGAGGCGCTGCAGATTGCAGTTGACGACGAAGACGAGGTTGTCGAGTTCCTCGCGCGCTGCCAGCGACAGCGCACCGACAGCGTCGACCTCGTCGGTCTCGCCGTCGCCCAGGAACGCGTACACCTTCTGCTGCGACGTGTCGGCCAACCCACGGTTCTCCAGGTACTTGTTGAACCGTGCCTGGTAGATGGCGTTGAGTGGCCCTAGGCCCATCGAGACGGTCGGGAACTGCCAGAACGATGGCATGAGTCGCGGATGCGGATAGGACGGAAGGCCACCACCGGGGTGGGAGAGTTCCTGGCGGAAGCCATCCATCTGAGATTCGGTGATCCGACCCTCGATGAAAGCTCGCGCGTACATTCCGGGGGACGCGTGGCCTTGGAAGAAGAGTTGGTCCGCGCCACCGGGGTGGTCGGGTCCCTTGAAGAAGTGGTTGAAGCCGACCTCGTACAGCGTCGCTGAACTCGCGTACGTGGAGATGTGCCCTCCGACGGACACGCCGGGACGCTGCGCCCGGTGCACCATGATCGCGGCGTTCCACCGGATCATTCGGCGGATCTCCCGCTCCACCGCCTCATCCCCGGGGAACCAGGGCTCGCGCTCGGGGGAGATGGTGTTGATGTAGTCGGTGCCGCGCAGGCTCGGCACACCGACGTTGCGTTCTGCCGCTCGGCGCAGCAGCGAGAGCATCATGTAACGGGCGCGGTAATTGCCCGAGGCATCGACCAGTGCGTCGAGGGAGTCGATCCACTCTTGGGTCTCGTCTGGGTCGACGTCCACGTACTGGGTCGGCAAGCCGCCCGCCAGGGGACCGGAAGAGTCGCTCTCAGGGGCCATCGGTGTTCGCACCCTCTTTCGTCTGACGCTCCCGAGGGGTCGCCCCGGGGCCGTGTCATCGGTGGTGAAGCGTGTGTGAGCGCATTCTCGCGTATGGGTGTCGGCAATCTCCATGCGCCCTGCCGGGGTGAGTCAGGAGGAGGAAGCGTGGCGGGAACAGGGCGGTTGCTGGGCGGTTGCGGGGGCGTCGCGGGGGCGTCGCGCGAACGAGTTGGCCGGAACTGCTTGCGGAGGGCGAGGACTTTCGGTGGACTAGGCACACTCGAGGCGACGCACGGGGCGTCGTCGTGGCCGCTCAGGAGGAAACAGGTGAGCGCGGATGCCGGGTCGATCGACCCGGAAGAGGCACAGCGTCGTGCGTCTGCTCTGAATCTGGATGCGGGCATGACCGTCCAGGAACTCAACTGGGACGAAGACGCCGACCCGATCATCCGGTCGGGTATCGAGGCCGTCATCAGCGGCGACCTGGTGGACGAGGACTTCGACGACGTCGTCGACGCAGTGGTGATGTGGTGGCGCGATGACGACGGAGATCTGGTGGACGGACTTGTTGACGCCATCGGACCGCTCGCCGATCACGGAGTCATCTGGCTGATGACTCCCAAGCCGGGGCGCGAAGGTCACATCGAGTCCGAGGACATCGCCGATGCCGCTCCAACAGCGGGGCTGCAGCAAACGAGCACCATCAGCGCCGGCTCCTTTTGGCAGGGCACACGTTTGGTTGCCCCTCGCTCCAAGCGCTAACGTCCTCTCCGGTGCGCACGGGGCGCACCACGCCCCGGAGGAAACCCATGGCACTCGAGGTAGGCACGATCGCTCCTGACTTCACGCTGCGCAACCAGTTCGGCCAGGAAGTGTCCTTATCCGATTTTCGTGGCAAGAAGGTCGTGGTGATGTTCTACCCATTCGCCTTCACCAGCACCTGCACCGGTGAGATGTGCGCGATCAGGGATCGGATCGGCGATTTCGACAACGACGACACCGTGATGGTCAGCATCTCGTGCGATGCGCCCGCCTCGTTGAAGGTGTTCGCCGAGACCGAGGGCCTCACCCATCAGCTGCTCAGCGACTTCTGGCCGCACGGGGAAGTGTCCCGGGCCTACGAAGCCTTCTGGGAGAAGACCGGGTTCGCGACCCGGGCGACGTACGTTCTCGACCGCGACGGAGTCATCCGGTGGTCGGTGGTCAACGGTCCGGGTGAGGCGCGGAACCCCGATGACTACGCGAGCGCCCTGGCGGCGCTGGACTGATCCGGCCCTGATGAGCGGGCTCGTCATCTCAAGATGCGCGATCTCCGAAATAGCGATGAACTTAAGGCACTGCGGGTGCGGGGGGCCCGAGACCCACGCACCCGCAGTACCCCTCACACCTCGTGCGAATGCCGCTCCTGTCACTGACTTTTCGTACGGTCTTTTCTGAGGACCGAATTACCGGGGTAGGTGACCGGCTTCCTCTTCGTCCACCTTCGCCTGATTGATCTGCTCCATATGCGACACGATGCCGCCGATGAGTGCGATCTGTGCGGTTCGTTCGGCTTCCCGCACCGCTTGATGGGCGGCGGTCTTGCCGATAGTCCGCGTGGGGTCGTCGGTGGCTAGGTTCGCCGCGGTCGCCGCGATCAAGTCGGCCAGCGGCGACAGCGCCGCCGGGGGAAGGGCACCGGAACCGTCGGTGTTGCTCGTCGATGCGCGACGTAGATCCGATGCCAACGACAACGCGCGGGTGGACATGATCTGGCAGGCGTCAACTTCGGCTTGAACGGCGTGCAAGTCCGAGGTGGTCACCCGAATGCTCCACCGGCGATTCATCTTCAGGTCTTCCAGGCCGGCGGCCAGACCGAGTACTTGATTGCGCAAATCGACGGCTTCGTCGAACCAGGCCCGCACGGTTTCCGGACCGGGATCGGTGCGTAGTTCGACGGCGATGCGTTCCAAGAGTTGCCCGAGGCGCTCTTGCACATCATCGGCCTTGTCTTCCAAGTTGCGAGTGGCCTTCGTCGGAGACGCGACGTAGCTGGCGAGGACCGCGAAGATGGCGCCGATCACGATGCCTGCGAATCGTTCAACGGCGAGCTCGGTGGTCAGGTTCGTTCCGATGACCAAGATCACCGTGACGGCAAGAGCGGTCGCCACCAGTGGCGATTCGTCAGGACTCGCGACGTGCAAGAGTCGGGCGACGACGAAACACAAGGCGACCAACAAAAGGATCGTCACCGCCCCGCTCCCGACAACAGACACGATCCCCAACGCGACGGCGGCACCGACGAGGGCTCCGATGACCTGGATGAACGCACCCTTGGTTGCCTGATGGAAGCTCGCCTGGGTGGCGATCACGGCGGTGATCGCCGCAGGAACAGAGCTGGCGAAGGGAAGTGCCTGCGCCACGATGTAGGCAAGGAAGGCAGCGAGCGAGGTAGCCACCGCGATCCGGGTATACGAGCGATCGATCCGTGCCGCTCGCTTGCGTAGTCGTTCGCCTCTCACAAAGAAAGTATGGACCCGGAGGAGTTATTCCCGGTCATCGTCTCCGCCTCTTCGGGGTCGTGGGTGACGTGCACGGCGGGAATGCCGGTGCGGCGAACCAGGGCGAGGACGTCGGCGGCCAGGCGGGATCGCAGTGGCGCGTCCAAGGCGCTGAACGGTTCGTCGAGACATAGGACAGTGGGGTCGGCGGCCAGCGCTCGGGCGAGGGACACCCGTTGCGCCTGGCCACCGCTGAGTTGATCGACGTTCCGGTCGCCGAGGCCCGCGAGATCCACCCAACTCAAGAGTTCCTCTGCTGTACTCCGGGCGTCACTTGCCGATGCGCCGGATCGACGCGGACCGTACGCGACGTTGTCGCGCACCGTCATTGTCGGAAACAACAGCGGCTCTTGAAACACCATGGCCACTTTGCGGGTGTGCGTGGGCAAGTGCGTGACATCGACCCCGTCGATGAGAACGCGACCCGAGCGAGCAGGAATGACACCGGCGATCGTGGACAGCAGCGTTGACTTTCCGCAGCCACTCGGCCCGACGACGGCCAGCACGCTCCCGGGCGGCACCGTGAAGGTCACGGGTTCGCGCAACGCGGATTCGTATCCGATGGTGAGGTTCTCGCACGTCAGCGTGTGGCCGTTCACGATCGTCGACCTCCGCGGTCGACGGCGGCGACCAGCGTGGTGGTCATGACGACGAGAACGACCGCCATTGCCGCCGCCACCCCGAAGGACGCTTCACCGGGACGACCGAGAAGTCGCGCGATCACGAGGGGAACCGTAGGGCCGTCGGCTCGAGCGAGAAAGGAGGCAGCCCCGAACTCTCCGAGAGACACCGCGCAGGCGAGACCCCCGGCCGCGATCATCACTGTCCGAAGAGTGGGCCCGTAGCCGGTCCACCACGCTCGCGACGGCCGGGCGCCGAGGGTGGCGGCGACGGTCACGAGGCGGGAATCGGTGGAACGCAGGGTTGGGGTGGCGACCGCGACGACGAGCGGAACGGCGATCAGGGCGTGGGCGATCGGGATCAACAGGCCGGTGGCGCGCAGATCCACTGGCGGACGCCCATACGCCAGCATCGTGCCCAGGCCCAGCGTCGCCGCCGATATCCCCAGCGGCAGTGCCGTCGCGAGCGCGAAGGCCCGTCCGAGTCGATGCGCCAGCACGCTCATCGCGGCGAGGCCACCGATAGCGGCTGCAACGAGCCCGGTGATGAGTGCGAACGACAGGGACCGCGCCATGGCACTCAGCGGCGACCCGATCCGAGTGCTCCCCGCGTCGATCGTCTCGAAACCGGCGAAGATCGCCCACCAGCTCATCGTGAAGCCGGACGACGAGCGCACCGACGACCACACCAGTGAGGACACCGGGGCGAGAACGATGACGACGGTCGCCGTGACAACGATGCCGACGGCCCATCGACTCGATCCGAGTGGACGTCGCAGACGGAAGGTGCGCAGCGCACCCCCGGAGATCGCGTTGCGCGTGCGCGCAGCCCACCACAACACCGAGCCAACGACGATCGCCTGGATAGCGGCGCTGACCGCGGCGGCTTGAAAATCCAAAAGGATGGAGGTTTGTCGAAGCACCAATGACTCGAGGGTGCGGGTGGTGGAGTCTCCGAGCAGCAGCACGATGCCGAGTGAGGTGAAAGAAAAGACGAACACGATGGCTGCGGCCGATGCGATGGCCGGGCCGAGGGCAGGCAGTGTCACGGTGCGAAACGCCGTCCACCGTGATGCGCCCAGAGTCCTCGCGGCGATATCGAGTCGAGGATCGATGGTGGACCAGCGGGCACCCACGATCCGCACCACCACCGCCATATTCAGGTACGCGTGCGCGAGCACAACGATGAGGAAACCCGAACCGAGATCGGAGCCGACCAGCGATCGAAACGCCAACGCGACCACCACGGTGGGTAGGACGAACGGCACGGTGGCCAAAGCCAGAGCCCATCGTCGTCCCGGGAAGTGATACCGGGTGAGCACGTTGGCCATAGGCAATCCGATGGTCAGCGAAACAGCGGTGCTCGCCAGTGCTTGCACCGTCGCCAGTCCCGCGACTCGCCACGCAAGTGAGTCCGCTAGGTACTCGATCGTTCCCGGCGAGAGGACTTGCCCCGCCAGTGATGCCAGCGGCACCACCAGAAACGCAAGCAGGAAGCCGGCGGGCGCGATCCACGCCCACCGCAACCAGGTCGGTGCCGTCATCGTGTGCTGAGCTTCAGAACGTGTGCGTGAGGAGCGCTAGCGGCCCATCACGGCACCCCACTTGGCGAGAATCTCGTCGATGTTGTCCGCGATGTACCCCGAGGACAGCTCCTCGGCGTCGGGTACCTGCGGCGCGAAGCGTTCGAACACCTCGGGCAAGGCCGTACCGTCGCGGGCAGGGAAGACGAACATGTTCAGTGGGATATCCGCTTGCACGTCCGGGGAGAGCAACCAGTCGATGACGAGCGCGGCAGCCTCCGGCTGGTCGGTCCCGGCGAGGATTCCGGCGTACTCGACCTGCCGGTAGCAGCCATCGGTCATCACCGATGTGGAGGGCACCTCGGGCGGCTCGCCCTCGGCGTAGACGATCTCGGCGGGTGGGCTGGTGGCGTACGAGACGACGATGGGACGGTCGCCACCACCACCGAAGGTGAAGTCGCCGTAGTAAGCGTCGCTCCATGAGCCGGCGACCTTCACTCCGTTCTCTCGCAGTCGTTGCCAGTAGTCGACCCAAGCGTCGCCGTATCGGGACACGGTGGATAGCGCGAAAGCGAGGCCCGGGGACGACGTGCCGGGGTCTTGAACCACGAGCAGGTCGCGGTACTGCGGGTCGGTGAGATCGTCGAGGGTGGTCGGGGGAGCGATGCCCTCGGCGGCGAAGTAGGTGTCGTCGACGTTGATGCACACATCGCCGAAATCGATCGGTGTCACTCGACCATCGAAGGACCGTTCGGCGAGCTCGGGGCGCAGCGCGTCGGCCTCGGTCGAGGTGTAGGCCTCGAAGACATCGGAGTCCAAGGCCCGCGTCACGAGGGTGTTATCCACCCCGAAAATGACGTCGGCGGTGGGCGCTCCGGCGGCCAGGATGGCTCCGGCCACCATCGACCCCGCGTCACCACCGGATACCAACTCCAAGGTGATGCCCGTGGATGCCTCGAAGTCGGCGATGACGTCGTCGCTGAGCGCGAACGAGTCGTGCGTGAGTAGTTGAACGGTTTGACCGGCGAGGTCCGCGGTGCTCGCGGCCTCGGGTTCGGTGTCGGTGGTCTCGGAACTGCACGCGGCGAGCCCGAGAACGGACGCAAGGCTCATAGCGGCGAGAACTGCGGGAATGCGCTTCATGTTTCCTCCCTAGCGCTGGCATTACCCAGATCAGGTTCAGCGGGTCGGCAGACGCGTCTGCCCTCTCAGCCCACCGCCATCGCGTGAGCTCCCCTTGGTGGTATTCAGTTGTCCTCGACGCAACCTATAGGTGCATCGACTAACGGGAGTCTACTGCGCCGCAGCGACCGTGCATCAATACCGAACTTCGGTCCACGCACCCGAGGCGGCACTCGCCCGGATGGCGTCCGCGACGCACGCTCCGTGGTAGCCGTCGACGAAAGTGGGGTAGCGCGGCGCAGCGGCGGGCCCACCGCGAGCAACGTCGTCGTACACGCTCGCGAAGAATGCGGTGAACGCCTCGGCGTACCCCTCGACGTGACCACCCGGGTAGAACGCCACCGAGCGCGCCTCGTCGGACAGGTGCACGGGATCTTTCAGCAGGACCTCACTGGTGCGGCCGCGCCGACCGATCCACAACGTGTCACTGGCTTCCGAACTCCACATCAACGCCCGTTGTGATCCGGCGAGCTCGAATCGCAGATCGTTCTTGCGGCCCGCCGACACCTGGGACACCGAGAACGAGCCCCGGGCGCCTCCCTCCAGGCGCAACAGAACGCTGGCCGCATCGTCGGTGTCGATCGACACGGGTTCGCCCCCGGCTGCGGACGCCCCGCTGAACGTCTCGACCTCCCCGTGCGGTCGATACCGCACCGGAATGAACGTGTGCAGATCCGCGCAGACCTCGGTGACGCGCCGCCCGGAGATCCACGACATCAGATCGAGCCAGTGCGAGCCGATGTCGGCCACCGAACGCAGATCTCCCGCCCGCTCGGAGTCCAAGCGCCAATTCCAGTCGGTGTCCTCGAACAACCAATCCTGGTGATACGAACCGGTGAGGAAGCGTGGCTCTCCCACCTCGCCGGAGCGCATCATGGCGTGCGCTTCATGCATCAGCGGATAGAAGCGAAAGTTGAAGCAGGTCGCATGAACGACCCCGGCAGCCTGCGCGGCATCGACCATGGCGCCGGCGCTTGCAGAGTCGAGCGCCATCGGCTTCTCGCAAATGACGTGCTTACCGGCGTTGGCCACCGCGATCGCCTGGGATGCGTGCACATGGTTAGGACTCGCGATGTGCACGACGTCGATATCGGGTTGCTCGAGTAGCTCCTCGAGATCGGAGTAGACGACCGGAACGCCCCAGGCCGTCGCCTTCGCTCGCGCCCGATCCGGGCTCGAGCCCACCAGGCCCACCACCGTTGCTCCGGCTCGTCGCGCGCACTCCACGTGCACCGCGCCGATCTGCCCGGTCCCGACGATGACAACGGTGGGTGGTGCGTCCTTAGATGCGTTCATGGATCGTCCTCATCGGTTGGGAGTGCCGAGCGAATCTAGCGGTTGTGGAGTCCGGTTTTTGCGCATCGCGGGTTTTCGATCGCGTTACTCTCTGGTTCACGAGCACCGGCACCAGCAGTGGCACCGGCACCCGGTGGACGCCGCACGTGAGGAGATGCCATGACTGTGTCCGCTTCACCCTCGGTGGAAGCGCTGCCGCACTGGGAGGAGACCCCGGACGATCTCCCGGCCGCCATCCGTGAGGTCAAGTCGGCCATCCGCGCATCGATCGAGTCGAGCGGCCGGTCGGTGGAGCAGGTCGCGCAGGCCCTCGAGGAGCGCATCGCCGAGCGCGTGCGGGTGATCGACGCGGCGAAGGCCGCGGGGGAGTCGATCTGGCCGGAGATCGACTTCGACGACATCGCGCGGGGCACCGTCACCAAAGCGCAACGAGACCTGGTCAAGACGCGCGGGTGCCTGGTGGTGCGTGGCCACTTCGACCGTGAGCAGGCATTGGAGTGGGACCGATCCATCCTCAACTACGTCGAAGGCAACCACTTCTTCGAGGACTACCGAGGATCAGGGGATGACTTCTTCGCATCGGTCGGCTCCCGTCCGGAGATCTACCCGATCTACTGGTCGCACGCCCAAATGCAGGCGCGGCAAAGCGACCGGATGGCCGCGGTGCAGTCCTTCATGAACAACCTCTGGACGAGCACATCGATGGATGTCGAGTGGTTCGACCCCGAGCGCGATTCCT
>WLWL01000260.1 GCA_012103605.1 Candidatus Nanopelagicales bacterium
GCGATGGCGAGGGCCCCGGTGAGGCCGGTCATGCGGAAGAGGAAATAGGCGAGAAAGGCGACCAACGGGAAGGTCAGCATGACGAGGAGATTGATACCGATGAAGGGTTGGCCCGTCACGACGGTGACCAATTGAGCGAACGTGTTTTCGGTGATGTCGATGCCAGGGAAGTAGTTCAAGTTCATTCCGAGGGGAAACCCGAATTGATCGGTAACCCGGTAGCGAAATCCTTGCCAAACCTCTGCATTCACGTACGTGGACAGCAAATCGCCGCCGGCCCATCCGGTCGCGATCCATTTCAGGATGGGACCGAAGACGATGAGCGACAGAGCGGTGGCAACAAGTGCCGCTATTCCAGCTTCGCTCGCGGCGCGGCGACGGGAGACTGGATGCACGGCTGTCACCTGAGAACCTTAAGCGAGGGCTGGACGGTCAGCGGCGGACCAGGAAGGGGCTGCCTGGAATCACGGGCTCAAAACCCAAGATCGTCGGATCCTGAAGAAAGGCGTCAAAGCCTGGCAACTGCGCGTACTCGGCTTGACGAAACAAGATGCCGTCGAAGATTACGTTCACGCCAGAACTCTCTACTAGGTCGCTAAATGTTTCGGCCTGGGCGAGTGTCTCTTCCGAGGGATTAATGATCTGCTGTCCGTCAACAAGATAGATGTCGATGGGGCGCTCGGGTGTGAGCAGTATCCATGTGTCTGGAAGAGCATTCAGTGCCCGCAGCGACTCTGCATTGAGCTTGTTGGCAGAACCCATCGGGGAGAAGAGGTGTGCAGTGAGAGCGAGCGCGCTGGTCGCCATGATGGCGGTCACGGGCAACCATGGAGTCACGCGGGGGTTTGCCAGATCGGCGATCACTAATCCGGTCATTGTGATGAGAATTGCGACGGCGAGTACCAGATAGTGCGGGCGTGGATAGATGACCACAGTGGAGACCAGAGCGGCACCGACCACGATGACGGCAATGACCATCGCACCTCTCGATTGAGGTGCGACGAGAGTTCGCCACGACCGTTGGGTAAAGGCTCGGGTACGAGCGGGGGAACGTACGAGTGCCACCGTGAGGGCGGTTAACCACAGGCCAGCGGTGGCTACGCCGATGAGATTCTGACTGCGGGAGTCGCCACCAAGGCCCATGAAGTGCCCTCCCGTGGAAATCGGCAGGGCAAAAATGTTTCTGCCGACGTGTGTGACGAAGGCGGGCGTGTTTGCCGTTGCCGCAGCAGCAATTGATGACGCTCCAGGGAAATCGCGGCCAATAACATCCGCGTCTATCTGCCAGGGGTCATCGGATTCGGTGGCAAAGCGAAACTCGTAGTGTTGTTCGAATGCCTCCCAACTTCGGGTGCCGAGGTCTACTGGATTTCCGTAAGCAATGGTGAGGATCAGTGGCATTGCCACGAGGCCGAATCCCAGGCTCGTGACTGTGGTGACCGTTATGTGCTTGCGGGTGACGGAGAGGACAAGGACGACGGCGACTGTGACGGTCACACCCAAGGCAGCCCAGACAAATTCCGGTCGGACGGCCGCGGCCAGCCACGTGATGGCTGTGGCTGTCACGTAAGACGATGGGTTGCGCCAGCGCCACGCAATGGCGATCGCCAGCAGCAGGAATCCTGCCGAGGGGCTTGAGACCCCCGGCCACACGTAGGTGATGGGTAGCGCAGACATGACCAGTGCGCCAGCAGCGGCAATCCCTCGATGCGTGAACAAGCGCAGGGATATCCAGACAGCGAGAACCACGGTGATGGCAGACAGGGCGCGTCCGGCGAAGT
>WLWL01000261.1 GCA_012103605.1 Candidatus Nanopelagicales bacterium
ACGCTCGGTGGAAGGTCGGCCGCCATCACGAGATAGCGAAGAACGTCGCGCACGGCGATGGGCTGCGTCTTCGTGCGCACCCACCGGGGCGTGATCATGGCGGGTAGGCGTTCGGTGAGGTAGCGCAGCATCTCGAAGGATGCTGATCCCGAGCCGATGATGACCGCGGCGCGAAACTCCACGGTGGGTATGCCCGACTCGCGCAGGATCTGCCCTACCCGAACGCGCGAGCGCATGTGCGGGGACATGTCGCGTTCGGGGACGTCAGGCGCCAACCCTCCGAGGTAAACGATCCGGCGAAGAGAACTCTCGCTAGCGGCCGCGGCGAACGTGCGCGCCATCTGGGTTTCTGCCTCTTCGAGGTTTGATCCCTCTTGCAGCGAGTGCATCAAGTAGTACGCGACGTCGATGTTCTCCATCGCCCGGGTGAGGTCGTCGCTGTTGGTTGCATCGCCGGCGACGACCTCGATCTGATCCGCCCATGGGAAGTCACGCATCTTCTCCGGGCTTCGCACCAGAACGCGCACACTGTGGCCGCGCGCGACAAGTTCACGGACGAGCCGTCCACCGACGTATCCGGTGGCGCCAGTGACCAGGCATCGCAACGTCATGCACCCAGTGTTCCGGCAATCGTGCAGGGACGCGACTCAGGGGCGAGCCTCCCCGGGGTTTTCATCGGCGTTGAGCTGTTCTCCGGTCGCTTGTGGAGTCGAACCACCGGAATCGCCCGGAGGCTTGGGGGGCACTTCCTGCACTCCGGCTTGGAAGGTGCGGACTTGAATGCCGTCGTACGGAATCCGGATACCGGCTGCGTCCAGTCCCTCCTTCATGCGTTGTCGGATGGCACGGCCTGCGTACCACTGGTTGCCGTTCGGGACGATCTTGGTGTTGACCCGGACCACGACAGATGTGGCGGTGAGTTCGGTGACGTTGGAGTAATAGGGAGCACCCAGTAGCACTCCGTTGTACTGCGGATCCTCACCCATCTCTTGACCAACGGCATCGACAACCTGTTGCACCCTGGTGAGGTCCTCGTCGTAGGGAACGGGAATCTCGATGAGTGAGTAGGTCCACCCTTGCGATTGGTTCGCTACCGATTGGATCTGGCCGTTGCGGACATACCAGACCACACCCCAGAAGTCGCGAATACGCGTGTACCGCAGGGCGGTCTCTTCGACCTCCCCGAGCACAATTCCGCCGAGCTCCACCGTGTCTCCGATTCCCATCTGATCCTCGAAGATCATCGAGATGCCGTTCAGGTAATCCGCGATGTAGGTCTGGGCTCCGAAACCGAGGACGGCGGAGATGACGGCACCGCTGGCGATGATGGGAGCGATGTTCACGCCGAGCGTGCTCAGGATCATCATGACGGCGATCACCCAGATGATGATGGTCAGCGCGTTCTTGGCCAGTGACCCGAGCGCGTGAGCCCGTTGGCCTTGTCGGTCCTCCATGAGTGTGGTCGCGAGTTCGTCGTCTTCCGCACCGCGCAATTGACCCGCGCGTCGTTTGGGTGCGCGGCTGGTCACGGCCAGAACAGATCGACGAATGGCGCGGCCACCGATCCATTGCGCGACGAACGCGATGACGAGGATGATGACGACCCGAAGAATCACTCCGGTCGGACCGGCGGCGAATATGTCTTGGATGAACTCCTGAATGTCGCTCATGTTGTCCTCATCTGCGGCCGTGATGGTTGTCGGGCTCTAGCCTTCCATGCCTGTCCAGTGGGCGAGAAACGCCAGTGTGTCTGCCGTTTCCTCCACCGCCGCATCGA
>WLWL01000262.1 GCA_012103605.1 Candidatus Nanopelagicales bacterium
CTCCGTCACTTGCCACCCAGCGGGCCTGTTCCCAGAGGGAATCGCCCGGGGGTGGCTGGATGCCGCCGACGACAACATCACCGACTTCACCTTCGGCATGCACGTGGACTACGTGCACGATCGTCTCCGTGCGCACGAACGGACACTAGCGCTGCTAGCGCGGCGGGCGAATGGTGATCACCTTCGACATCGTGGCCACCGGGTAGTTGTCTCGGAAAGCCGGCGTTGGCGTGAACGCGGCCTTCACGGTGTAGGTGCCGGGCGACAGGCTCCGGCTGATCCGCTTGCGCTTGAGGGCTCGTTTGGTGTTCGCGCCGAGAGGCTTGAGCCAGCGACCCTTGGCCACCACCTGTCGTTCGCGACCGGCTGCATCCACAATGGAGATGCGCACCTTGCCTTTGATGTTCGATGTGTTGGCGATCACTGCGAACGAGCGCTTCTTTCCGGCTCTCGATCGCTTGGCGGACTTCAGGGTCAACGTCACGCCCTCGGCGATGGTGACGGTCTGGCCGCCGGTGACCGGTGTGGGTGCGGGAGGTGGAGTTGTTGCGACACCAACAAGTGAAGAAAACGCCGGAGTTCCAGCACCACTGCCGTTCACGCCCTGCACTGAAACCCGCAGATACTGATTCGTGTTTCCAGCGGTTGCGACATATGTCTTGCTTGTTGCTGCACTGATGTTGGAGCAAGTGTTTGTATCAGCACCGTTCGAGCATGCTTGCCATTGGTAGAGGTAACTGCCGGCGGCGTACTCCCACGTACCGTCCGACGCTGTCAATGTTGTCCCCGCCTTCACGCCCGTTGTGGGAGAAATCGCGGGTGCCGCCGTTGATACCGGGACCTGCCCGGAAAGAACCCGCGCGACCTTTCCAGCATTCGTTTGGGCAACCCAGATATTCGTATCCGGCCCCTCGGCAAGACCGGCGGGCAGGGAATTCGGACTGGTCAAGGGGTACTCCGCCAGGGGCGCCCCCTGGACGGAATATTTGGCAACCGAGTTTCGCGCCGACAGGGAAATCCACATCGTGTTGCCGACGCCGCTCGCGATATCCGTGGGTCCACCGGTCACGGCGGTTTCCAGGAAAGTGCCAGACGTTCCCGGAAGCGTCTTCCCCAGCTTGTTCGAGCCCGTCATTGCAAACCAGATAGATCCGTCGATATTGGCTATGCCGGCGGGCTGAGAGCCGGCTGTCAGTTGGATATTTCCGTAGATGGTGCCATCAATGACGATGAAGCCGACTCGATCAGCGCCGGCGTCCGTGAAATTCAATCCTTGGGTTTGGGGCGACGCGCCAGAGACGATGCTGTGCGGCCGCGAGTTCGCCCACGGGACGGTGAACATAGTTACCGCGCCCGCCATCGTGACGCGACCTATACGCCCGCCAATCTCGGTGAACCACATGTTGTTGTCGGGGCCGGCCGCAATGTCTTGCGGCTGCATGCTCGCATCCGGGAGGTCAATGAGGGATACCGCTCCAGACGTTGTGATGCGACCAATTTTTCCACCCGAGCGAAGGGTGAACCACATGTTTCCATCGGGACCAGCGGCAATACTCCACGGATTGCTCACGTTGGCGGGGAGGGGAAGCGCGTACGCGGTGACGGCGCCTGCCGTCGTCACCTTGGCGATCGTGTTGGAGGCGCCACCGGTCACCCACATATTCCCGTCAGGACCCTCAGCGACATCTCGTGGGGTTGAACCGGCCGCTAGCCCGATCTCGCTGACGTCTCCCGGTGCTGCGGTGGCTCCCGCAGCACCCATCAGGGAAGCGCCTA